>JBBQPM010000049.1:0-40422 GCA_038217425.1 Gemmatales bacterium
TGGAGAGCCTGCTGATCCGCTTCGGTGAACGTCAACTTAGCCATCCCTGGCCTCCCTTCCGATGGATTATCCAGAAGGGAGCATTAGAACCTAAACCCGCTGCCGAGAAAAGACCTCATTTTGGGCCGGGCGGGGTATAAAACGAGATGGCCCTTGAACTCGCTGTCCCGGGATGCTGCCGTCATGATAACCGCTTACCTCTGGAATCCTCAAGAAAAAAAGGGAATCCACCTGAGTTCCGATCAGCTCGAATCGCTCGGCGTCTGCTGCGACGGGAACAAAGTGCTGTGGATCGACCTCGCCAATCCGACCGTCGAGGAAGAGACGCGGATCCTTCAGAAGTTCATGCCCATCCACGCGCTTTCGTTCGAGGACGTGACCCGATCGCGGCGCGAACCCGATGCGCCGCCCCATTTGCCGAAGGTCGAAGAATTTCCCGACTACCTGCTGGTCATCGTCAACGCTCTGCGGCGAGACTACCTGCGCGACGTTACCGCGGAGACGGACGAACTGCGCGTGCAGGGAACGCCTTTCACGCAGCTCAGCGCCGTGATCACGGAACACGCGCTCATCACGCATCACTACCACGAACAGAATTGCGTCCGCCAAGTGACGGAATTTTTGGAACGACACCAGGGGCAAGCCGAGCGCGGGCCTGACTTTATCTTCCACTTGATCCTCGACACCATCGTCGATCAGTTCGCCCCCGTGCTCGACGGCATCGACGAAAGCCTGGAGGACATGGAGTTATCCATCCTTCAGTCAGGCGATCCCGTCCTCTACCGAAAGTTGCTGCGCATCAAACGCGAGATCATCTTGCTGCGCAAGATTCTCATCTACCAGCGCGAGATCCTCATCCGCCTGGCGCGTGGCGAGTTCCAACTCATCGACGAACGCGAGATGGTTTACTATCGCAATGTGTACGATCACCTCGTTCGCTTCACGGAACTGATCGAAAGTTCACGCGAGATGGCAAGCGATCTTCTCGGTTCGTACCTCGCATCGGCGTCGAATCGGCTCAACCAGATCATGAAGGTGCTAACGATGATTTCGACCATCGTGTTGCCGATGACGCTGGTCGCGGGCATCTACGGGATGAACTTCGAAAACCTGCCGGAGAAGAATTGGGAGTACGGGTATCCGTTCTCGCTGGGGCTCATGGGACTCTGCGGGTTGGCGTCGCTGGGGCTGTTTTACTGGAAGAAATGGCTGTGAACGATTGGACTAAACGCGAAATGTGACGTACGTTGGCAGAGTAGGTTCCCCAGCGTTCGAAGCGGCGGCGTCGCCGTCCGGAGACCGCAATGCCTCTGTTGAAAGCCCCTAACGCCGAGCCGATTCGCGGCTATCGCCTAATCGATCACCTCGGCAGAGGCGGGTTCGGCGAAGTCTGGAGATGCGAAGCGCCCGGTGGCATCTTCAAAGCCATCAAGTTCGTCTACGGCGACACCAAAAACGTCGAGGGCAATTCCTCCGACCGCGCCCAGGAGGAACTCCGCGCCGTCCAGCACATCAAGTCCATTCGCCATCCCTTTCTGCTGTCCATCGACCGCGTCGAAAGCGTGCAGGGCGAGCTGATCATCATCACCGAACTTGCCGACCAGAATCTGCACGAACTCTTTCAGAGCTACCGCGCCAAGGGCGCGATGGGCGTGCCGCGCGATGAACTCCTGCAATACTTGAGCGAGGCGGCAGAAGTCCTCGATCTCATGAACATTAAGTTCGATCTCCAGCATCTCGATATCAAGCCGAGAAATCTGTTCTGCGTCAGCAATCACGTCAAGGTCGCGGACTTCGGACTGGTCAGCACGCTGTCGGGGGGCTCGGGGGCGTCGTCGACGAAATTACAGCTGGGGGCGATCACGCCGGTCTATGCGGCCCCGGAATTGTTTCTCAGCAACGTCAGCCGACATTGCGATCAGTACAGCCTGGCGATCGTGTTTCAGGAATTGCTGACGGGGACGCTGCCGTTCTCGGGGACCAATTGTCGGCAGCTGCTGATGCAGCACACCCAGGACGCCCCGGATCTTTCGCCCTTGCCGCCGGGCGATCAGCCGATCCTCGCCAAGGCGCTCGCGAAAAATCCGCAAGATCGCTATCCGTCGTGCATTGCCCTGGTCAAGGCGCTCAAAGGGGAATCGGAAAAGCGTGCCGCCGGTTCCGAGACCATGGGCTTCATCGAACTCGAAACCGAAAGCCTGCGCCCTGCGCAGAACGTGCCGACGCTGCCGGCCCACGTGCTCCCCGATTACAGCATCCTCGAATGGCAGGGCATCACCCCCTTGCAAGAATCCTGGCTCGTGCAGTCTCCCAAGGGGCAGAAACGCGTCCTCAAAATCTTGTACGGAATTAACACGAGCGACAGCAAGAAGGTCGGCGAGCTGATCGCGCGACTGAACTCCGCGCATCACCCGGCCATCATCTCGTCGGAGATCGTCCATCAAGAGTCGGGCCGGCTGGCGATGGTCGCCGACTACGCCAAGGAGTCGCTGCGCGATCGCTTCCAGAAATGCATGTATCAGAAGTTGCCGGGCATTCCGCGCCACGATCTGGTCGAATTTCTCCGCGCCGCCGCCGAGGTGCTCGATTACCTCTATCAGCAGCACGGCCTGCAGCATCTCAACTTGAACCCGAAGCAACTCGTGCTCGATCACGGCTGGATGCAGATTGCCGAGTTCGGCCTGGCTCAACTCCTCTGGCTCCCCGCGGGGCAGGACATCGCGCAGCGCAACTCGCGCTACACCGCTCCTGAGCTATTCGAGCGCACGTTGAGCCGATCGTGCGACCAGTTCAGCCTGGCCGTCATCTACGTCGAAATGCTGACGGGAAAGCATCCGTTCGCCCATCTGGGGAACCTGGCGCAGAAGCATCAGCGCGTGAAGCCCGATCTTTCGATGTTGCCGGAGAACGAGCGGAACGTGCTGGGCCGGGCGCTCGATCCGGATCCGATGAAGCGCTGGAATTCGAACACCGATATGTTACTGGCGCTGGAGGGATCGATCGCCGATTCGAGCATCATCGGCGAGCATGCGGGTCGGTTCAAGGAGTTGATCAACGCGAGTCGGAGTACGTCGAGCGCGGAGAATCATCCGTCGTCGTCGAAGATCGATCTCGCGCCGAATTTGCAGGACCTGGTAAACAAGATCATCGCGGCGGCGGGGGGCGACACAGAATCGGAACCGTCGGCGCCGATCCTCACGCACGAGAATGACGTGCACACCTACAAGTTCCAGGTGAGCACGCCGCTGGGAACCGCGCGGACCAAACTCGAATCGTTTTTCCAGCAATGGCCAGGCAAGGTGCAGCAGAACGACGAGCAGATCGCGATTTACGTGATCCCGCTAGAGCCGACGTTTTGGCAGCGGTGGCGCAAGCAGATCCCGAACCTGGAATGCCGGGTTGCCCTGGCGCGCGTGAACGCCAAGTCGGCGACGCCCATCGAGGTACTGGTGCAGCTAAAGCCCGCATTGTGTCACAGCAATCAATTGCAGAAGGTCGAGAAGGAACTCGCCCCCGCGCTCTTCGACGACATCTACGCGAAGCTGAAGTCGTGCGAAGAGAAGCGCACGCAGGATCGGCTGCTTTGGCCGCACACGATCAAGATCACGCCCGTGGACGCCGACGGTACCGCTCAAGATCCGATCGAATGTCGCGGCAAGGATCTGTCGCACAGCGGCATCGGCTTCTTTTTGCCTCACGAACTCGAGACGGCCGAGGTACTGGTGGAGATTCCGAATCCCTACCTGCCGCCGAGCATCACGATCCCGGCCACGCTCGTCCGCGCCAAGCCCGCTTCCGACGGTTGGTACGAAGTCGGCGCCATGTTCCGCTTCCCGGTCGTCCTGTCGCGCATGGACATCGTCTGTCCCCCGCTCGAATGAACCCCACCGGCAAACCCGTGGCCCTCATCACCGGCGCCGCCCAGGGCATCGGGCGCGAACTGGCGCTCGGGCTCGCTCACGACTATGCAATCGCTGCCATCGATATCCAGGAGACCGGGCTGCGTGCGCTCGCCGAGCAGATTCCCGATTGCGTCTGGCGCGTCGTCGACGTCGCCGATCTCGCGCAGCTCACCGCCGCCGTCGCGCACTTTGGACCCATCGATTTGCTCGTCGCCAACGCGGGCGTCGGCCGGGAAACCAGCTTACGAAACTACGACGGCGAAACCGTTCGGCACATTCTCGACGTCAATCTCGTGGGCGTCGCCAACAGCATCTCCGCGGTGATTCCCGGCATGATCCAGCGTCGGCGCGGGCACCTCGTGGCGATGTCGAGCGCGTCGTCGCTACGCGGCTTGCCGGGCATGTGGGCGTATTGCGCGAGCAAGGCGGGCGTCAACGCGCTCATGGACGGCATCCGCGTCGAGGCGGCGCCGCTGGGCATCGCGGTCACCACCGTCTGCCCCGGATGGGTGCGCACGTCGATGACCGCGCCGATCGCCGAGCGTTTGTCGGACGTGCTCGAACTCAAGGACGCGGCCAGGCGCATCCTCGCGGCGATTCGCGCCAGGAAGAAGTTCGTCATCTTCCCCTGGCGCACCGTCTGGCAACTTCGGCTGTTAAATTGGTTGCCGCGCTCGTGGTCGGATGCGATCCTTGGTAGAATGATGCGTACCATTCGCCAGGACTAACGTATGCAGTCGCTTTATCACTTCGTGGCTCCTCCTAGCCCGTGCGGCTATCTCCCCAACGAACGGTGGAGCCTGGAGTACGAGTATTTCCTCGACCTCGACGCGGCCGGCTATTACGCGCTGATGAAGAACGGCTGGCGTCGTTTCGGCGGCATGGTCTTTCGGCCCCGATGTCCCACGTGCCGGGCGTGCCAGTCGATCCGCGTGCGCGTGCCCGACTTCACGCCGAGCCGCAGTCAACGCCGAGCCTGGCAAGCCTGCGAACACGAGCTGACGCTGCAGATCGGCGAACCGCAGGCGACCAAACAGAAGCTCAAACTCTACGACCGCTTCCACGCCTTCCAGGCCGACTTCAAGAATTGGCCCCAGCACCCCGCCAAGGATGCGGCGAGCTACCGCGATTCCTTCGTGCAAAACCCGTTTCCCACCGAAGAATGGTGCTACTACCTCGGCGCCGACCTCGTCGCCGTCGGTTACGTCGACGTCCTCCCCGAAGGGCTCTCGGCCATCTACTTCTTCTACGAACCGAACCTCCGCGCCCTATCGCCCGGCATCTTCAACGTCCTGAACGTCCTCCGCGAAGCCAAGGCCAGGCACATGCCTTTCGTCTATCTCGGGTACTTCGTCGAAGGGTGCCGATCGCTCGAATACAAGGCGACGTTTCGGCCCAACGAAGTCCTCGGACAGGACGGCACCTGGCACGATTTCCGCGATTGAAACTCCGCTCCGCGTCCGTATCACACCCTCAAGCGACTCGACTTTAGGAGCCGCGACCGCAAGCGGCTTTTTGCATCGGCGAGTCATGCCGCTCCCTCCCGGTCGCGGCTCTTGCGTCACTTTTCTCCTGGAGCAGCCATGGCTTTCTTTCCCGAAGTGGAAAAGATCCAGTACGACGGACCCGACTCGAAGAACCCCCTCTGCTTTCGCCATTACAACCCGAGCGAACTCGTCGAAGGTAAGTCCATGAAGGACCACCTACGCTTCGCCGTCTGCTACTGGCATACGTTTCGCGGCTCCGGCAGCGACCCGTTCGGTCCCGGCTGCAACGTTCGCCCGTGGGAAGACGGCAGCGACTCCGTCGAGATGGCGCAGAAGCGGGTCAAGGTCGCCTTCGAGTTCATCGAAAAGCTCGGCGCTCCGTACTACTGCTTCCACGACCGCGACGTCGCCCCCGAGGGGAAGAACCTCAAAGAGACGAACGCGAATCTCGATGCCGTCGCCAGGGTGCTGAAGGACGAACAGCAGCGAACCGGCATCAAGCTCCTGTGGGGCACCGCGAATCTCTTCAGCAACAAGCGCTTCATGCACGGCGCCGCCACCAGCCCAAACGCCGACGCCTTTGCGTACGCCGGGGCCCAAGTCAAGAAGGCCCTCGAAGTCACGAAGGAACTGGGCGGCGAGAACTACGTCTTCTGGGGCGGCCGGGAAGGCTATTCGAACCTCTACAACACCGACCTCAAACGCGAACTCGACCACCTCGCCAAGTTTTTCCATCTCGCCGTCGAGTACAAGAAAAAGATCGGCTTCACGGGGACGTTCCTGATCGAGCCGAAGCCGAAGGAGCCGACGGTTCATCAGTACGACTTCGACGCCGCGAATTGCGTCGCCTTCCTGCGCGGCTACGGGCTCGACAAGGAAATGAAGCTCAACATCGAGACGAACCACGCGACCCTCGCCGGCCATACGATGATGCACGAACTTACCTACGCCTCCGCGTGCGGCATGCTCGGCTCGATCGATGCCAACCGCGGCGACCTGCTCCTCGGCTGGGACACGGATCAGTTCCCGAGCGATTACTACCTGACGACGCAATGCATGCTCGTGATTCTCGGCCAGGGAGGCATCGGTACCGGCGGCGTCAATTTCGACGCCAAGGTGCGCCGGGAGAGTTTCGAGCCGATTGATTTGTTCCACGCCCACATCGGCGGCATGGACGCGTTTGCGGTCGGCCTCAAGCTCGCCGCCCAGATCCGCAAGGAAGGCGTGCTCACCGATTTCGTCAAGCAGCGCTACGCCTCTTGGGACGCGGGCATCGGCGCCAAGATCGAAGCGGGCACGGCGAAGTTCGAAGAACTCGAAGCCTACATGCTCGACAAGGGCGAAGCGGCCGCCAATGCCAGCGGACGCCAGGAAATGCTCGAGAACATTATCAATCGCTTCGTGAAGTAGGTGACCATGTCGCTCTCCGCCGACGAACGCCAGGTTGCCCAGCGCCTCATCGCCTGGGCCCTGGAAGAAGACCTGGGCTCGGCGGGGGACGTCACCAGCCTCGCGACGATTCCCGCCGAGACGCGCGGAACCGCCGACTTCGTCGCCCGTTCGCCCGGAGTCTTGGCGGGGTTGCCGTTGGCCGCCGACGTGATGTTTGCCGTCGATTCGGGGCTCGCGTTCACGGCCCATGTCCGCGACGGCGCCCGTCTGAAGCCCGGCGAGCGCATCGCGACCGTGACCGGTTCGATGCGTTCGATCTTGAAGGCGGAACGCGTCGCCCTCAATTTCCTGCAGCATCTGAGCGGCATCGCCACGCTGACCGCAAAGTTCGTAGAGGCCGTGCGCGGCACGCGCGCGCAGATCCTCGACACCCGCAAGACGCTCCCGGGCTGGCGGCTCCTCGCGAAGTACGCCGTGCGCTGCGGCGGCGGCGTCAACCATCGACTCGGGCTCTACGACGCCATCCTCGTGAAAGACAACCATCTCGCAGCGCTGGGCGGATCGATCGCTGCAGCCGTCGCATCGGCGCGGGAGACGTTTCCCGAACTGCCGATCGAACTCGAAGTCGATTCGCTCACGCAACTCGAGGCGGCGCTCCCGCTGGCGCCGGCGATTATATTGCTCGACAACATGACGCCCGAAACGATGCGCGAGGCGGTGAGGCGCCGCGATGCCCAGGCGCCGACCGTGAAACTCGAAGCGTCCGGCGGCGTCAATCTGCAGTCGGTCGCCGGCATTGCGGGGACGGGCGTCGAGCGCATCAGCGTCGGGGCGCTCACGCATTCGGCGCCGGCGCTCGACGTTGCGCTCGATTATCGCAATTGACAGGGAGCCCGCATGGCCGCCACGTTGGGCTGTCCGCATTGTCGGGCTCTGCTGGAACTCCCCGACGTCCTGTCGAACGCGCCGGCAAAGTGCCCGATGTGCCGAAAGATCTTCGCGCTCCCCGGCATGGGCGCCGACGCCGAGACCAACATCCGCGCCGGTCCGCCCCCCGCCGTCACCTTCACCGCCGATCCCCTCCTGCTCAATAAAGCCGCCATCCCCGAGATCGACTGGCGCTACTTCCCCGGCGTCGTCGGCGAAGAAGGCATCGCTCCCGAAGGCCGAAAAATCCAGGCGCATCGCGGCGGCGAGATCCTCCTCTACGGCGTGCTCGCCCTGCTACCACTCACCGGCAATCTCTTCGTCTTCGGCATCCTCGCCATCACCCGCGCCGAGCACGATCTCCGCGAAATCAATCGCGGCCGAATCGACCCCGCGGGCGAGAACTTCACCCGTTTCGGCCGACTGCTTGGCTACGTAGGCGTCTTCTTCTGGACCCTCGTGACGCTTCTGTTTTGCATTTCCACGCCCAATCGGTTCTAATTTCGTGAAAGGCTTTTCGGCCGCTGAGCGTATCCTATTCCGGGAGAACTCGAACGATGCGCGTCGCGACCTGTGCAGCACCGGATCGATTGCAGCACCTCTACCTCGCGGACTTCCCGGAACGTGAGTTGGCGGCGCTCGAAGACCACGTCATGGAATGCGACGCTTGCCTGGCCCAGCGCAAGGGATTGCTCCGCTCGAAAGAGAACTTGGCCGGCCTGCTGAAAGAAGATACGGCGACCGGACTCCCCCGCCACAACGTAGAGATCGACCTCCTCGTCCAGCGAGCCACGACACTTTGGCCCCAGCCAAAAGGATCGGACATGATCGCGTTCACGTGTACCGCCTGTCAGAAGAAACTCTCGGTCAAGGACGAACTGGCCGGCAAGCGCGTCAAATGCCCCGGCTGCCAAAAGCCGACCGCCGTCCCGGCGAAAGTGCCCGTCCCCGCATCGATGGAGGAGCGCACGGTTCCGCCGACGACGTCCAATCAAGAACAGGCGACGGTTTCGCCTCTCCCCCTTGCCGCGGCCAAGTCTCCGACCCAGCCGCCGCTCAGCAATCCCGATGAAACTCAGGACGGCAGACCGCAGGAATCCTTGGACGACAGTCTCACCGAATTCCTCGCGCCGTCGCAACTCCCCGACGAACTCGGCCGACTCGGCAAATACCGCATCCTGAAAATCCTCGGCCACGGCGGTATGGGCGTCGTCTACAAGGGCGAGGACGTCCGGCTCAAACGTATGGTTGCGATCAAGGCAATGCTCCCCGCGCTCGCCGCCAGCGCCAGTGCCGGCAAACGCTTCCTCCGCGAAGCCGAGACGATGGCCAAGATCGAACACGATCACATCGTCCGCATCTACCAGATCGACGAAGAGCGCGGCATCCCGTTCATGGCGATGGAGTTCCTCAAGGGCGAGCCGCTCGACGTGCGTCTGAACCGCGACGAACCGATGCCGCTCGGCGAGATGCTGCGGATTGGCCGAGAGATCGCGGAGGGCCTGGGCGCTGCCCACGCGACGGGGCTGATCCATCGCGACATCAAGCCGGGCAATATTTGGCTGGAGTCGCCAAGGAATCGCGTCAAGATCCTCGATTTCGGCCTGGCCCGCGCCGCGCAGCAGGACGCAGGTCTCACGCAACAGGGCGCCATCGTCGGCACCCCCTCGTACATGGCCCCCGAACAGGCCCGCGGCGAGGACGTCGACGCCCGCTGCGACCTCTTCAGCCTCGGCGTCGTCCTCTATCGTCTCTCGACCGGCAACCAGCCGTTTCACGGCCGAGACACCGTCTCGACGCTGATGTCCGTCGCGATGACGGAACCGCCGCCGCCAATCAAGCTCAACGCGGAGCTGCCGCCGGAGTTCTCCGAATTGGTGATGAAGCTCCTGGAGAAGGATGCCGCCCAGCGCATCCAGACCGCCGACGAAGTAGTGGTTGCCCTACGCAAGATAGAGAAGGCGCACGCCCGCAAGACGGCGTCGCCAGACGAAACGCTCGGCGGCTTCATGCCCGCCAAGACGATCACGAAGTCCATGTCACCCCAGACCGGCAGCCCGCCGCAGACGATCGCGTATTCCCGGCCCGCCAAGAAAAGTCGGCTGCCGATGATTCTTGCAGCGCTCTTGCTCCTGGGGGGCGGCGTGACGGCGGCGATCGTCTTCTTCTGGCAAACGGCCGACGGCGTCGTCCGGTTCGAGTTCGACGAGAAGCTCTTCAAAGTCGAGTTCGGCGAGCATGGCGCCCTCGTCACCGGGGATCAAAAGCCGTTCACAGTCAAGCCCGGCAAGCACGGCCTCAAAATCACGCGCGACGACTTTGTGTTTGACACGACGTCGATCCAGATTGGCAAGGGCGAGAAGACGACGCTGAAGATCGACTGGCTGCCAGGGAAAATACAGATCGTGCAGGACGGTAAAGTGATCGGAGTGAAGGAACGCCCGCCCGTGCCTTTGCCGAAGACGCCCGCACTTGCCGATTACGCTCTCCACTTCAATGCCGAGAGCAAGGTCGGCCCGTTGCCCATTTCTTTGGAACTTTCCGAGCCCTTCACTATCGAAGCGTACCTGACCCTCTATGCCATAAACGACGGACACGCGAACTCGCCCATCCTGGGCTCGAATCGGATGTCGATCACGGCCGGCAACGAATGGGGATTTCGCTTGACGGGGCAGAAGTTGCATACTGTCAAATTGCTGGGCCTCAAGTCGAATACCGTCGCGTTCCCCGCCGCGGCGAACCAAAAGGCTCATGTGGCGGGCGTCTTTACCGGCAAAGAGATGCTCTTGTTCGTGAGGGGCAAGCTGGTGGGCAACAAGAACATCGAAGGCGACGTCCCCGCCAAGGGTCGAACGACGCTGGACCTCGGTTCGTATTATTCCGGCCTGATCGACGAAATGCGCGTCTCGCAGAAGGCCCGTTACGACAAAGATTTCACGCCGCAGAATCGCTTCGAGCCAGACGCCGACACGCTGGCCCTCTACCACTTCGACGAAGGCGCCGGCGACGTGCTCAAGGACTCCTCCGGCAACGGGCATCACGGCAAGATCGTTGGAGCCAAGTGGGTGAGCGCGGTTGAGGGCAGCGCGAACAATCCGCCGGTGCAGGAAGGGGAGAAGGCCGTTGGGGATGGATCGTATCTGGCGTTCGACGGCAAGTCGAGTTTTGTCCAATTGCCGTCGATGCGGGTCGAATGCGACAAGCCGTACACAATCGAAACCTGGGTGAGGCGTACAGGGTCGCCGGAGATTGTCGGGTACCCGAACATCGTCCGATACGGTGACGCGCAACTTCGGCTTTTTGGTCCGGGCGGGAGCAGTTGGAACTTCTACGCCCCGGCCGCCCTGGCCACTGACGCGAACATTAACTCGCAACCGGGATCCGCCGAGGTCGGCGACTGGGCCCACCTCGCCGCGGTATGCGACGGCAAGGAGCGGTGGCTGTACCTGAACGGCCGCCGCGTCGGCGTGACCAGGCCCGCTGCCCCCTCCGAGAATCCCCAGAAGACCGTCTCTCTCGGCGCATGGCAAAGCCAGAACAAGAATATCTATAATCACTTCGAGGGCGCGATCCGAGAGGTGCGATTCTCGAAGACCGCGCGCTACGACCGCGATTTTACTCCGCAAAAGCGCTTCGAGCCGGACGCAGACACACTGGCCCTCTACCACTTCGACGAAGGTTCCGGCGACGAGTTCAAGGACTCCTCTGGCAACGGGCATCACGGCAAGATCGTCGGCGCCAAGTGGGTGAAGGCGGATGTCGCGGCAGACCCCTCCGGCGACTACGCCCTTTCCTATGACGGCACCGCCAGGGTCGACGTTCCCTCCCTCCAGTTCCCGCCGACTGCTCCAATCACGCTGGAAGCGTACGTCACCCCGTTGGCCGCCCAGATGCCTAATGACCGAATCATCGTCGGCAAATTCGGCGTGGCCAGCCTCTATTTTTCAGGCCAGAATCTGCGGATGTACCCAGGCAGCGAGAACATCCCTTTCACCAGTGGCCGCAGAATCCACATCGCCGGGGTGCGGGACGTCGTCCAGACTCGAGTGTACGTCGATGGCAAGCTGGTCTCCTCCCGGGCGATGAAAGGCGCGGACATCAGCTCGGTGAAGGGGTGGCTCATCGGCCAAGAGGGACTCATTGGCTTGATTGATGAAGTGCGTGTGTCGAAGACCGCACGATATATTAAGGAGTTTGTTCCGGCGAAGCGCTTCGAACCGGACGCCGATACGCTCGCCCTCTACCACTTCGATGAGGGTCAGGGTAATGTACTCACGGACTCCTCCGGCAACGGGCACCACGGCAAGATCGTCGGCGCCAAGTGGGTGAAAGCGGAGGGAGCGCCGATCGCGCCGCATGCCGTCGCGAGTGTCGATCTCCTCAAGGGCATCGACGCCAAACGCGACGCGGTTGAAGGGACCTGGTCCGTTGTCGAAAACAAGCTCGTAACGCCGGAAGGTGCTTGGCATCGCCTCATGATTTCAACGCCGCCGCCTCAGGAATACCAGATCGATTTGGTGCTGGAACGCAGGAAGCCTGGGCTTGGAATGAATCTAGGCTTCGTCATGGGCGGCAAGCAGTGCTTGGTGGTGATCGATGGCTTCAACGCCAACGGCATCAGTGGCCTGGAAACAGTCGACGGAAAAACCGCCAGCAACAACGAAACAACTTATAAGGGGCAACTCCTACCTCTCAACAAACCGACTGTGATTGTCTTGCAAGTCCGACAAAAGGAAGTGACTTTCCGATGCGAGGGGAAGACCATTTTCCGCTGGCAAGGCGACCCGGCCCGCCTCGACCTGTTTGAAAAATGGAAAGTGCCAAATGGAAACTTACTGTTCCTTGGATCGCAGAACATTTTTCATGTCCACAAAATGACCTTGACGCCGCTGGGGCCAACCGATGGCAAACCGATTGGCTTCGCCCCGCTCGATCCCGCCTGGCTCAAAGCGGTCGCCGCCATGCCGGCCGAGGAGCAGGTGGAAGCGGTGAAGGCCGAGCTGATGAAACGCAATCCGGGCTTCGACGGCAAGTTGACGCCCGTGATCAACAAGGCCGGCGTGGTGACGGAGTTGGCCTTCCTCGCGGATAACGTGACGGACCTATCGCCGGTGCGAGCGTTTCCGGGGTTGACGTCGCTTAACTGCAGCGGAAGTGATAAGGGCAAGAGCAACCTCTCCGATCTTTCGCCGCTCAAGGACATGAAACTGACGAGCCTGAAGTGCTACTTGACGGAGGTATCCGATCTTTCGCCGCTTAAGGACATGAAACTGACGTTGCTGTATTGTTGGAATACGCCGGTGTCCGACCTGTCGCCGCTTAAGGACATGAAGCTAATAACCTTGTCCTGCGCTGGCACGCAGGTATCCGACCTGTCTCCACTGAAAGATATGCCACTGATGTGGCTGAGCTTCGATAGGACGAACGTGTCTGACCTGTCGCTGCTGAAGGACATGAAACTAACGTATTTGGATCTTCGTGGCACGAAGGTGACTGACCTGTCGCCGCTGAAGGGGATGCCCCTCGCAAAAATCGAGTGCGATTTCAAGGCCGAGCGCGATACCGAGATTCTGCGTTCCATCAAGACGCTCGAAACGATCAACGGCAAGGAGGCGAAGGAATTCTGGCGTGACGTGGACCGCTCGCTCTCAGTCAGCCATTCCGCCCTCCATTTTGACGGCAGGGAGAGCTGGGTCGCCATTCCCTCCCTGGGACCTGAATCCTCCGCAAGCGAAACAATTCACGATGGAGGCCTGGGTCCAGATCACGCCCAACAAAGGGGGCAGCGAACGGCGCACGATTCTCGGCGCCCGCGGTTTTGGGTTGAAACACTACGTCAGCGGCGAAAACGACAACTTTTGGATCCAGGGCGGCGTGGACGGCGTCGGCACCACTGAAGTTCCCAAAGACGCGAGCCGCATTCATGTCACCGCCACCTTTGATGGGAGCAAGGAAACCAAATCCTATTCGCTTTACGTCAACGGCGTCCTGAAAAAAGTCGGCGAGGTTAAGGCAGACTTTGCCGACAAGGGCAATCTAAAAATCGGCCGAGATTTTATCGGCGTGATCGACAAGCTGCGTGTTTCAAAGACGGTCCGCTACACGAAGGAGATCGAGATCGAACTGCCGCTCGCGGAGATCTACGAGGGCGTCGCGTTAATTCCGGAAACGGCGGATGAAAGCGTATAACTCTCGTCTGAGACTTTGCGCCCAAGCAAATGGGAGAGCCTCATGAGCGAACCACTCACGATCCGGTGCCGGGAAAACGGGCCTCTCGTGCTGCCCGCGAACGTCAAAATCGTCGATCAACTGGGCAACGAGTATCCGATCCCCGCCGGCAAGGAAGTCGTCGCCCTGTGCCGATGCGGCGCCTCCGCGCGGAAGCCGTTCTGCGACGGCGCCCATAAGCAGTGCAACTTCCAGGACGGCGGCCCTGCTCCCGCGGCCCCGGTCACTACCGGCGGCTAGACGCACCCCATACAATGCTTGCACCCCGCGTCAACCTTCACCAGGTGCTTGCACATGCGAACTTGTTCCGCCCTGCTTCTCGCTCTCCTGGCCGCGACGGCGTCCGCACAGGAGGAAGCGAGGCTCCTTCGCTTCCCGACCATTCACGACACCAACATCGTCTTCTCCTACGCGGGGAATCTTTACACGTCGTCCACCGCCGACCAGAGCATCGCGCGCCGGCTCACCAACCACGACGGCTACGAGATGTTCGCCCGCTTCTCGCCTGACGGCAAATGGCTTGCCTTCACCGGCCAGTATGACGGCAACACCGAGGTTTACCTGATGCCGGCGGAGGGAGGCAATCCCAAACGGCTCACCTTCACCGCCACCCTGAGCCGGGATGAAGTCTCCGATCGCATGGGGCCCAACAATATCGTCATGGGCTGGAAGGGCAACTCCGAAATCGTTTTCCGCAGTCGCATGCGCGACCCGAACGACTTCATCGGCCAACTCTTCACCGTGAACGTCTCCGGCGGCTTGCCCAAACAGATTCCGCTGCCGCGCGGCGGGTTCAACTCGTTTTCCCCCGACGGCAAGAAGCTCGCCTACAACCGCGTCTTTCGCGAATTCCGCACCTGGAAACGCTACCGCGGCGGCATGGCCGACGATATCTGGATCCACGACTTCGAAACCAAGACGACCGAAAGCATCTCCCCCGACGACGCCTGCGACGTCTTCCCAATGTGGGCGAACGAGAAGATCTATTTCCTCTCCGACCGCGACGCCAACAAACGCTTCAATCTCTACTCGTACGACCTCGCCGCCAAGGTCACCAAGGCGCACACCGACTTCGCCGACTACGACATCAAGTATCCCTCGCTCGGCAACAACGCCATCGTCTTCGAACACGCCGGCGCCCTGGTTCGCTTCGATCTGAAGAGTCAGCAGACGACCAAGTTGCGCTTGCGCATCCGCGACGATCAACTCGGCGGCAGGCCGATCGTCAAGGACGTCAGCAAGTCGATCGGCGCGTATGAAATCTCCCCTGACGGCAAACGCGCCCTCTTCTCCGCCCGCGGCGATCTCTTCACCGTCCCCGCCAAGGAAGGGCCCACGCGGAATCTCACCTCCACCTCCGGCGTGCACGAACGCAATCCCAAGTGGTCGCCCGACGGCAAGACGATCGCCTTCATCAGCGACGCCAGCGGCGAAGACGAAATCCACCTCACCGGCCCCGAAGGCGGCTCCGTCACCCAGCTCACCCAGGGCGGACCTCCCTACAAGTATGCGATCTACTGGTCTCCCGATAGTAAGAAGATCTTATGGGCCGACAAGAAGACTCGTCTCCACTTCATCGACGTCGCCAGCAAGAAGGTCACGCAGGTCGCCGACTCGAAAGTCTGGGAGATCAAGGACTACGTCTGGTCTCCCGACAGTAAGTGGATCGCCTATGCCAAGTCCGAAGAGTCAGCCATGCAGAAGGTGTTCCTCTACTCCGTCGAGCAGGACAAATCATTCGCGGTTACCGATGGCTGGTACGAATCGTACGGCCCCGCCTTTAGCGGCGACGGCAAGTACCTCTTCTTCGTTTCCGAACGCGATTTCAGCCCGACCTTCAGCGAGACCGAATGGAACCACGCCTACGGCGACCTGGCGAAGATCTACTTCGTGACGCTGGCGAAGGCGACCAAATCGCCGTTCGCGCCCAAAAGCGATGAAGCCAACGTCGCTGCCCCCGAGACTCCGAAGGCGACCGAGAAGCCGGCGACGACCGTCGATGTCGCCGGCATCCAGGATCGCGTGCTGCAACTGCCGATCACCGCGGCCAACTATCGGCATCTCGCGTCCGTCGGCAGCACGGTTTACTACCTCCGCACCAGTCGCAAGGGGGGGGGCTCGGGGTTCTACATGTACGATCTCGCCGCCCGCAAGGAGTCCGTGCTCGGCCAAATCAACGGCTACGAGATCTCCGCCGACGGCAAGAAGATGCTCGTCAGCAAAGACACCCTGTACGGCATCATCGATCTCCCCAAGTCGACCGTGTCGGTCGATACCGCACTGCACCTTGCCAACATGGAGATGAAGCTCGATCGCCGTAAGGAATGGCAGCAGATCTTCCATGAATCGTGGCGGCAGATGCGCGACTTCTTCTACGACCCCGGCATGCACGGCAACGACTGGAAGGCGCTCCGCAGCAAATACGAAGTTCTGCTGCCCCACGTCAATCATCGCGCCGACCTCAGCTACATCATCGGCGAGATGATCAGCGAACTCAACGTGGGCCACGCCTACGTCGGCGGCGGCGATCTGCCCAAGCCGACCCGCATCCAGACCGGACTGCTCGGCGCCGAACTCGAACAGGATCCCAAGACCAAGTACTACAAGATCGTCAAGATCCTCAAGGGCGTTACCTGGGACAAGGGCCTGCGTTCGCCGCTCGCGGAGATCGGCGTCGACGTCAACGTCGGCGACTACATCCTCGCCGTCGACGGCCAACCGACCAATGAGATGGTCAACATCTACGAGTCCCTCGTCGGCACGGTCGGCAAGCAGGTTCGGCTCAAGATCAACAAGGAGCCGCAGCTAGGCGGCAGCCGGGAAGTCGTCGTCGTCCCGATCGCCGACGAGCAACCGCTCTACTACTACGAACGCGTGCAGCGGAACATTCAGTTGGTCGCCGACAAGACCAAAGGGGAGGTCGGCTATTTGCACGTCCCCGACATGCTTTCGACCGGGCTCAATGAGTTCGTGAAGCACTACTATCCGCAGCTCAAGAAGAAGGCTCTCATTATTGACGTGCGCGGCAACGGCGGCGGAAATGTTTCGCCGCAAATCATCGAACGCCTGCGCCGCGAGATCGCCATGGTCGGCATGTCGCGCGACACGTTCCCCCGGCCCAATCCGACCGAGACCTTCCTGGGCCCCATGATCTGCGTGATGAACGAGTTCTCCGCCTCCGACGGCGACATCTTTCCGTACCGCTTCCGCCATTACAAACTCGGCAAGCTCGTCGGTAAACGTTCGTGGGGCGGCACCGTCGGCATCCGCGGCACGCTACCGTTCGTCGACGGAGGCAGCCTGAACAAACCCGAGTTCGCCTCGTACGAACTAAACGGTACCAAGTGGGCGATCGAGGGGCATGGCGTCGATCCCGACATCGTAATCGACAACGACCCCGCGCTGGAATTTGCGGGCCGGGATCAGCAACTCGAGCGCGCGATCGAGGTGATTCTCGAAGACATCCGCACGCGTGGGAGAGTGTTGCCGCCGATACCCGCGTTTCCGAAGAAGTGAGCGAACATTACGACGCCGTTTGAGAGCGGCCAAGCGCGTGCGGAGATTCGCTCAAACTCGGCGTGCCTGGGCCACGGTTCGTGGGGCACGTTTGTAACGTGCCAGTTTCTGTCGCGGCACGTTACAAACGTGCCCCACGAAATTAGAACGGAAACGATAGTCAAGCGAAAGCCAACCGAACGTGTCGCTGTGGGGCACGTTTTTAACGTGCCATTTCGTAACTTCTCAATAACCCTGGAAAGTAGCGCGGCTGATCACATTGTCGGTTGCTATGCTATGAGGCATGGCCGTTGGTCGAGGCCGCCTGCGGGGAAATGCTCAGGCGGTAGAGGAACGTTCGATTGCGTACCGGGTCAGGATGGCCTGGAGTTCCTCGGAATCTTTTTCCGCGCAATTGCAGTCAGTCGCGCGCGAACCGACGCTACGATGTTTCTTGGATTGCCTTTGGTCACGCCAGCGTCGCCTCCAGGTAGGGCCGCATGACGTTCGCCATTCGGCGGGCCTTGCCTCCATTCGGATAAAAGACAGGATCCGGCGCCGAGTTGCGAGGATTTGCGCGCTTTGACGGAACGGGCGCGGCATTAACGCCGCAGTTCCGCGGGATTCAGTCGGGCCCGAGAGGACGGCGACGCGTTCCTGACCGTTATTACTGGTTTGGCGGTTCCTTCGATTGCTATTCTTTTGTCAGTTCACAGAAGCCAGGTAACTTGGCCCTCTTCGCGGCGCCGGTTTTGCACCCGCTCAATACCGAGCCTGAATAGCAAACATCAAGGAGCATCCATCCATGTTTAAGGCGAGAGCTTACTCCGCTGGCAGTCCAACATCACCGCTGGTCTCCGCGACGATTCCGCGTCGCGATCCGACCGAACGCGACGTGCAGATCGAAATCCTCTTTTGCGGCGTCTGCCACTCCGACCTTCACTACGCTCGTGACGAATGGCACGACGTGATGGCCGCGGTCTATCCCTGCGTGCCGGGCCACGAGATCGTTGGCCGGGTCACCAAGGCGGGTTCGGCCGTTACCAAGTTCAAAGCGGGCGACGTTGTCGGCGTCGGATGCCTGGTCGATTCGGACCGCACCTGTCCGAATTGCAAGGCCGGTCTTGAACAGTTCTGTCCGGGCCAAGTCCTCACGTACGGTTTCCCGGACAAGCACAATACGGCTCCGGTGACCTACGGCGGTTATTCCGACAGCATTGTCGTGGACGAACACTTCGTTTTGCGTATCCCGTCCAACCTCGATCTTGCCGGGGCCGCGCCGCTGCTGTGCGCCGGGATCACGACCTACTCGCCGATGCGCCATTGGAACGTTACCAAGGGCAAGAAGGTCGGCGTCGTCGGTCTGGGCGGCCTCGGCCACATGGGCGTGAAATTCGCCCACGCCTTCGGCGCCCACACCGTCGTTTTCACCACGACGCCGAACAAAAAGGAGGACGCGCTGCGTCTCGGGGCCGACGAGGTCGTCGTCTCCAAGAACGCCGACGAGATGAAGAAACACGCCGGCAGCTTCGACTTCATCCTCGATTGCGTTGCCGCCCCGCACGATGTCAACGCTTACATCAACCTGCTGGCCCGCGACGGCAACCTCACCATGGTCGGCGCGCCCGACAAGCCGCTGCCCGTGGCGGCGTTTGGCCTTATCGTCCAACGCCGAAGTTTCTCCGGTTCTTGCATCGGCGGCCTTGCCGAAACGCAGCAGATGCTCGACTTCTGCGGCCAGCACAACATCACCTCCGACGTTGAGGTGATCCCCATCCAGAAAATCAACGAGGCCTACGAGCGAATGGTCAGATCGGACGTGAAGTACCGCTTCTCGATCGATATGTCTTCGCTACACTTGGAATGAGTGACGTCCGGCGGCGGCAGCCCAACTCCCAGATACCGCCAAATTGGCTCAGAACCTGCAAGGAATCAAAGGAAAAGGAACGTACACCATGGACATCAAGAGAAATGGCTCCCAGCCATCCGGCAAGGGACCGGCAGATTGGTTCACCGGGACGGTTCGGATCGATCCGCTGCTTGAAGCACCTGCTCCGGGGCGTATGGCTTGCGCCAGTGTCAACTTCGCGCCCGGTGCTCGGACCGCGTGGCACACGCACCCGCTCGGCCAAACCCTGATCGTAACGGCCGGGTGCGGCTGGGCACAGCACTGGGGCGGGCCGATCGAGGAAATTCGACCTGGTGACGTGGTTTGGTTTCCCGCCGGTGAAAAGCACTGGCATGGCGCCGCGCCGACGACTGCGATGACGCACATCGCCATCCAGGAGAAACTCGACGGCAAGGGAGTGGAATGGATGGAGCAGGTCAGCGATGAGCAATACCGCAAGTGAATTAGCGTCCCGGGCGCAACGTAACGGCTCGCACGATCGCTGAGAGGCAAGTGACAGGCGCCAACCGCGGCATCGGGCTGGAGACAGCACGGCAACTGACGATTCGCGCCGAGTTCCTGCCCGACGATGCGAAGTGGGACACCGGCAAGATGCCGACCCTGATCCACACGATGCCCCTCGCGCGAGCTGGTTTCACGTTCGGCATGATCGTGGAAACCAGCTACGTCACCATCCAGGGCCTCAAGTTGCTCGGCATACCCGGTTGTGAACGGGGCCTACGGCGGCGCCGGCCTCATCACGAAACTTACCAGGTGAGTTCGGACCTTGTGCCGCTCTGATCGCACGCGAGACCAGCGACCGCTGGGATGAACCCCAAACAGGAGTAGTTATGAATAGTGAACACGGCACTTCGCTCGACCGGCCCGCAGTCAACGTCGCGCTTCTGGCCGTGCGAGTGGTCGCCGGCGTCATCTTCGCAGCCCACGGGTCGCAGAAGCTCTTCGGGGCGTTTGGCGGGCAGGGACTCGAAGCGACCGTCACCATGCGGGGCGTGATCGGCTATCCCGTCGCGGTCGGCGAGTTCTTCGGCGGGCTCGGGTTGATCCTTGGGTTTCTAACCCGATTCTCTGCCGCCTCGCTGATCGTCGTCATGCTGGGGGCCATCGCCACCGTACATGGGAAGAACGGATTCTTCATGAGCGCGGGCGGCTTTGAATTCAACCTTGCTCTCATCGGACTCCTCTTGCCGACGCTGATCGCCGGCCCCGGAAGTTACAGCCTCGGGCGCTATCTCCCGCTGCCCAAATCCAAGGTCACAGGCAATCCCATAGCGGTGTTGGAGTAGGAGTGGCGATCGTACGGTAGAACGATTCGTTAGACTCCTCGGACGGACCCGTCTCACCCGACAAGCTGATTTCGTGCTATAAATATCGCATGACCACTTCCCTCGCTCAACTTCAGGAACGCATCGAGCGGATGTACGGCTCCAAGGATCGCCAGCGCGGCGCCGAGGGCTGTTTCATGTGGTTCATGCAGGAAGTGGGGGAACTCGCCACCGCGCTGCGGGCCGGCACGAAGGACGAACTCACCCTCGAGTTCGCCGACGTCCTCGCCTGGCTGACGACGCTCGCCAATCTCGCCGGCGTCTCGCTCGAAGACGCGATCGCGCGCAAGTACGGCCAGGGTTGCCCCGGCTGCCAACAAATCCCTTGTGCGTGCCATCATGCTGAAAAGCCGTAAGTTGTTCGCCTTGCTCCTGACGTTCTGCGCGGCTGCGGCCTCGGCTCAGGATCCGAAGATCACGCGCGTTACGGTCGGTTTTTCCGGACTGGTTCGCTCTTCGCAATGGACGCCGGTCACGGTCGAGATGCTCGGCGGCGACGTCGATGCGGACTGCACGCTCTTTCTCCAGGGCCACGACGCCGACGGCGCCGAACATGTGACCCGCATTCCCTTTCGCCTCGAGCCGTGGGCGCCCAAGAAGATCGTTGCACCCATCAAGAGCTTCGCAGGGAGCGACCAAGGCGCCGCCGAATTCGTCCGCGTCTGGATCGAAATCGGTAACCGCAGGATCCCTGCGCCCGCCGAACACCAACCCTTTCGGGCCCTCGAAGAGAAGCAACTGCTGCTCGTCGCGTTGGGGGGCAGCGTCCCCGCGCTGGAGGCACTCGTCCAGCGTGAGCGTGCGGCGCTGCAGGCCGCCGGCGACGATGCCAAGAAGAACGCGAGCAGTCTCGCATTCTGGCACGTCGGCCGGGTGCTGGACGTCGGCTCGCTCCCTGATCAATGGTTCGGCTATCAGGCCGCCGACGCTGTCGTGATCAATACCGGCGACGACCGCTTCATGACGGCGCTCTCCGAGAATCCGCTCAAGGGGCAAGCGCTGCGCAACTGGGTGCTTCGCGGCGGAAAGCTCATCGTCGCGCTCGATGCGAAGAACGCGCGCGAACTCAATGCTCCGGATCTGCCGGTGCTATTTAAGCTGAACCGCAAAGGACATTCGTTCGAACTCGCCCGCTCGACAAATAACTCGGTCTTCGACTGGGGATTGAACAAGATCTTGCCACGCGAAATCGAAGCGGTCGCGCTCGATCCGGTCGTGCGCAACTGGGACGTCTGGGCGCAATATCAGGACGCCGACCGCAGCGTGCCGCTCATCGTGCGCGTCCCGTACGGCTTCGGCGCGGTGACGACGTTGGCGTTTCCGCTCGATGCAATTGCCGTCCCCGACGAGGGGAAGGAGAAAAACTCCGCGGTCTTCTTCACCAATCTGCTGGCCCGGCAACGCGAACGCCCCAAAGAAAGCCCCGGCGATTCGCTCGGCGCCGGACTCGGCAGAGATCTCGACCGGTTCGACGTGCCGCTCATCCCGTTTCATTGGATCGCACTTTTCATCTTGCTGTACCTCCTCGCCATCGGGCCGATCGAGTACCTTGTTCTTAAGAAATTGAACCGACTCGAGTGGACCTGGTTCGCGTTCCCCCTGACCATCGCGCTCACCTGCGGCCTGGCGTATTATTACGCCGACCGGGTCATGCCGCGCGAACTGAAAGTCAACCAGATCGATCTCGTCGACATCGACCTGCGGACGGCGGTCCAGCCCTATCTGGCCGGGCACTCGTATTTCACCGTACTCACTCCGGGCATCACGAATCTGTCCGTCGGCGTCGAGTCGCGCACCGACTTCTGGACCGCGCCGATGGATTCGCCGCTGCCGGCCGATCAGCCGATCTGGCTCGGACGCAGCGAACAAGAATTTCGCAGCGGCGGCTTCCTGAAACAGCCGTACGAAGTCGATGCGAAGGGGCGGGCTCTGACCGGCATCAGCATGAATGTGCGGACCACCAAGAGCTTCGTCGCGAACTGGGGGGGGAGCACGCGCCAGCCGCCGCTCGCGTGCAAGCTGACCTACCCCGTGAGCGACAATGCCCAGGTCGGCGTCAAACTCAGCGGCACGATCCGCAACGACCTGGCTTTCGATCTCGTCGATGCCTGGCTCATCTACGACACCTACGCCTACGCGCTTCCCGGCGGTCTCCCGGTCGGCAAGGACGTCGCCGTCAAGGTCGATCTCACGCGCGGCGAACGTCTTCCCGCCTGGATCGATCTCCCCGATGCCGCGTCGGCACTTCCGGAGAAGAATCTATTCTCGGCCGCCAAGACGATGAAGCGGCTCGCGTTCTTCGATCAGGCGCCCGTGGGTTCCAACGCCGGCTTCGCGGCGCTGGACTGGAGTTGGCGCCTGCGCGCCGCCCCTCAGGCCGCGGACAAAACGCAAGGCGAAGCGATCCTCTACGCCCGGGTCAAGTCGATGCACGGCGAGGCCGAGACGCTCATGAAAGAGCGTCTGCCGACCCGGCTTTGGCTCGGTCCCGTGGAAGGCCAGCGCCCGCCGCAACCGGGGCAGCTCACGCAAGAAATCTACGTTCGCGTTCTCCTCCCCGTCAACCCCGCGGAAGACCCATGATCGAAACCCGCGACCTCACCAAAGTCTACGGCGACCTCTACGCCCTCGATCGCCTCACGCTCAAACTCGAGCAAGGCGACGTCTACGGTTTCATCGGGCCCAACGGTGCCGGCAAAACCACCACCATGCGCATCCTTGCCACCCTCCTGAACCCTTCCTGGGGCGAGGCGACCGTCTGCGGATACTCCATCTATAAAGACCCGAAAGACATTCGCCGAGTGATCGGCTACATGCCCGACTTCTTCGGCGTCTACGACGACATGAAGGTCATCGAGTACCTCGAGTTCTTCGCAGCCGCCTACCGCATCGGCGGCGAGCAGCGCGTGCGAAAATGCAATCAGGTGCTCGAACTCGTCGATCTCGGCTTCAAACGCGAAGCCCTCGTGACCAGCCTCTCGCGCGGCATGACCCAGCGTCTGGGCCTGGCCCGCGTGTTGCTCCACGAACCGCAAGTGTTGCTGCTGGACGAACCTGCGAGCGGTCTGGATCCTCGCGCCCGCATCGAGATGCGCAGCCTTCTGAAGCAACTGCAGTCGATGGGCAAGACGATTCTGATCTCGAGCCACATCTTGCCGGAGTTGGCCGACATCTGCAACAAGATCGGCATCATCGATCACGGCAAGCTGCTCTTCGACGGCGACGTCGCGTCCGCCATCCGTCAGATTCGTCAGCGTAAAGTGTTCAAGGTAGAAGTTGCGGAGGGGAAGAACCTGCTCGCCGCCCAGGCGCTGCAGTCCAATGGGGCGGTCAGTAAGGTGGAGTGCAAGTCGGCCGACGAGCCGTTCGAGGTCACGCTGCAAGAGGGGGGCCAGGACGGCACGTTCATCCCGGAGGTGTTGCTGCACGCGGGCTATCGGCTCAAGATGTTTCGCGAGGACGAGATCAATCTGGAAGACGTCTTCATGGGCATCACGAAGGGGATCAAGGGCGAGCGAGGGACGTAAGTCATTGAGGGAATCGAAGGCGAGCGGGGGACGTTAGTCCCCCGGTACGTGTGCACGAGCAGCACGATCAGAAAACGCGATTTTGCAGGTGCGTCACGTACCGGGGGACTAACGTCCCCCGCTCGCCAAATCGGCGCCCTGGTGTGTCACGTACCGGGGAACTAACGTCCCCCGCTCGGCAAATTTGTCTACTTCACCACCGAAATTACGCCCTTCTCGAGGATCGCGATGACCACGCCGACGTTTTCGTCGCGGAAGACTTCTGCGCTGTAGATCGGCGTCTTGTCCGAGAATTCCTTCTCGCCGTAGGTTCGGCACTTAATGTTGATGCCGTGCGCGAAGAGGGGCTTCTTCACGCTTTCCGTCGGGGCCTTGAGGCCTTCGCCGCCGGCGACCACGCCGATGCTGCCGGTCTCGCTGATGTAGATTAAATTCCCCGTGTTCACGTCACGGAAGACTTCCAGGCCGAAGGTCTTCGTTGCGTCGGTGATCGAGGGTTCGTCGGGCTTGCGCACCGGCAGGTCGAGCCCATGCAGCGATTCCGGCGTCTTGCCTTCCTTGATCTCCTTGCCGGCATACGGCACGACGGCGATCGAGCCGGTCTCGCAGACGTAAATGAGCAGGCCCATGCCCTTGTCGTGGTAGACCTCGACGGAATACTGCGTCGCCTTGTCCCATTTCTTGTCGCCGTACTTACGGACGCCGAGATCGAAGCCGTGCGTCCAGTCGGCTTGCTGCCCCAGGCCCTTGCTCCCCTTGGCGGGGGCGGCGGCGATCATGCCCTGCTCGGTGACGTATAGAAAGTTATCGGTGTTCGGGTCGCGGAACACTTCGAGGCTGATTCGCTTGGTCGTCTTGGAGAACTTCGCCTCGCCGATCTTGCGGACGTCGAGATCTCGGCCCGTGATCCAGTCGGGGCCTTTGCCGGGCAGGTTCGGTTGAAATCCCCGGCCCAGGGCGACGGAGCCCTTTTGCGTGATGAATAGGCCGAGCTGGTTGTTGGGGTCGTAGAAACCTTCGACGCCGAACTTTTGCGTCTTGTCGTCGAAATCGGTTTCGCCCAGTTTGCGGCAAGCGAGATCGAAGGCATGGGTCCAGGTCAGATCTTTGGGTTTGGCCTGGGCCCAGAGCGAGGCGGGCTGAAGGACGATGACGAGTGCGAAGATGCGGAACAGACGATTCATAGCGCGGCCCCGGAAGGACGAGAGGAAGGTGTGCGATCTGGGTTGTTCTAGGAAGACGAACCAAACCAGCCACGCCAACCGGGGAAAAGTGGGGAGGTGGGGAGTGGGGAGAAGCAAATCCGCGGCACCCTGGCCTTGAGCTATGCGGCGTACGCTATTCACCACCCACTACCGATGCAGCAGGTAGCTGCGCCAGTGGGTGGGTTGATTCGAGCGGTACCGGGCTTCCGCGTCGGTCGTGTGTTTGCTGGATTCCGCGGCGCGTAGCGCCACCGGCCGTTTCATCCAGGCCGTCCAGGAGCCGGTCACCACGCCGAACATCGCCACCCACAGAATTAAGGTCTTCACGGCCGCTCTCCGAAGAGTTCCAGGATTGTCCCGAGCGACGTCGTTCGCTCGCCGACGACATGGAATGCATTTCGGATGCCAAGAATCTGTTTGTCCGTAAGTCCTGACAGGTGTGTAGGATGCGGAATGCGGACTTTGCGGGTTCTTCGGGCAATTCTTACAAAGTGCGGGAACGCCTGGCCCAAAAGAACCAATCCCAGGGGGCGGGAAGATGTTTGAGGTCGCGCCAGCCGGCAAATTGCTTCCAGGCCAAGCGGACCTTCGCGATCTTCACCCGGCGGAAGCCCGCCTTGGCGAAACGATGGCGGATTTCGAACGGCTGCCAAAAATGTTGCTCGATCCCCTGAAAGCGAAACTGCCCGAACGCCCAGTCGTACATCTCCAGTTCGTTCAGCTGGGTAACGTTCTTCCGCGCTTGCGGCAGCGGCATTCCCTTCGCCAAGGCGCGGTCCAGCAACAGCATCGTCAGGTAGTGAATGCTATCGATCGCCGGGAGGATGCCGACAAAGTGGCCGCCGGGCTTCAAACAGGCGGCAATCTCGCGGAGAGCCTTTTCCTGATCCCCGACGTCCGGCATGACCAGGCTATTCACCGAAACGGCGACGTCGAGTCGGCCATGCAGCGGCGTTAAATCGAGCAGATTGCGGTGCAGGAACTCGACGCCTGGGTTGGCGTCTCGAGCACGCTCGAGCATCCCCTCGGCAAAGTCGACCGCGAAGACATCGGCGAAGTGTTCGCGCAGAAGCGGTAAAAGCGGGCCGATGCCGCAACCGAGATCGCCGACCGCCTTGGCGCCTTGCTGGGCGAAGCGGAGCAGAATTTTGCGAAGGGGGCTCAGGACCTCGGCCCGGTACGGGTCGATGAACTCTTTTTCGTAATCGGGAGCGACTTGGCTCCAGAAGTGATCTTGGGACTCAAGCATCATAATTCGCATATCCGTTTAGCGCTCGCTGACCGTCGAGCGAGCGCTAAACGGGGACTGTTACCCTACGGCACGACTGTCGCCTTGGCGTCGAAAATTACCGTGCCGTTGCTCTTGAGGTCGGTGTCGACCTGGATCGTACGCTTCAGTTCGCCGACGGCGCCGGGGTTGAGCGTGACAGTGATGATGTGCACCGTCTTGCTTTCCTGGTTGGCCGGTCGCACCTGAACTTGGCGGTCGGCGCCGCTGATGTTGACGATGCGGAACGGTTGGTTGCCGCGGATGATCACCTGGCGATCGACCTCGGAGCCAGCCTTGATCTCGCCCAGATCGACCTTCGTCGGCAAAGCGCTGAGTTGCGTCTCGACCTCGACCGTGACGGGCACGCGCAACTTGGCGAAGTTGGGATGGTTCGTCTTCACCCAGATATCGGTAAACCACCTGCCCACGGGCGTGTCCTTGCTCATGGTGGCTTCGATCTCGTAGATGGTCTGGCCCGAACTCTGGTTGATCTGCTTGAATTTGGGCGTCACGAAGGCGCTGTCGCAGGTTACGCTGGTAATATTCACGTTGCTCGTGAAGAAGGTGATCGTCATCGACTGGGACTTCTCGTCCCCCTTCTTGATCTTGCCGACGTTGATAACCTCGGGGTTGAACGAGAGATCGTCGCGAGCCACGGCCTGAACGATCAGGCGAGTCTCGTCGAACTTGGGGGAATTGAAGGTGACGTAGACGGTGACGGATTTGTGGCCGAAGAAGCGGCGCGAATCCATGTTCGCCATGATGACGGTTTCCTCGCCGGGCGCGAGCTGATACTTGAGCGCGGAGGCGCTGACGCAGCCGCACGAGACGCGGACGCCGGAGATGGAGATGCGGTCTTTGGTGTTGTTGACCAGCCGGAATGGATGCGAGAGTTGCATCCCCCTGGGGACGGTCCCGAAATCTCGGCCAGATTCTTCGAAGAAGGCGTCGGACCACGTTCCTGCAAACGTGGACCCCGCTGCTCCCCACATGAGGGAGACGATCGCAATGACGCGAACCATGGTAGTAACCCTACGCGAGGAGGCCGATGTTCTCTGCGGTGCTACGCGCTTTGCCAACAAATCGAGAAAATCGACAACCTCAGTATTTCTATGACGTCAAGAATCCTTCCGGTCAACGTTCGGGAAACGGAAGATCGACGAAACTAGAAATCGTCGCAGCTACGGTCCCTAGGACATTCCTTTTCGGTAATCCAGGCACTTCTCGTTCCGTTTGCCAGTCAGAATTCCGAGAACTTGGCGAATCCACAAAGGGAACCCAGGATGTATCCTCCGCAACGAAATAGTCGCCAAAACGAAATGATTGCGGAAACGAAATCAAGTTCCCGCGAGCGAGTCTCGTGTCGGTCGGAAAATGCCTATTTGGGGCTGACTTTGAGGGGGGCGCCCTCCTTGAGCCAGGCCTCGTTGAAGCAGACGACCGCCTGTTTCGTGCCGCCGACGTAGATGAGGCCGTCAGACGCCTGGGTGATCGCCATGTAGCCGCCGACGCCGTCCAGCTTGCGGACGTGGGGCCAGGTTTTGCCGTCGTCGAGCGAGAGGGCCGCGAAGACGTTGCCGCCGGCGACGACGCCTTTTTTGTCGGGACTGACGACGACGAGGGCTCCGGATTTCAGCTTCAGGGCCGCGGTGCGCTGCCCCGTGCCGATGCCGGGGAACGACGTTGCTTCTTCTTGCCACGACTCGCCCCGGTCTTTCGAGACCATGGCCGGCATTGGATCGGGTCCGCGCAGGTAGGAGACCAGGGTGCCGTCGCCGCGCTGGAATAGCGCCGGATGGATGACGTAACGCTTCGCGGTCAGGCGCATGTCGCCGGCCGCGACCTTCCACGTGGCGCCGCGGTCGCTCGAAAGCATCACCCGTTCGTCGCGATGTTTGTCGCCGTCGCAGGCCAATACCAGATTCCCCTTGGCGTCGAGGATGCAGGTGCAGGGCTGGCTGAGGGCTTGCGGGCTTTCCCGATTGAGGATGATCTGCGGCTGCGACCACGTGGCCCCGTTATCATCGGAATAACGCATAAAGTTGCTGGAGTTATCCCAGCCTGCCAGCGACTGGGTGCCGAAGTGGTAGATGCGCTTGCCGTCGCAGAAGAGAACGGGAGCGTGATCGTTCATATCGGGGACGTCGAAGAACGACGAAGCGGGTTCCCAGCGATCGGACCCCGCGCGGAGTCGGCTGCACGCCTGGGCGAGTTCTCGGCCCGGTTCGCCGACCGTCGTGTACCAGGCGAAGAGGATGTCGCCATTGGGGCAGTAACAGATCGCTCCGTAGTGATTGTGCTGGCTGAAGACGGGGCCCCAGGAGTCCTTCGGGATCGACGGATGCTTCGTCTGGGCGGTGTAGTTCACATAGTAAGGTTTATCGTGACGGGGTGCGTCGGCGGTCTTTTGGACGACGTTCTTCTGGTACTCCGCGACGACGGCCGGCAGCGGCTTCGACTTGGGCGCCTCGCCCTGGACGACGCGGAAGCCGGTGTACTTATTGGCATCGACCGGCAGCAGGCCCGAACGATTTGCCGCGCGGGCGTAACGCTCGCCGGCGCGATCTGCCTTCTGATAGCTCCAGCCACGCGTCACTCGAGCGTACCCGGACTCCCGGCCCACGGGATCGGCTTGTTCGGCTGCATCGTAAGGGCCGTACCAGTCGCTGCACCACTCGGCGACGTTGCCGTGCATGTCGTGCAAACCCCACGCATTGGCGGCGTAACCGCCGACGGCGTTCGCCGACATCTTTTTGACCGCGGACAAGAGATCCGTGAAATTGCCGACCGCGGCAGCGTTCGTCCCCGCACGGCACGCGTACTCCCATTCCGCTTCCGTCGGCAATCGGTACGGCTTGCCTTCTTTCTTCGACAGCCAGGCGCAGAACGCGACCGCCTGCTCCCAGGTGACGTGGGCGACCGGGTCGTTATCGCGTTTGTCCCCCTCGCGGCGACTCTTGTGTTCGGGGTCGAACGCCTCGTAATGGGCGTTCGTGACTTCGTGTACTCCCAGATAAAATGGCTGTGCGATCTTGACCTTGTGGGCCGGGAACTCGTCGGCGTCCGCCTTGAGCCAGTCTTCGCGCGACCTGGGCGCGTCTCCGGGGCTGCCCATGAGGAAGCTGCCTGCTTCGATGCGCACGAGCGTCATGCCGAGAGTGTTCGTGAACTGTTTCTCCTGAGCGAACGTCGCCCAGGGGAACACCAGGAGTGCGAGGAGGGTGCGCATGTTTACTTCTTCTCGGAGAACAGGGGAGAGATGGCGTCGAGATCCTGGCGCGGGGCGCCTCGGAAAGTGGCGAGGGACTTGAAAACGTCGTCGCTGATCTTTTCGCTGATGAAGCGGACGGAACCGTCGGCCATGGCGGCGAAGGTGCCGCGTTTGCCACCGTGGGTGATAAAGGCGCCGGACTTGTCTTTGCCGAGGACGAAGGGTTTGACGGAGTTTTTCTCGGGGACGCCGCGGAGGGTAGCGCCGCCGCCGGCGATCCAGGGGGAGACGCCGCCGGCGCCTTCGTGCGGGATCTGGATAAACAGCATCGTATTGGAAAGTCCCGAGCCCTTGCTGACGTCGTCGCGCGAGGCGGAACCATCGTAGCCGAGGATGCCGACGTTTTTGGGATCGGACCGGGACAGGTCGGCCGCATCGTACCCGACGCCGGCGATGCCGACGAAATGGGTGGCGCCGAACGTGAGGGGCGCGCCGGGCGGGATCGAGAACTGGGCGGCGTCGGGATAGCGCGGATCGACGAAATGCGGGATCCGAATGCGTCCCGCCGCCCAGTTGCGCGGATCGCGCCAGGATAGATTCACGTCGATCTGCTTCTGCACGGCGTCCTGACCCAGATAAGGCAAAATGCCCGCAAGCCACGAGACCCGTTCGCCCGGCTCCTGCGCCAGACCGATCCCCGGGTCGCCGCGCGGGAAGGCGCCGGGCGGAAGCTCGTCCATGGCGCCCGCGACCAGCGACGCGAAGTCGGTCTTGAGTTTCCCCTGCACGCCGAGCTCAACTTCTCGGCGGGCGGCCGACGCCCACGCGGCCAGGATCGGATTGAACTCGCTGACTGCTGGACCGTTCAGATACAGATCCAGATGCGCCTCGACCCGCTTCTCCTTCGCCTCGACGTGAAAACGCGACTTGTCCTTCGGCGCCTCCTTCTTCTCCTCGTCTGCCAGGGCCGTCGGCGTTGAGAGATGGACGTCGTGCTTGAGGTACAGGTCGAGCATGGACCGCAGAAACGGATAGATCTGCTCGACCAGATCTTTCGCCAGCTCCTTGCCGTCGGATTCCTGGCCGCAGCCGAACTCGTGGCGGAGTTGGAAGACGTAGCGGTCCTTCTGCACCAGCGACGTCCCCATGAAGACGAGGCGATTGCTCCGTTCTTGCAGCAGCATCGACAGATCCCAGATCGCCTTGGGTCGCTGCAGCTTGAGCCCCGGCAGCCTCGGCGACGCCGTCCGACTCGCCGCCAGGTCGCTGGCGGTGCTCCAGATCAGACGCTCCTTGTCGTCGATGCGTTCGACCTGGTCGAGCTGCGAACGCATGGCCAGTCCGAGCGAGGCGTAATTGTCCTTGGCGTCGAGCGTCTTGCTGCGCCCGGCGAGAAACGCCTGCATCACGTTCTCCGGACTCACCAGCAGCGTCTTCTTGTCGTGCAGGCGGAAACACAGCGGCTCCGTCCGCGCCGGCGTCAGGCCACGCAGGTGTTCCGGCACGCTCACCGTCATCCGGCCCAGCAGGTCGAACCATGGGTTCGGCGTCCGCGCCAGGTAGTACTCGATCTTGAAATTCTTCGCAACTGCCTTGAGATCGTAGAGCTTCTGCAACCGAGGCAGATCGAGTTCCTTCTGAAATCGCAGCACCGTGAACGTCCAGGGCCCCTTGGAGAAATTCTCCGCGACGAGCACGTCCTCGAGATCGCTCAGCGTGAAACCGAGCTTGCCGGCGAAATCGGTGTCGCGAAACGTGCCGGCCTGGTCGAAGAGGACGCTGTAGGGAAAGAGTTCGCGGTCGAAGAGATTCTTGGCGTAAAGATGCAGCACCTGCTCGCTCTCCGCGGGCAACAAATGGGTGACGTTTTCAGGCGTCGATTTGTCTTCGATCACGGGAGGGACGTACGGCTGCTTGGTCGGTTTAATCGGCTTCTCGTCGGGATCGGTTTCGTCCAGGACGGGAGGCGGCAAATTCGGGCGCTGGGCCATGGGGGGAGGGACGGGAGGCTGTTTGGGGTTGCGCAGAAAAAGCATGTATGTCACGAGCCCGAGAACGACGACGACGACCCCTCCCAGGCTGCCGAGCAGGATGAGCTTCTTCTTGCGTTTGGCCTTGGCCTCTGCCTCGTCGGTCGGTTCCTCGGCGTCGTCGCCTTCCTGGAGCAGTTTGCGGGCGGGGATCTTTCCCTTGGTGGCTTTCTTGATGGCTTCCTGGATCCGTTTCTTTTTCGACGTCGGCTCGTCGACGACCTCCTCGATTTCGCCGACTTCTTCGATCTCTTCGACGTCCTCGACTTCTTCGATCTCTTCTTTGGGAGCGGGCTTCTTGGCCACAGGAGACTTGGCCGCGGGAGGCTTGGCCGCGGGCGGTTTTGCCTTGACGGCGGGTTTAACGGGAGCTTCTTTGGGCTTCTCGACTTTGAAGGGGAACTTGCACAGGGTGCATTCGACTTTCTTGCCGATGAGGGCTGGGCTCTTGATGAGGACCATGCCTTCGCAACTGGGACAGGCGACCTTGAAACTGCCGGTGGACATGAGTGTCATCCTACTCTTCGTTTCGCGCTCGGTTCTTGACGTGCGGGCGCGGGATTCAGCGGGCGCTAAACGAGGAAGCTCCATCTTACTCGAAGCGGAAACGCCGGTACAACCATTTCGCTCACTGCACGTCGAGCCAGTTCGCGCCCACGCCGACGTCCACTCCCAACGGCACCTGCAATCGATCGGCGAGCGCCTGCGTCATCTCCGTCTGCACCAACGCACGCACCCGCTCCAGTTCCTCCGGCGGCGTCTCCAGCACCAGTTCGTCGTGAATCTGCAGTAAGAGCTTCGATTGCAGACCTTCGCCGCGTAGCCGATGAAAGATGCGAATCATCGCCGCCTTGATTAGGTCCGCGGCCGAGCCCTGGATCTGCATGTTGATCGCTTCGCGTTCGGGCTGATTGCGGGCCTTGTACGAGGTGCGTGGACGGATGCCGTTGATCGAACGCCGTCGGCCCAGGATCGTGCTGACATACCCTACCTTGCGACAATTCGCCAGGAGTTCGTCCTGGTAGGCGAGGACGCGCGGATACTGGCCGAAGTACGTCTCGATGAATCCCTCCGCCTCGTCCTTGCTCATCTCCAGACGCTGAGCGAGTCCGAAGGCGCTCATGCCGTAGATGACGCCGAAGTTGACGGTCTTGGCGACGCGGCGCATCTCCTTGGTGACATCGCCCAGGGCCACACGGAAGACCTGCGAGGCGACCAGCGTATGAATGTCGCGATCGTCGAGGAACGCCTGACGCAGCACCTCGTCGCCGCTGTAGTGGGCGAGAAGGCGCAACTCGATCTGCGAATAGTCGGCGGTGAGCAGATGCCACCCCGCGGCGGGGAGAAACGCCTGGCGGATCTGGCCCCCTTGTTCGCTGCGAATGGGGATGTTCTGCAGATTCGGATCGCTGGAGCTGAGCCGACCCGTGGCCGCCACCGTCTGGTTCAGCGACGAATGAATCCGCCCCGTCCGCGGGTTCACCAGCGCGGGGAGTGCGTCGACGTACGTCCCCTTGAGCTTGGAGATCTTGCGGTGCTGCATCAACTTCTTCGGCAGCTCATGCCCTTGCGACGCGAGATCCTCGAGCGTCTCCTGATCGGTGCTGGCGGCCGAGGTGATCGCGGTTCGCTTCGAAGGCTTGAAACCTTGCTCCTGAAAGAGGATTTCGCGAAGCTGCTTGACCGACTGGATGTTGAACGTTCGGCCAGCGAGTTTGTAAATGTCCTGCTCGAGCCCGGCGAGTTCGCGCTCCATCTCCTGACTCATCTTGTAGAGCCGGGCGCAGTCGAGCGTGATGCCGCGATACTCCATGTCGGCGAGCACTTCGATGAGCGGAATCTCGACGTCGTCGTACAGCGCTGCGCGGGGACTGGAACCGCGTTTGAAGCCCGCTTCCTCGAGCATCGGCTCGAGCTTGGCGCACAGGCGAAACGCGACGTCGGCGTCCTCGCAGGCGTACTTTGCGACCTTGGCACACGGAATCTGGCTCATGTTCAGCTGCTTCTTGCCCGTGCCGATGAGGTCGGTGATCGGGATCGGACGATGGTTGAGATGTTTCTCGGCCAGGATGTCGAGATTGTGCGTTCGCTCGCCAGCGTGCAGTAGATAGTCGGCGATCATCGAATCGCCGGCGACGCCCTGCAGCGCGATGCCGTTCGTCCTGAAAACTTGAAGGTCGAACTTGATGTTTTGGTTGACCTTGGGGACCGCGGGGTTTTCCAGGATCGGCTTCAGCTGCGCGAGCGCCAACGCCGGGTCGAGCGTCACGTCCCCCGCGGGACCGCGCAGAGCCAGGTACCACGCCGACCCGGGCTGCCAACAGACGGCGATGCCGACGATGTTCGCCTGCAGCGGGTCGAGGTCGTCGGTTTCGAGATCGACGGCGAAGCGCGTCTGCAGCGCGAACTCCTTCATGAAATCCGCGAACTCCTCGGGAGTGTGGACCAGGCGATAGTCGTGCTGCCAACTCGGCGCCGACTCCGAAGCGTGCGCCGGTTGATCGTCGACCTGGCCCGAGAAAAGGTCGCCCTGCACGTGCGCGGTTGGCGTCGGCGCGGGTTGACGCAGCGAGGTCGCCGGCAGTTCGCTGCGGATCTGGTCGGCGAACCCGCGAAAGCCCCACGTCCGAAATAACTCGTAGAGCTTGGGCGAGTCCCACGGCTTCAACCGCCAGGCGTCCCATTCCAGCGGCATTTCGACCTCGGTGTCGAGCCGTACCAGTTTTCGGCTCAGCTGAATGATTTCGGCCGACGCCTTGAGGTTTTCCTTCTTCTTGCCGGGGATCTCGTCGACGTGGGCCAGGAGATTGTCGAGCGTCTGATATTGCTGGAGGAGCAGAGTGGCGGTTTTGGGCCCGATGCCGGGGACGCCGGGGACGTTGTCGACGGAATCGCCGACGAGGGTCTGGTAGTCGACGACCTGACTGGGCGTGATGCCCCAATCTTTGAGGAGGCTGGCCTCGTCGAAATACTCGCGTTTGCGGAGGAGGTAGACTTTGACGCGGGGACTGAGGAGTTGGCGACAATCTTTGTCGGAGGAGCAGATGACGACGTCGAGCCCGCGTTCTTCGCCGCGCCGCGCCAGGGTGGCGATGAGGTCGTCGGCCTCGAAGCCGGTCTTGCCGAGAATGGGGATATTCATGGCCCGGAGCAGATCGTAGATCATCGGGATCTGCAGCGAAAGGTCGTCGGGCATGGGGCTGCGGTGGGCCTTGTACTCGGCGTAGAGTGCGTCGCGAAAGGTGGGGCCGGAGACGTCGAAGACGGCGAGGAGATAGGTCGGCTTGCGGTCGCGCAGGGCCATGAGGTCGCGTGTGAAGCCGAAGACGGCGTTGGTGGGGAGTCCCGCCGGGCTGGTCATGGCGGCGATGGCGTGAAAGACCTGGAAAATGAGCGAATGGGCGTCGATAAGGGTCAAAGTTTCAGGCGTATCGGCCGAGGTCATGGGAGGGGATCTCATGCGAGGATTTTCCGACTATCTTACGGAAATCCGGGGCTCGTCCTGGTAGATTAAGGGCGAGACGGAAAACCGAGGCAGAGATACTCGCGATGAGGCTGGCATGTCCGCATTGCCGAACGCCGCTGGAGGCGCCCGAGGAAGTAATGGGCGGCGCCGTTCGTTGCGGACAATGCGAGCAGACGTTCGTCGCGGGGGATCCGACGGTCGATTATCATGCCGAGGCCGTCGCGCTGGGGAGCCGACAGGCGCACAAGGCGGGGACGATGATGGTTTTGAGCGGCGCCACGCTTGGGTTGCTGGTGCTGGTGTTCGGGGTCGTCTACTTATTGCGCTTCGCTGACATTCAGTGGGGCGACCACGTTCTTTTCGGAATCGCGATGGGAAGCACCCTGATGTTCGGCGTTCTGAGCGGGCTGCAAATTGCCGGGGGAAAGGCGCTGCAGCGCGTGCAGCATCGGCCGCTGGTGCTGATGGCGACCATCATCGCGGGTCTCTTGTCGACGTTCTTACTGCTTTGGACGGTAGCGAGTTGTTGGGTCACCATGGTAGTTCACACTCAAGAGCCGCCGATGGCCCTGTGCATCTCGTTCTTGGGCGGCGCTCTGGTGGGCGTGCTGAATCTGTTCGCGGCGACGATGAGTTCCCGCGCCCTCTCCAACCAGCAAGTCCGCTTGGCGTTCGAAGAACGGCGCTTCCCGCCCCTGGACGACCGGAGCTAGCGGAGACGACTCGCTTATGAATGTGAACTGTCCCACCTGTCAGACCGGGCTCGAAGCGCCCGAATCGTTCGTCGGCAAACAGGTCCAGTGTCCCCGCTGCCGCAATGTGTTCACGGTCCAGGATCCGGGCATGCCGCGCGCGTATCCGCCGCCGCTCCCGAGTATGCCCGGCGATCGCGGTCGGGAGCGTCCCGCCTACGATCGGCCCGATTATGGGCTCGACCCCTACGGACAACCTTCTTACGGCCCGCCTCCCTACGGCGCTCCGGGCTACCCCCCCGTCTACTACCGCCAACCGCCTCCCGTCGACGAAGCGGAAGGAATCCGACGGGCCGTACGCACCGGCAACCTCTTCCTCCTCGCCGGCGCCATCACCCTCGGGAATCTCGTCGTCTTTCTCATCGCCCTCGTCGTCGGCCCGCTCTTCGATCAGTCCGGCGGCGATCGCTACGTGGGGCAACTCCTCTGCGCGGGCCTGGCCCTCGCCCTCTTCCTCTTTCCCACCGGTGTCTGCGCGATGCTCGGCGGCAGGGCGCTCAAGCGCCTGCGCGGCAAAGCGCTCATGACCACCGCCGTCGTCTTCCAGTACATCCTCTCGACGCTCGCTGGCTTCGGTCTGTTGATCCTGTCTTTCTTCCTGCTCGCACAGGTCGTCAATGAATTTCGTCGGGAACCCGAGGCGCCGTTCTTGTGCTTCTTCTGGATCGCAGCCTCGGCGGGGACGCTGCTGAATCTCTACGCCGCCATCGTCGGCACGGTCACGCTCTCTAATTACCATGTGGTGCAGTGCCTGGATCGCGCGCAAAAAGGAACGCTCGGAGCGGATAGCAACGCCCCGTCGTGACCGAATCAACTCCGGTACGTGAGCCGCAGGCGCGCGTCCCATTCGCGAAGTTGCCTGAGGCGCTGGTGAAACTTTGCTTCCGCCTCGGCCTGCGTCGTCATTCGAAAGCGCACCTTGGCGCCGGGGCGAAGTTGGCCGAGGCGGTCGACGTCCGCCTGGATGACCTGGGCGATTTTCGGATAGCCGCCGATGGTTTGGCCGTCGACGCCGAGCACGATGCATTGGCCGTCCCGCGTCGCCTGGATGCTGCCGGGGCAAACCGGTTCGGAAGCCATCTCTCGGGCCGGCATCGTCAGCGCCTGGCCTTGCAGACGAAGCCCCATGCGATTGCTCGCCGGCGTCACCGTCCACGCTTGATCCAGGAACTCCGCCCACTCGAACCAGGAAGCCTGCAAACCTGGCAACACGTCGATGATCTCCGCCTGCGGAACCATCCCCTCGGCGAGTCGGCGGATCGGCGTCGCGCTGACCCGGCACGCCAGCACCTCCCCCGCGCGAATCGGTTCCAGGCCCGAGCGACTCCCCAAAACGCTCGGCGCCTCGAACCCGCCCCGGACGCAGAGGTAGGCGCGAACCCCCGCGGGAGTGCCGCCGATCATCAACTCTTCGCCGGCGCGGAGCACAAACGTCTGCCCGACTTCGAGGTAGCGATGGTTGCTGTGAACCACGAACGGAGCGCCGAACACGACCGCGCCGACATCCCCGTCCGCACGCAACGTCGGGCCCTTCAGGCTGATCTCCAGACCGAGCGTCTCGGGAGCATTGCCGACCAGGCCGTTGCCCAGCGCTAGCGACCAGCGATCCGCGGCGCCGCCGACCGGCACGCCGAGACTTCGGCTCCCGGGCCGACCGGCGTCGACCAATCGCGTCGCCATTCCCGGATGCAGCACGGTGAAACTCACGCGAACGCCTTGAGCGCGTAGCCGCCCTCGGTGAGGGCCGTGCGCAGCTGCGTCACGAATGCGACGGCCTGGGGATTGTCGCCATGTACGCAAAGGGAACGAATTTCGAACTTCTTGATGAGCATCTGCGTCTGAACGACGGCTTGCGCGGGCGTTTCGATAAACGCATTCGCGGCAGTGCGGGGCACGAGGGCGCCATTGGGCAGATAGCGACGATCGGCAAAGCCCTCGTTAATGAAGGCGACATTGCCGTGCGCGTACCCTCGCATGAGGGAGGTCGACATCGCCAGGAGCGGCAGCTTGATCATGCTGGCGGCGTTGACGATGGGCCGGGCGTATTCGTGCAGGCGGTTTGCTTGATGGTAAAGCCCGCCGTGAGGTTTGATGTACTTCACCTCGACGCCGACTTCCTTGGCGTGGTGCATGAGCCAGCCGATCTGATACAGGCAGAGCTTGAAGACCTCTTCTTCCTTGAGTTCCATCTCGCGTCGGCCGAAATGCTCGCGATCGTCGTGCCCGACATGCGCGCCGACGACGACGACGTGCTTCTTGGCCAATTCGAGGGCGGCCAACGTCTCGTCGTCGCCCCCCGCGTGTAATCCGCAGCAAATGTTCGCGGAGGTGATGAGCGGAAAGATCTGCTCATCCAGGCCCGCTCCTTCGCCGACGTCGCTGTTCAAATCGAGTTCCATGAGATGCCTCGGCGGAGAATGCGTTGAAAAAGGAAACGCCTCTTTCGAAAATAGGCATCGCCCGCGCCGACGTCCATCAATATCCGCGAGAAGCTTCCATGGCACAGAAAACCTGGGGCGGCCGATTCACCGGCCAAACCGATCGCCGAGTCGAGACCTTTACCGAGTCGATCACCTTCGATCAACGCCTTTACCCGCAAGACATCCAGGCCAGCCAGGCCCACGCCCGCATGCTCGGCGAAGTCGGCATCCTCACGCCCGCCGAAGCCGAGCAAATCGCCGCCGCCCTGGAAGAAATCCGCGGCACGATCGAACGCGGCGAGATGGAATACTCCCTCGCCCTCGAAGACATTCACACCCACATCGAAAGGGCCCTCATCGCCAAGCTGGGCGACCTGGGCCGAAAGCTGCACACCGGTCGCAGCCGCAACGATCAGGTCATTACCGACGTCAAACTCTGGGTTCGCGGGGCGCTCGACGAGACCAACGAACTGCTGCGCGACTTGCAGCGAGCGCTGCTCGGCTCGGCGCAAAAGTTCGAGAGCGTAGTGCTGCCGGGCTACACGCATTTTCAGCGCGCCCAACCGGTGCTCGCGGGGCATTACTTTCTCTGTTACGTTGAAAAATTCGAGCGCGATCGCGAGCGGCTCGCCGACACACGCAAGCGCGTCAACGTCCTTTCGCTGGGCGCCGCCGCCCTCGCGGGGACGTCGATTCCGATCGACCGCTCGAGCGTCGCACGCAAGCTTGACTTCGCCGGCGTCGCCGCCAACAGCCTCGACGTCTCCAGCGACCGGGATTTCCTGATCGAGTTCGTCTTCGATCTGTCGCTCATCGCGCTGCACCTGGCGGGCTGGGCGGAGGAGTGGATCTTGTGGTCGACGACGGAGTTCAACTTCCTCGAACTCCCCGACGCCTTCTGCACCGGTTCGAGCATCATGCCGCACAAGAAAAACCCCGACGTGCTCGAATTGATCCGCGGCAAGTCGGCCCGCGTGGTCGGCGATCTGCAGCAATTGCTCATGCTCATCAAGGGACTGCCGCTTGCCTACAACCGCGATTTGCAAGAGGACAAGGAAGCGCTCTTCGACGCGTTCGACACGGTCTCCGCGTCGCTGACCTTGGCCGCGGCACTGATTCGCGAGACGAAGTTCCGCACGGAAACGATCGCGGCCCGGCTCGAGGACGGCTACCTCGACGCGACGACGCTGATGGAGTTTTTCGTGCTCGAGGGCGTGCCGCTACGTTCGGCGCACGAGGCAGTGGGCAGACTGGTGCGCGATTGCGAGCAGAAGAAATGTCGGCTCAGCGACCTGCCGCCAACCGCGTTCGAGGCGATCCAGCCCGGCATCGCCGCCAAGGTGCACACGGTGCTGGGCGTTGCCAACGCGCTGCGGGCGTTTAAAAGTTACGGCTCGACGGCCCCCGCGCAGGTGGCGCAGCAGATCGCGGCCTGGGTTAAGGTGCTGGCGCCTTAGAAAATGTGATCTCTTTCGGGAGGAAGAAATTTGCCCTACCCTGCCAGGTGATGAACGGCTTGTCAGTAGGCGTTTGGCTTGGACTCGCCAGAATGCGTCAGGATTGATCGGAAAGGATTACTTGAGGGGATTGGATCGGCTTCGGGGCGGCCTGGTTGATTTGGGGCGAGTCAATTTGGGGAAAATATCTGAGCGGTCCAAGGGCGTGGGCATCTCTTGAAAGGCCTTGCGACCCAATCCTGTTCGGCACGCTATTTGCGCCATTGAAATATAAATGGACAGTATTGCGCTCCCGACGACAATCGCGCATCTTATTGTTCATGGAGCCGGTTACCCCCACCCCTGAACCCAAGATCCGCGAAAAAGATATTCGCGGCCTCAAATACTTCGACCAACTCGGCCCCCTATTGGAACGCCTC
>JBBQPM010000050.1:0-39589 GCA_038217425.1 Gemmatales bacterium
GTGCCCCACGAAAATCTCCGAGGATCCTCTCCATGAACATCGCTTTTTGTTACGAAAACGTCATGCCCGCGCGCGGCGGCTGCGAGACGTACATCGCGGACCTCGCGCGCCGGCTCATTGCCGACCACCATCACGTCCATCTCTACGCCTGCAATTGGGACGCGAACGCGCTCCCCGCGAGTCTCGTCATCCACAAGATCGAACCCGTCGGCGGGCCGCGGTTTCTGAAACCGTGGAGATTCGGCAAGCGCTGCCTGAACGCCATGCAGGGGCACGAAGTCACCCTCGGCTTCGACAAAACCTGGGGGCAGGACGTCCTCTATCCGCAAGGCGGGCTGCACGCCGCGTCCGTCGATTACAACCGCTGCAAACATCCCGGCGCCCTGCTGCGCGGCGCCGCCCGCGTCGTCAAATGGTTGGACGTCGCGCACTGGTCGTTCGCGCTGCTGGAACGCAAGCAATACCTGGGAGCGCAGCAGCCGCAGGTGATCGTCAACAGCTATATGGTCCGCGATCATTTCCAGCACTACTACGCCGTCTCCGCAAACGATCTGCACGTCGTCCGCAGCGCCATCGATCCGGGGCGCTTTCCGGAACACGATCGGCTCAGAGTTCGGCAAGAGATGCGCGAAGCGTGGGGCCTGGCGCCGAGCGATACGGTGGCGCTCTTCGCCGGGATGAACTACCGGCTCAAGGGGCTCGATCCGCTCCTGCGGGCGGTCAAGACGCTTGTCCGCACGAATGAAAAGGCTGCGTCGTTTCGGCTCGTCGTCGCGGGGAATCCGAATTTTGCCGGCTATGAAGCTCTGGCGCGCCGGCTCGGCGTCGAGCGGCACATCCGCTTCCTCGGGCACTGTGCGCCGATGCGCAACGGCTACTTCGCCAGCGATTTCCTGGTCCATCCGACGTTCTACGATCCGTGTTCGCTGGTGGTGCTCGAAGCCCTGGCGTGCGGGTTACCGGTAATCACGACGCGGGCGAACGGCGCCAGCGAGTTGATGACGCCGCCGAACGAAGGGTACGTGATCGCCGATCCGCACGACGACGTTCTGCTCGCGGGATGCATGGGCCAACTGCTCGATTCGCAGCGGCGTCAAGCGTGCGGCCAGGCGGCGCGGAAGGCGGCGCAGGGGTGGACGTTCGAGGTGCACTATCAGGCGCTGCTCAAAGTCTTCCGCGAGGCGGCGGCCAAAAAGCGGGCGGCGTAACAACCCCGTGTCACTACTTAATCGAATTTGAGCGGCTCCGGCGCCGCGAAGACTTCGTTGGCCTTGAGCGTCTCGCGGATTAGCCGCATCTGCGCCGCCAGCGCGCCGAGTTTGAACGGCTCTTGCTTCCAGTCGACGCGGTCCTTGGCGTCGGGCAGATTTCGTAGCTCGGTAATTAGCGCGTTCCAGGCATCCAGATAGTCCAAGCGGCGGTTTCGCTCCGCCTGGAATTCGTCCGACTTGTTCGGCAGCGCCGCGATCTGGGCGCGCACGCCTTGCAAAATCTTCTGACCGGCGGGGATGACTTCCTTCGCCTTCTGCAGCACTTCCGGCTGGTCGAACGTCTCTTTGCCCTTGACCGCGGGGACGTAGACCTTGTTGAACACCTCGTACCACAAAAACTGCTCGGCGAACTCGAATCGGGCGCCGACGATCGATCTCGGCACATCGCGATTGGCCGACTGCGTCATCAGCGCGAACGGCGCGACGCCGATGACGATCAACCCCAGGAGGGCCGCGAACCTGACGCGGGCAATTCGCGAAGTGACGAAATGCATGGGGAGCGAAATAATCGCGCCGGCGACGGCGCCTCCCAGGTGCGCGGTGAACGAAATGCCGGGAACGAAGGCGATGATGAGCATGAGAATCAGCGAACTGCGCACGTTCGCGAAGACGGCCTGGGAGATTTGTTCGCCCAGATGATCGCGGTTGAGGTACGCCCAGACGGCGAGGGACGTGAGGATGCCGTAGACGGCTCCCGAGGCGCCCACCAGCTCGAGGTTTTGCAGATTGCGGTTGGCCCACCAGATGGCGAAGAATCCGCCCACCGCGCCGGCATACAAGTAGATCATCAGAAAGCGCACCCGGCCCCACATATTCTCGAGGATCGGGCCCAGCGAATACAGGGCGGCCATGTTCATCAGAATGTGAAACGCGCCGGCGTGCACGAACTGGTACGCAATCAGCCGCCACCACGACTCGAAGTCGAAGAGGTTGAAGGTCGAGAAGCTCCCCATCTCGTCGTAGACCGCACTGATCCGGGCGTCGCCGCGCCCCTGAAAATACGAGGCGGTCGAGATGCCGTGCGCATCGGCGAGCTGCCAGCCGTAGAGAAACCAGAGGACGGTGAGCGTGATCAAGAGCGTCGTCAGGCGCGCCGGCTTGGGAGCGAGGAAGACGTCGCGGATGCGCTCTCCCTTGTCCCATTCGCTTTCCTCTTCGGAGGCGTTCCGGCGCGGCTGCCGGGTCTCGAAACTTGCCGGGCGCTGCGGCTGATGCAGGGCGTGGAAGCCGTCTTCCGTGGGCAGGTAGCCCTGGCCGCGGCCTTCTTTCCAGTCGGTGAGCGTGATGAGCCCGCGGAGCCGAAGTTCGTCGAGGGCGCGATCGAGCTGGACGCGATCGACGCCGGTGTGGTGCACGAAATCGGACGGGTAGAGCGGATCGGGGAAGGTTTTGGTGCAGGCGACGAGAACTTCGGTGAGGAGCTGAATGTCATCCGGTTGCATGTGCGTCTCGGGGCAAAGGAGTTCCGGAGTATTATACGCTCCGAAACCGACTATTGCCCGCTCAACGACCAGGCGGCGAGGCCTGCGGTCCCCGCGGCTGCCAGGGCCCCCGCCACCCAGGGCCAACGGCGCCGGCGCGGCGGAAGTTCTAGCGATTCCGAGACGATCGGCGTGAGCTGCGGATCCTGCAGCGCCGTCTCGCTCAGCGTCGGCGGCGCCGGCTCCGCGCCGTACGGCGGCAAATCGCCCGCGTCCTTGGCATCGGCGTCCCAGGTGATCCGGCCCGGAATCGCGTAGTCCGACAACACGTCCGCCAACTCTTGAGGCGTCTGCACCCGATCCTGCGGACGCTTCGCCAGGAGCCGAGTCATGAGGTGCGCCAGCTCCATCGGAATATCGGAGCGAAACAGCTCGACCGGCTTGGGCATGTCCTTGGCGTGCCGCACGAGCTTGTCGATCGACGAGCCGCCGGGAAACGGAGGCTGGCCCGTCAGCAAGAAATACAGCGTACATCCGAGGCTGTAGATGTCGGTCCGGATATCGACCTGATGCAGATCGCGCGCCTGTTCGGGGGAGAGGTAGTCGGGGGTGCCCATCACCGTATTTTCTTTGACGAAGATGGTGTTTTGCACGCGCACCGAGGCGGAGGGCTCTTGCAGGCGGGCGAGGCCGAAGTCGAGGATCTTGACGACGGCGGCGCGTTTGCCCGGGAGCACGAGCAGATTGGCCGGCTTGAGATCGCGATGGACCATGCCGACTTCGTGGGCGTGCTGCAGGCCGAGCGCCCCCTGGACCAGGAAGTCGCACGCCAGATCGACGGGAAGCGGCCCGCGGGCACGGACGAGTTGATCGAGATTGGGGCCTTCGACGTACTCCATGGCCAGGTAATGTCGGCCGTGAATCTGGTTGGCGTCGTAGGCGGTGATAATGTTGGGATGATTGAGCTTGGCCGCCGCCTGCACTTCGCGCTGGAAAAGGGTCTGCACCTTGGGCGACTGCATGAGCTTGGGGGAGAGCACTTTCAGGGCGACGACGCGCTGCATGGTCTGTTGCAGTGCCTTGTAGACCCGGCCCATGCCCCCCTGGCCGATCTGATCGAGAATCTTGTATGGGCCGAGAAAGAAACCGTTGGCCCGGGCTTGCAACAACTGACTCGCCTGGAACTTGGTGACCAGGCCCGAATCGACGAGCATGCGTGCGAGCGACTTCACCTTGGCGTTCGCCGGCATGGTTTTCTGCACCTGCGCGAACTCTTTGGGCGTGAGCAACCCACTCGCTTGTAGCGTTTGCAGAAAGATCTTACGTTCGACCGGCGCCGGAGTCATGGCAGGCTCCTGGTGGGGGACGCACTCCATGTGCGTCAGCAGCGATTATCTCTCTCTCGCCATTAAAGACGAATGAGGAGACGGAATCGATCTGGGAATCTTATCGTTGGGCGCTCGCATTTCATGTCCCCTTGACGATTCGACCCCCGTATTTTGGTTTGGCGGCGGCGATGGTTCAGCAATCGGCATGTGCTTTGCGAGAATCTGGCGATTGTAACCTGAGCGTTACGGGGTAACCCAGCGGACCGTCGCCCAGCCCGCCGCCAGGGCCGCGAGTCCGCACAAGACGCTCGAGACGACATACCCGGCCGCGATTCCGATCGCGCCGTCGCGGAGCAATATTACCGTCTCGAGTCCGAAGGCGGAGAACGTCGTGAACCCGCCCAGCACTCCCGCAAACAGAAAAAGTCGCGTCTCCTCCGCGAACCCGCCGAACTTCTCCGCTAACCCGGCGAGCACGCCGGCGCACAGGCAGCCCAGGACGTTGACCGCGAAGGTGCCAAGCGGAAACTTCGCGTTGCCGGAAAGGTGCGCGATCCCGCTGCCGAGCAGATACCGCGAGGCCGCGCCGAGGGCGCCTCCCAACGCGACGAGCAGCATGGCCTTCACCCTTCGTCTCCGTGGCCGAGAACACTTTGGTTTGACGCGACCGATGACAGTTGGATCGTCTCAGGAGGTCTGGTATGATGGGAGTATGAGTACCATCGCCATTCAAGAACTGGAAGCAAACCCAAACGAAGTCATGAAACGCGTCGAAGCAGGCGAAAAATTCCTGGTGCTTCGGGACGGTCTTCCGGTGGCCGAGCTTCGGCCCATTGAATCGGTGCGCCGAAGCCCTCGTCCGTTTGGGCTATGCGCCGGCGCCTTCACCGTTCCGGAGGATTTTGACGCTCCGCTCTCCAACGAGATTTTGCGCGAGTTCGAAGGGCCATGAAATCCCTCAGGTTTGATGGTCATCGAAACCGAACTCACTTCACTTCCTTGAATTCGATCGGCGTGTTTCGCAGCGTTTGCAACGTGATGACGTTCGACGTGGGGCGCTCCAGCTGCCGGCGCGCCGCTTCCGCGGCGTCGCCGGCCTGATGTACCGGGCGCGAGAAAATCATCGAGAAGCCGACCACCAACACCAGGCTGGCGACAACCAACGATCCGCCCAGCCACTTGGCCGCGGTGATGATCGGCGGCTCTGCGTAGATTTGCTGCACGACGGGTTGATCCATGACGAACTCCCTTACTTGGCGCCCAGACAGTAGAGCGACGCGTCCGAGCGGATGAACAAACGGTTGCCGGCCACCGCGGGACTGGCGTTGAACATGCTCCGTTCGCCGAGGACGTTGACGGCGAGGATCTCGAACTTCGGCTGCGCCGGCAGCACGAACGTCTGGCCTGTCCGCGAAAGATAATACAACTTCCCGTCCGCGAGCACCGGCGAGGCGTAAATCTGCGACGCGCCGGGGAGCCGTTCTTCATACACGATCTTGCCGCTCTTGGCATCGGCGCAATACGCGATGCTGAGATTGTCGTTGGCCCAGTAGAGATGCCCTTCGTGGATGATCGGCGAGGAAACGTTGGAGCCCTTGGTGCTGGTCCAGTGCCGATGCGACTCGGTCACGTTGCCCCGCCCGCCCGCCTTGAGCGCCACGGCGACGACTCCCGAGCGTCCGCCGATCGACCAGATCTCGCCCCCGTGTGCCACGACGCTGGGCACGATGTACCAGCCGATTTCGTTGTTGCACGTCCACAGTTGTTGACCGTTCGCCGGATCCAAGCCGATCACTCTGCCCTGCGTACCGACGACGAGTTCGGTTTTGCCGCCGACCGGGACGAGCGTCGGCGTGTTCCACGCTTCGCGAATGTTCGGCGCGCGCCAAATCTCTTTGCCCGTTTTCTGGTCGAGACCGACCACCGATTGGCTCTCGACGCTGGCGTTGACGATGAGCAGGTTCTCAAACAAGATCGGCGACGCGCCCGACCCGAAACCGTTGACCTGGTTTCCTACGGGCGTGCGCCAAAGCTGCTTCCCCGCGTGATCGAAGGCGTAGGCGCCCGATTTACCGAAAAACGCGTAGATACGTTCGCTGTCGACGGCCAAGGTGCTGGAGGCGTAGCCATGGTTGTCGCGGATCGACGCCTGCTCGGGGAGTTCGGGTGTGACGTCGTTGGTCCAGAGGATCTTGCCATCGGCGCGGTTGATGCAAACGACGTGGCGGACGAGTCGACTCATTTCGCCGGGGGCCTTGCCGGGGACGTTGAAGCCGGTGAAACAGGTGAGGAAGATCTTGTCGCCGAGGACGACGGGGCTGGAAGCGCCGGGCCCGGGGAGGGTGGTTTTCCAGACGACGTTTTGCGAGCTGCTCCATGTGAGCGGCAACCCCTTGACCGGGCTGACGCCCATGCCGCCCGGCCCGCGAAACTGGGTCCAGTCGGACGCCTGCTGTGCGGACAGATTGGCGGCCACGAAGATCATCCCGGACATTACCAAGAACATCGTACGCATAACTTCCCCTGAATTAAAGTCGTAACGGTTGACATTGTCCTCGCTGCCGGCCTCAAAAACAAGAGGTTCGCCGCCACGGAAGGCGGATTTCATTCCGCGGGCGAAAATGTAAGAATATTCGGCTTCCACGCGAGGGGCGGTCCCGGGGTGAGCCAGCGCTGGGCCAGATTGTGGACGCACAATTTCCGGAGTCCGAGGTACGACGTCGTGAGTCGCGGATTGACTTCGATGAGCACGTCTTCCGCTTCGCCGAGAATGAGATCGACGCCGACGAAGCCGTGCAGGCCGGGGATGACGTCCACTCCGCGCTGCGCCAGCGCCAGGGCACGCGCGTTCCAGGGTTCCGCGAGCGGCATTCGGCCGCCGAGGTATCCGAAGTTGCCGTCCGTGGCCAGGAGTTGTTCGCCGGCCAGTAGCGGCTCATAACCTGCGTCGGAGCAGAGAAACGACACGCTCGCCGCTCGTCCGGAAACGTACGGCTGCACGAGAAAATCGTCGTCCACGTCGCGCTGCAAGTCTACCAGCAGCGCCGCCGCCTCGGTGGCATGCGCGATCCGGCGCGTCGCTTGCGAGCCGGCGCCGTGGCGGGGCTTGAGGACCGCGGGGCCGTGAATTTTGCCGGGATCGTCCCAGGCCAGTTGGGTCGTCGGCGTCGGCAGCCCAAACCGAGTCCAATGGTTTGCGAGGGCGAGTTTGTCCGACGTCAACCGAATCGCGTCCCGCGTGCAGCCGAGCCAGCGTCGGTTCTCAGCGAGCACCTCCGCACAGCGCCGCTCGAGCAGGCGCCCCAGTTCCGGGGCTATGACCAGCGCCGCGTCGCAGGCCTGGACTTGCTCGATAAACGGACGAGCGCTCTCGGTCACGACCTCAATATCCGGAAGGGCGCGAAAGTCGGCCACGAGCGCATCGCGCATCGCCCGGCCCTCACGCAGCAAACTCGCGGGCGGGTCGGCGCCCAGTTCGCCGGCACAAATTGCTTCGTAGATGAGAATCCGCATCGCGTTCCTCGTGGGGCACGTTTTTAACGTGCCTTTGCTCTCTCGCGGCACGTTAGAAACGTGCTCCACGGACTACGTGAGATCACGCCTTGGCAGACCCGCATCGCGTTCCTCGTGGGGCACGTTTTTAACGTGCCTTGCTCTCACGCGGCACGTTAGAAACGTGCCCCACGGACTACTGAGATCACGCCTTCGCGTTCCTGGCCCTGAGCACGCTGTAGCGATAGCCGAACGCGAAATAAATCACCAGGCCCAGCCCCAGCCACACCAGGAGCCGAATCCACGTCTCGATCGGCAGGAACAACATCAGCAGGAAGTTGACCGCCACGCCCAGCGGCGCCACGATGAAGAGCGCCGGACAGCGGAACGGTCGGGGCGCTTCGGGACGATTGATCCGCAAGAGGAGCACCGACGCGCAGACGACGACGAAGGCGAACAGCGTGCCGATGTTGACCATCTCTTCGAGCGTCGTGATCGGCGTGAACCCCGCGACCACGCACATGAGCAAGCCAGTGAGCATCGTCGAAACGTGCGGCGTCTTGAACTTTTCGTGGACGACGCCGAAGATGCTGTGCGGCAACAAACCATCGCGAGCCATCGCCAGGAAGATGCGCGCCTGGCTGAGGAACGTGATGAGCAGCACGCTCGTCATGCCCGCGAGTCCGCCGAGCGCGATGAGCCCCGCGGCCATGTTCTGGTCGTTGTCCGAGAAGGCCGACGCGAGGGCCGCTTTCGGATCGATGTACGGGTATGGCACCATGCCGGTGATGACCGCCGAGACCGCGATGTACAAGCCCGAGCACAGGATGAGCGAGGCGATGATGCTAAACGGCACGTCCTTCGCTGGGTTCACGGCTTCTTCCGCATGCGTCGAGATCGAATCGAAGCCGATGAACGCGAAGAAGACGATCGAGGCGCCGAGCATGACGCCGGAGAGGCCGTACGGGAAGAACGAAGTGCGCGTGGCGTCGTCGAGCTGGGCAAGTTTGTCGGTGACGCCGAGGTACGCGAGCATGCCCCAGGGCTTGTGAACCTCTTCCAGGCGATTCGCCTTCACGTTCGCAAGGAGTTTGGCGACGACTTTCGCGTCTTCGGTTTTCGTTTCCTCGTTTCGAGTTGCCAGGCTTCGGTCGATGCGTTCGAACCCGTTCTCGTACTTGCGCCCGATATGTTTCGCGAAGGCGGCGCGATGGCCGTCGATGAACTTGGCGTCGATCCCCCTGGAGCCGAGTTCCGTCCGGTACCGCTCGAGATATTCCATCATGGCGAGGTAGGCGAGCGCGTCCGATCGGATATGGAGCTGCTCTTTCTCCGCGCCCTCGCTCTCTGCTTGCGCCAAGGCATACTTCGGGATCAGCTTCTGTTCGGGGAGAATGCGCGCTTCGGGAGGGATCGACGTCCAGTTGGCGCCGTTGACGAACGCCAGACCGACGGCGATCACGAAGAGGACGACGCCGAGCTTGATGAGGACCATGATGGTGTTGGACATCGCGCTCTCGCGGATGCCGATGACGAGAACGACGGTGCACGCGAGCAAGATGGCGACGGCCGGGAGATTGACGATGCCGCCGCTGGTGGGGTCGCTGCACAACCACTCGGGCACCTCTGGAAACTTGAGCACGTGCAACAGCTTATTGAGATATTCGGACCACGACGCCGCCACCGTCGCGGCGCTCATGGCATATTCGAGGATCAGATCCCAGCCGATGATCCAGGCGAAGATCTCGCCGAGCGTGGCGTAGGCGTAGGTGTAGGCGCTGCCGGCGACCGGGGCCATCGAGGCGAACTCGGCGTAACAGAGCGCCGCCAAGGCGCAGGCGAACCCGGCGACGATGAAGGAGACGAGAATGCCGGGCCCCGCGTCCTGGGCGGCGACGCGTCCGGTCATCACGAAGATGCCGGCGCCGATGATGGCGCCGACGCCGAGCGAGGTCAGGCCGACCTTCCCGAGGATCCGATGCAAGCGATTCTCGCCGCGGGCTTCTTCATCGAGCATCTCGAGCGTCTTGCGGGCGAACAGGTTCTTCCAGAACATAAGGGCTTCCTATTGAGGTTTATTTTTCGCTTCGAGTTCCTTGAGTTTCGCTTCGAGCGCGTCAGCCCGAGCCTTTTCCGCCTGCAATGCGAGAGCTTTCGCGTCGAGTCCTTTCTTCAGGTCTTCGATCTGGCGAGCCCGCTTTTGGATTTCATCTGCTTGCTTTTGGATTTCATCCGCTTGATCGTCGTAGTCCTTGATCGGCTCGCCGGTGACGCCGTCGTAGAGGATCGCGCGCTTGCCGTCCGGACTCAAACCCAACCATAAACCGAGCGCTTCCAACCACAGCCAACCTCGCTCGTCGAGCGGCATGGGAATCGTGCCCTCCGGGGTGAACTCATATCCCTGGATCGAGAGCGGCGCCGATTGCTTGCGACGATCGAGGATCACGTAAAAGCGCACGCCGGTCGTGGCATACTGCTCGAGCTTCTTCACCAAATCGTTTTTCCGCGTGCTGCGTGAAACCACCTCCATCAGAACAGTCGGTATGGCCTTTTCTTTAAACACCCGGTAACTTCGGCGCTTCAATTGTTGAGCGGGGTCGGCTCCGAAGATCACTGCAATATCCGGGCAATGATGAAACTTCGGAGTCCAGTAGACCGCTGTGTCCGAGAGGACTGCGGTGCTGGGCTCGTTCCGGTAGCGATGGATCAATGCGGCGCGCAAGTAAGCCCGGACGAGTTCGTGCTCCTCCCCATTCACAATGTGATCTCCCTCCTTCGGATGCAAAACATCGTACTCCGTTAACGGGACTTGCACGATCTTGGTGCGTCCGCTCGGCAGCTTCTTCCGGACGTAGCGCGAACCGTAGAAGAAGCGGTCTTTCGGATCCGGAGCCGGGAACTCTTCGCTCAGATTCTCTACCGCGCTGCTCATTGCACGCCCTCCGCTCGGCTCCCGCGCCGCCAAATGTAGTACACGGGGATGCCCGAAACCACGATCAAAAAGCTCGGCCAACTGTAGACGGGCTTCACGATCAGAAGCGACACCATAATGATGCCGCACAAGACCAGATAAAGCAACGGCGCCACGGGGTAGCCCCAGGCGCGGTACGGCCGAGGCCGATCCGCCAGCGTACGGCGAAAGATGAAGACGCTGCCGATCGTCAGCATGTAGAAGAGCAGCGCCGCGAAAATGACGTAGTCGAGCAGTTCGCTGTAGCTGCCCGAGAAGATGAGGAGCGCCGCCCAGATTGCCTGATAGACGAGTCCCGCAGCCGGGACGCCGCGACGGTTGAGTTTGCCGACGGCGCGGAAGAAGAGCCGATCCTGAGCCATGGCGTAAAAGAGCCGGGCGCCCATGAGCAGGATGCCGTTGGCGCAGCCGAAGGTCGAGATCATGATCGCGACCGACATGAACGTGACCCCCCAGCCGGGCGACACCTGTTCGAGCACGGCGGTGGCGACGCGATCCTCGCTGGCGTGAGCGATGCCGCGCTCGAACGCCGTCGCGCCTCCTTTGACACCTTCGACCGGAAGGGCCGAGAGATAGGCGAGATTGGCGAGCAGATAGAGCACGATGACGCCGCCGGTGCCGAGGATCAGACTGCGCGGCAGATTGCGCTCGGGCTCGCGGATTTCGCCGGCGATGAACGTGACGTTGTTCCACGCGTCCGACGAGAAGAGGGCGCCCACCATCGCGCCGGAGAGGACCATGAAGATCGCCAGCGTCGTCCACGGCACGATTTTTTGCGTCTGCGCCATGGCCTGGGTGTGATGAATGCCGCCCCACGGATCGAGCAAATTGCGGCGCATCGCTTCGGCATCGGCGGCGAACGTCAGCCCGGCGACGATGAGCAGCCCAAGCGCCAGCGTCTTGGCGACCGTGAAGACGTTCTGCACGAACTTGCCCTGCTGCACGCCGAGCATGTTGAGGGCGGTGAGAAAGATCACGACGACGAGCGCGACGAACTGCCCCGCGGAGACTTTGAAGTCGTCGCGGCGGAAGAACGTCATCGGCTCCTCCATCCACGGCAGCGAGAGCCGAAGATGGATGCCGAGCGGTCCCGATTGCCAGAGGACGGCATCGGTTCCGAGGCCCGGCACGAGGACGCCGAGGTACTTGGCAAAGGCGACGGCGACGGCGGCGATGAAGCCGGTCTGGATGACGAGGAAGCAGGTCCAGCCGTAGAGGAAGCCGCACAGGGGATGATACGCATCGCGTAGGTAGATATACTGTCCCCCGGCGTGCGGCATGAGAGCGGCGAGTTCGGCATAGCTGAGGGCGCCGATAACGGTGAGCAGGCCGGCGAGGAGCCAGATGACGAGGAGCCAGCCCGCTCCGCCGACGTCGCGCACGATGTCGGCGGAGACGATGAAGATGCCCGAGCCGATCATGGAACCGGCCACGAGCATGGTCGCATCGAAGAGCCCTAGACGGCGCTGAAATTGGCCGCTCATAGGGGATTCGTCTTCTTCTCGCCGCGCAGCTCCTGGCCCAGGAGGCTGTGCTTGTATCCGTAAGAAAAGTAGATGACGAATCCGAGCGCCAGCCAGGCTCCGAGGCGATACCAGTTGTCCGCCGGGAGCGAGAACATCATGATCAAGCAGCAGACGATGCCGAGGATCGGCACGACCGGTACGAACGGGCACTTGAAGGGCCGAGGCGCCTCGGGATTGATGCGCCGCATGATCAGGACGGCGCCGCAGACGAGGACGAAGGCGAAGAGAGTGCCGATGTTGGTGAGATGCAGCAGGAAGCCGATAGGGAACAACCCTGCCAGGGTTCCGACGAAGACGCCGACGAGAATCGTGCTCTTCCAGGGCGTCTGATACTTGGGATGGACGTCGGCGAAGAACTTGGAGGGCAAGAGGCCGTCGCGCGACATCGCCAGGAAGACGCGCGGCGCGCTGAGCATCATGACCAGTAGCACGGACGTGATGCCCGCGACGCCAGCGAGGGCGATGAGGCCTTCCGCCCACTCCAGGCCGACTTGCTTGAACGCATCGGAAACGCCCGCATCTTCGCTGATGAGATGCGAAGGCACCATGCCGGTGAGCACTGCGACAACGCCGACGTACAGCACCGTGCAAATGAGTAGCGACGCGATGATGGCGAACGGCACGTCGCGCTTCGGATTCTTCGCTTCCTCGGCATGCGTGGAGACGGAATCGAAGCCGATATACGCGAAGAAGATAATGGCGGCGCCGGCGATCATTCCGACCGGTTCGTTTTTCGCGTTCGTCATTCCAAGAATGGGTTCGCCGAAGAAGCCAATTCCCGTCCACCCTTTGGGAGCGAATGGCACCCAATTCGCCGGATTGACGTAGAACGCGCCGACGCAGATCACGAACAACACTGCGATCAGCTTGATCACCACCATCAAGTTGTTAAACACGGCGCTCTCTTTAATCCCCTTGACGAGGATCATGGTGACGACCGCAACGATCAGCACTGCAGGAAGATTAATGTAGGAAGACGTCCATACGAAATCGTGCGTGGCGCCGTCGTAGACGAGCGGGGGCTTTCGAAACCCGAGTGGAAACTCGACGCCGACTTTGCCGAGCACCACTTGAAAGTAGCCCGACCAACCGTTCGCGACGGTGGCGGCGCCGACCGCATATTCCAGCACGAGATCCCAGCCGATGATCCAGGCGAAGAGTTCTCCCATGGTGCAATATGCGTAGGTGTAAGCACTCCCCGCAACCGGGGCCATCGAGGCGAACTCCGCGTAGCAGAGTGCGGCGAAAACGCAGGTGACGCCGGCCACGACGTACGAAATCATCAGCGCCGGCCCGGCGACGTTCCTGGCCGCCTCGCCCGTCGCCACGAAGATGCCGGCGCCGATCACCGCGCCGATGCCCAGGCACGTCAGCCCCACTGGGCCCAGCACACGCTTCAGCCGATGATCCCCCTCCATCTCCGAGATCAAACTCTTGAGCGACTTCTTGCCGAATAACTGATTCACTTTTTCCGCCTTTCAGGTTCAGGAGCCCACGAAACGCTCTGCAAAGCTACCATAACCCCCGAGTTTCTCCAACATTTATCGCGCGAAAGCGCGCGCACCCGGCACGTGTGGGGTTCGGGGAGCCAGGGGGTGGAATCGTCGGTGGATGTGACTGCAAAAGAATTGCGTGATGCACTGGGGGGTTCGCGTCCCCCGCTGACCGGACGTCACTCGATCCCCAGCCGTTGCATGGCGTCGCCGGCGATGCTGCGGACCCACTGCAGATTGTCGTTGTCGAAGAACTCGCGGTACGTGCCGACTTTGCCCTGGTTAGGCAGCACCGATCGGGTGAGCAAGCTCGGCGCTTCGAAGCTGGTCGGATAAAGTCCCAGGAAGGTGCTAAGCGTGTGTACGACGTGAACAAAATCCTGGTTCATGTGCTGGAACGAGACGGGGAGCACGCGATCCCGGAACCTTTCCGGAACGCGGGACGTCCAACCGTCGACGTGCGTCCGCCAACGATGAATCAGCGAAGGTTCCTGGGTTTTCTGATAGCGCAGCATCTGCCCCGACGGTTGCGCGCGAATGAAATCCTTGAGGCTGAACGTCTTCGGGCCTTCGTGCCAGGGAAGCTGGTTGATGTAACGCCAAAAGCTGATCATGACGTCGCGCGGGTCGCGGTAGACGTAAACGATGCGGAACTCGGCCAGCACCTCCGGCAGCACTTCCGCGAAGAAGTCGAAGCTGTGGTGCGACTTGACGATGTTCGCCAGCGGTCGGCCGTTGAACGGGACGAAGAATCGCTTGATACTGTCCGCGGCGAAGAAGTTGATGTTGAGCGGTGCGTCGAAGTTGACCCACGGGTCCGCGACGTAGCCGAAGCACTTGGCCAGGGAGTTCATCATGAAATGAGTCCCGGAGCGCTCGTGACTGACGACCATTAGCTTGGGCCGAGGTTCCTGAAACCAACTGAGATTCATAGTCAAGGTAGGACTGCCTGAAGGCGCGGAGGGTGCAGCGTTTCATTAAACGCTGATGAGAGGCAAAAGTTACGTTCGATTTCCAAAAATTCAGAAAGCAAGATTCTCGCTACCGCCTGGCAGTCTTCCACCAGCTGCCCCAACGCTCGGCGGCGGCGGTTTGCTCGGTTTGGCTTTCCGGCCCGAAGTCTTGTCCCTGGCTCAGTTGCACCAGGGCGCGCCGCGCCGCCTGCACGACGTCGAAATCGTCGTCGCGCAGCCGGGCGATGAGGTCGTCGCCCCAGCGGCATTTTCGCCGCTGCGCCACGGCGATCGCCTCCCGGCGCACCTCGGCGCTGGCATGTTCCAGCAACGTCTTGAGACCGCCCACGCTCTCGCGACTCAGTCGCTTCTTGAGCAACGCCTGGGCGAACGCCTGCAGTTCCTTCTCGGGCCTCAGCGTTCCTTGCACGATCAAGGCGTAGACCTCCGGCTCCTGACGCCTGTCCAGTTCGGCGAGCATCGAGAAGACGCTCTGCCCGGGCGCGGCAGCCAGCGATTTACTCGCTTTCTCCCAGTTCGGCGCGAGCAGGTTATTGCGCTGCACCTGACCACGGCGAAAGAGGAGCGAAGATTTCAGATCGTGGATGACGTTGACGTGTCGTTTCGCCTTCACGCCCACGCCGACATTTTCCCGCGCGAAATTCAGGAGGTCGAGATCGCTGGAGGTCAGCAGCACGGAGGAGAGCTTCTTGGCGAGCAGCACCGCGGGGCAACTGTGTTCCATGTCGGCGGCCCGGTTGAAGCCCTCGAGGAGTTGAAAGAACGCGGCGGCGGGAAGCTGTTTGAAGTCGTCCATCGCCTTCTTCGCCTCGGCACCCTGCAACTTGCCGATGTCGGCGAGAATGAAACGGTCGATGATCTTCTCGTAGAGTTTCACCTCCGCGTCGGTCGGCGTTGGCAGGCTGAGCGCGAAGGGATGGGGCGGGCGCAGCGGCGCGGGATTCTGGTGGAGCGTCAGCGCGAAGCATAAAAGTGCGGCGTTCATTACGTTTAGTTTAGCAGACGAAGCGCAACGCGAAAGCCCAGGGACGGCTGTCCCTGGGCTTTGCATCCGCAGGGACAGCCGTCCCTGGGCTTTCGTTTTCGTGTTACTTCTTATTCGCTTCCTGGAACAACGCCGCGATCTCCTCGTCGCCCAGGTCTTCGACGCCGCTGTTGGCGTCGATGGCGAGGGCGGTTTGGCTCGGCGTGACCCAGATCAGGTGGTTGCTGATCTGGAAGATGTCCTTGGTCCGCGGCTGCAGTTCGATCAGTCGGAAGTAGGCCTTGCTCATCGCCTTGACGGAGAGGATCTTCATGTCGGCCTTGTAGGCTTCATCGATCCAGACGCCGCCCACTTCGATGCAGTTGCGGGTGCCGATCCAGCGCTGGGCGGAGGCGGTGAGCCGATCTTGCGAGCGGAGCACGTTGTTGTCGCAGGAGAGTTCGACGCCGAGCTTGCCTCCTTGCGTGAACTTGTAGTCCCCCTTCTCGAGCATTTTGCCGGCCTGGTAGTTGTACAGTTGGCGTTGGCGTTGATCCTGCAGGGCCTTGAGGAAGACGTCGTCCTTGCCTTGGTCGCGGTCCATGTTGAGGTTCTTGAGACCCTCTTCGACGAAGTAGCCGCGGTACTGATTGACGTCGCCGTTCTGTGCTTGCGACTCCTTGGCGAACTCGGCGACGGTCTTGGTCTTGCCGGCGGGGGCGGTGGACGAGGTCGGTTGCGGCTTGAGTGCCGACGGCGGCGGCGCGGCGCCGAAACCGCCTGGGCCTGGGATATTCAGATGGAACGCGACGTCGGGGGCGCCGGCCTTTTTCTTCTCGCTGGCGCGAGCCACGGGGAGCGGGCCGTCCGGCACCACGAGGAAGCTCGTATACGGCGTGGTGATGCCGTAACGCTTCGCCAGGGTCACGACCTCGTCGACGAGTTCCTTCTTCTCGCCGTTGACGCGGATCTGATCGAGCAGATAGCCGACCTTCCGGCGCGCCCACAGATCTTCGACGAACGACTTCTCGTCCCTGGTCTGTTCGGCGAAGTTGAACTCGTACACGAACTCCTTGATCTCGGCGCCGATGCTGCCGGCGACCTTGATCGCGGCGTGTCCCTTGCCGGTATATCGGCCGAAGACGACGAGCTGGGAGCCGTGGAAGAGGTCGGGCAGCTGCGGCGGGTAGACCTCGCTGATCTTGACGTCGGGCCCGACGGTGAGCTTGAGGTTGGCGAGGACCGGGTTGCTGATTTTGCCGTAGAGGCTGCTGAGCTTGACTTCGATGTCCTCGGCTTCGCGGACGTAGGTGCTGATGGCTCGGGACTGGTCGGCGAGCTGGTCGAGCATGGTGGCGTTGACGTCGTCGCCGACGCCGAAAGTGAAGATGCGGGTGGTGGCGGAGTTGTGCTTGAGGGCGCTCTCGAGGATCTTCTTCTCGTTGGTTTCGCCGATGGTGGCTCGGCCGTCGGTGAAGAAGACGATGGTCGAGGTGCGGTGGGCGTCGCTGGAGCGCATCGCCAGGGCGGCCTTGAGGGCTTCATCGATGGCGGTGCCGCCGGTGGCGTCGAGTTGACTCACCCACTTGTGGGCTTCGTCGACGTTGGCGGCCGAGGCGTCTTGCAGGTTCGGCGAATAGTAGTTGACCGTGGTCGCGAAGTTGATGAGCCCGAAGCGATCTTTTTCCGTGAGGTTCTTCAGGCAGTACTGCATCGCGCTCCGGGCCTGCGTCATCCGCTTGCCCTTCATCGAGCCGGAGGTGTCAAGCACGAAGATCATGTCGCGCGGCGCCTGTTGGCTCTTGGAAAGCTCCGCCCGTGGCGAGACGAGCAGCATGAAGTAGCCGTTGCCCGTCGGATTGGGGCGGTGCGCGACCGCGGTCAGGCCGACGTCCTTCGTTCCGGCGGTGTAGAAGAGTTGAAAATCCTTGTCGAGCAGCGCCTGCTGTTTTTCGAAGCCGACGATGGCTTCGCGGTCATTGGGGCGATTGACGGTGACGGCATGCGTGGGCGAGTAGATGTTTTGCAGGCTATGCTGCGATTTGAGATTCAGCGTGACGGAGAACCGCTCCAGCGTGCTCGCCGCCTTGTTGTTGGTCTTCATCGGATAGACGTACTCGATGAGTCCCGCGTCGCTGCTGGCGACCGACGTGTAACTTACGAGGATCTTCTGGTCCTGTTTGGGGAGGACGGGGAAGACGCGGAGCTTGATGAGGTCGCCCCCCATGTATTCGAGCAGGCCCGGGTCGAGCGTTCGGCGGACGATTTCGGTGTAGATGGTGCGCGCCTTGTCGGCTTCGACGGTTTCGCCCGGGAAGGCTTTGCCGTCGACCCACATGACGAACTTGCGCACGCTGGCGCCCTTGGGGATCGGGAAGATGTACTCGGCTTCGAGCTGGCGATCGGTGTGATTGCGGAAGGTCTGCTCGATCTTGGTGACCGCGACCTGGTCGTCGATCTGCACGTTCACCAGATGATCGACCATGGCCAGGGGGGGGAGTTTCTTCTCGGTGGGGATGAGCAGCCCCGCGGCCTGGATAGAGCCGCCGAACAAACACAGAACGCAGAATGCGGAGAGCCAACGAACCATGACGGTCCCCTTTTCAAGATGCGGGCGGAAATCTGTCCATACCTACGACGAATCGGAGGGGGCGAGCGATTGCCCGGTCGGGAAAATAAACCGCTCTTGCTTTTTTCGAGTCGGCGCCGGAATCTGCGGGAAAAGGGAGTGCCTCATGAGTTTACCGAGCGGTTCGACCATTTCGCTCACCCCGCTACGGCGTCACATGGGCGACTTGATGCACGCCAGCCGGCAGGTGCCGATGGTCGCCATCGAACGCCGACTGCATCTGGCCGACCTCATCCAGGCACGGCAGGCGCTCGAGGTCCGACCCAGCTGGTTCGCCCTGTTTATGAAGGCGTACGCCCTGGTCGCCGAGCAGTTGCCGCCGTTGCGTCAGTCCTATCTGACGTTCCCCTGGGAGCGCCTGCATCAACACGCCTGCAACGTCGCCAACCTTGCGATCGCCCGCAGCGTCGACGGCGAGAGCGGCGTGCTGGCGCTGCAGATTCGCAGCCCCGAAACCAAGTCGCTCTGGGAAATCGACGATCTCATTCGCCGGGGACGCACCGAACCGGTCGAGAATTTCGGCGACTATCGCCGACAGCTGCGGACGGCGCGCCTGCCCAAGTTTCTGCGTCGCCTGCTGTGGTGGTTTGGGTCGAACGTCTCAGGCCATCGACGGCTGCAACACTTCGGCACCTTCGGCGTCACCGGCGTCGCCGCCCTCGGCTCGGCGTCGCTCCATCTCCTCTCGCCCCTCACCACCACCCTCACCTACGGCGTCTTCGAACCCGACGGCTCCGTCCTGTGCCGGCTCTTCTACGATCACCGCGTCCTGGACGGCATCGTCCCCTGCCAGGCGCTCGAATCCCTCGAGAAAAAACTGTGCGGCCCGCTCGTCCGCGAGCTGCGCGGCGATCAACCGGCGTAGACCTCGCGCATCCGGGCGACATGGGATTGAACGGAAAAGTGCCGTGCGACATGGTCACGGGCCGAGAGTCCCGTTTGGCGCCGAAGCGTTTCGCTTTCGAACCACTTGCGGGTTTGCCGGGCCAGCGCCACTTGATCGTTCGGCGCTACGAGCGCCCCGACGCCGGCGTTTGGCACGATCTCGCGCAGCCACGGAAACGCCGACGCGATCACCGGCTTGCCCGCCGCCATCGCTTCGAGCACCGCATGCGTCGAGCTGCCGCGCCGGGATGTCGCCCAGCAAATGCTCGCACGCTCGAACTCCGGCGCCAGCGACGGCGCGCGGCCGACGAACGCGACCTCGTCCGTCCGGCGCAGGCTGTGGGCCATCTCTTGCAGGCGTTCCCGATGCGATCCCTGGCCCACGAAACGAAGGCGCGTCTTGTCGGTGAGGCAGTACAGGATGTCGAAAGCGTAAATCCCCGTAAGGAAGCCTTTCTCTGCGGTGATCGGCCCCACGGCGAGCAGACTCGCTTCCGCTTCGGCATTGGCGTCGGCGTCCGGGATCTCGACGCCGGGGGGGACGACGACCAGCTTGGCGCTGGGGATGCCGGCGTTCTGCCAAAACTCCGCCTCGGCAGCCGAGCGCGCCACGAAGCGATCGACTTTCGTCGCCAGCCAGCGGTCGAGCCGGCTCAGATTCTTGAGTCGCGGCGCCGGCAGACTGACGAGCGTCTGCGCCAGGAACCGCTTGCCCGCCAGCGCCAACGTTCGCAGGGCCGGAAACCCCCAGACGTGCAGGCGCTCGGGCTTCTCGGTCCGCAGCCAACGGTACAAGTTCCAAATCGGCAGCGGATCGACGACGCGGGTCCAGTCGAGCGTTTGCACGTGCGGAAAGTCGTCGGCCGCGGGCCCGGTAGGTCCCAGGCAGACGACGCGCACGTCGGGTAGGTTTCGCGCCAGCAAACGCGATTCGCTGGTCGAGCTGTGATAGTCGAGATGGGAGAGCAGATGGACGACGTTCATAATCGGATCCTTCCGAAGGCGGTTTCCTAAACTTCCAGTTCTCCGATGTAAGGCAGATGACGGTATTCGTCGTTGTAATCGAGGCCGTAACCGACGACGAAGGCGTTGGGGATTTCGAAGCCGACGTAATTGGGTTCGAGCGGCACGACCTGTCGGCCGAGCTTGCGGAGGAGGACGCCGATGCGGAGGTCGGCGACGCCCAGGGTTTTAAAGTGGCGCTCCAGGTGGACGAGGGTGTTTCCGGTATCGAGAATATCATCGAGCACGAGGACGTGTTTATCGCGGACGTCGGGGAGGAGTTCGGGGCCGACGTGCAGATCGCCGGGCGTGGTGGTGAGGCCGCGATAACTCGAGGCCTGGATGAGGCCGATGCGCAGGTGCAGGTCGAGTTTGCGGACGAGGTCGGCGAGGAAGATGAGGCTGCCGGTGAGGACGCCGACGATGGTGAGGGATTTCCCCTGGTAGTCGGTTTCGATTTGTCGGGCCAGGAGGGCGACGCGCTCCTGGATTTGGTCCGCGGACAGCAGGATTTTCATGGAGTCTATTGAACTCGAAAACGGCGTTTGGGGAAAGAGGAGAAATGCGGACGATACGATGAACTTGGACGCCACGCCCCTGTTTCGAACTACTTTTGCAGAGGAGCCCTACATGAATTTGCTCACGATCTATCCGTATCTTCTGGAGAACGCGGTCTGGGTCTTCGACGATCCGCGTACGGGACTGAAGGAGGAAGCGTTCGTGCTGGGGATGTCGGAGATGCTCAGCCGGCTGGTGCGTCACAAGAATATCCCCGACGCCGCAGCCGGCATCGCGGTGACGTTTGGCGCGGAGCCGTTCGCGGGGCACGACGTCCATTTGACCTGGCTGCGCAGCGACGATTCGCAAGTCGTGCCCGGGCAGGACGGCAGCGCGGCCCAAATCATGGGCAACTGGTACTCCGGGGAGATCGCGGGGGAGTCGATGACCGGCTGGCTCTGTCCCGCCTTGGGACTGTACTTCCAGGCCGCTCCTCGAGAAATTTACCTGCGCGTCGACCCGCTCCCCGCAGGCGTCGACCCGATCTGGCACGTGGCGGCGGACGACGACCGCGCCCGCCGATTCGTCTCCGCCTCGTCCGCTCATAAGATGCCTTGAGCAATCACCGCTTCTCTCTCCGAGGATGTCCGAAATGTCTCTGCGACCGATTCAGCGCGCTCTGCTCAGCGTCAGCGACAAAACCGGCCTGGTCGATTTCGCCCGGGCGCTGGCCGAGCGGGGCGTCGAGTTCATCTCCACCGGCGGCACGCGCAAAACGCTGCTCGAAGCCGGGCTCAAGGTGCTGGACATCTCCGAGGTCACCGGCTTCCCCGAAATGCTCGACGGCCGAGTCAAGACGCTGCACCCGCGCGTGCATGCCGGGATCCTCGCCATTCGCGACAATCCGGAGCATCAGGCCGTCCTCAAGGAACATCAGATCGGCGCCATCGATCTCGTCGTCTGCAATCTCTATCCGTTCGAGGCGACGCTCGCCAAGCTGGGGAGCACGCACGAGGAAATCGTCGAAAACATCGATATCGGCGGGCCTTCGATGGTGCGAGCCGCCTGCAAGAATTATCACGACGTCGCGGTCGTCACCGATGCGTCGCAGTATGCGGAGGTCGTGGCCGAGCTGCAGCGCGAGGGGGGCTCGCTGACGTTGGCCACGCGCGAACGCCTGGCGGGCGCGGCCTTCGCGCGGACCGCCGCGTACGACGCCGCCATCGCCGACTACTTCGCCCGTCGTCAGCCCGATCACGCCGATGCGCCGGCGCGGCTGACGCTGACGTTCGCGAAAAAGCAGGGCCTGCGCTACGGCGAGAATCCGCATCAGAAGGCGGGCTTTTACGTCGAGCCCGTCGTCCGGCATGCCTGCGTCAGCAACGCCGAGATCCTGCACGGCAAGGAACTCTCGTACAACAATCTGCTCGATCTCGACAGCGCGCTCAACCTCGTCCGCGAGTTCGCGCAACCGGCAGCGGTCGTCATCAAGCACAACAACCCGTGCGGCGCCGCCGTCAGTCCCACGCTCGTGGAAGCGTTCACCTGGGCGTACGAAGGCGACCCCATCTCCGCGTTCGGCGGCATCCTCGGCTTCAACCGTGAAGTCGACGAGGCGACCGCCCTGCAAATCACCGAGCCCAATCGCTTCATCGAGTGCGTCATCGCCCCCGGCTACTCCGCCAAGGCGCTGGAGATCATCACCACCCGGCCGACCTGGAAGAAGAGCGTCCGCTTGCTGAAGACGGGCCCCCTCTCCGCCGACCGCGGCCGTGGCATGGACTTTCGCCGAATCGACGGCGGCCTGCTCGTGCAAGCGCGCGACGCCGAGGCGGACGACTTCGCCGCCGCCAAAGTCGTGTCCGAACGCCAGCCGTCGGCCGAGGAGTGGGCGGACCTGCAGTTCGCCTGGACCGTCGCCAAGCACGTGAAGTCCAACGCCATCGTGCTGGCAAGCGGCGGCAAAGTGCTGGGCGTGGGCGCGGGGCAGATGAGCCGGGTCGATTCGACGCACATCGCCTGTCGCAAGGCGGGGGACAAGGTCGCGGGGAGCGTGCTGGCGTCGGACGCATTTTTCCCGTTTCGCGACAACGTCGATATGGCCGCCCAGGCGGGCGTCAAGGCGATCGTGCAGCCGGGCGGTTCCATGCGCGACGCCGACTCCATCGCCGCCTGCAAGGAGCATGGCCTGGCCATGATCTTCACCGGCGTGCGCCATTTCCGGCATTGAAATGACCTGTCCGTGGGGCAATGTGAGACATCGATAAGCCCAACGGGTGAGGTACTCCGAACCCTTGGGATTCCAGCGGTCGCATGCGATATCCCAGGGGTTCGGAGTACCTCACCCGCTGGGCTTGCATCATTTTCGACCGCCTGGAGTATAGCGCGTCGTCACAGGATGAACTTGCTCAGATCTTCCTTCTGCAGGATCGCGTCGAGTTGCCCGCGGACGTAGGGGCCGTCGATGACGACGCGTTTCGATTCCAGATCGGGCCCCTGGTAGCTGATCTCTTCGACCACGCGCTCGAGGATGGTGTGCAGTCGGCGGGCGCCGATGTTTTGCGTCGTGCGGTTCACTTCGAATGCGATGTCGGCCAGCGCCTCGACGCCGTCATTCGTGAACTCCAACGCGATCCCCTCCGTTTGCAGCAGCTCGACGTACTGCTTGGTCAGGGAGTGCTTCGGCTCGGTGAGGATTCTTAGGAAATCTTCCTTCTTGAGATCGGTGAGTTCCACGCGGATCGGAAATCGGCCCTGGAGTTCCGGCATGAGGTCGGCCGGGCGCGAGATGTGGAACGCCCCGGCGGCGATGAACAGCATGTGATCGGAGCGGACGGGGCCGTGCCGGGTATTGACCGTCGTCCCCTCGACGACCGGCAGCAGATCGCGCTGCACGCCCTGGCGCGAGACGTCGGGGCCGTGGCCGGAGGAGGGGCCGCAGACTTTGTCGATCTCGTCGATGAAGATCATGCCCTGGTTTTCGACCAGATCGACCGCTTTCTCGGTGACGGTTTGACGGTCGATGAGCGCCTCGGTTTCCTGTTCGAGCAGGATCTTGCGAGCGTCCTTGATCGAGGTTTGCCGATTCTGATTTTGCTTCGGCATGATCTTTTCGAACATGTTCTGGAAATCGACGTCCATGTTCTCCATGCCGAGGTTGGAGAAGATCTGCACGGGGACGGCCTTGTGCTCGACGTTGAGTTCGACGCTGCGGTCTTCGAGTTCGCCCGCTTCGAGGCGAGCCTTCATTTTCTCGCGGGTCCGCTTTTGGCGTTCGTTCTCTTCTTCATTCTCGGGATCCCAGGAGGAAGAGCCGGGCAGCAGCAGATCGACGAGGCGCTCGCTGACGCGTTCCTTGGCCTTGGTTTCGACGAGGACGCGCTGTTCGCTTTTGACCATGGCGACGGCGATGTCAGTGATGTCGCGGATCATCGACTCGACGTCTCGGCCATGGTAGCCGACTTCGGTGTACTTGGTCGCCTCGACTTTGAGGAAAGGGGCGCCGACGAGTTGGGCGAGTCGGCGGGCGATCTCGGTTTTGCCGACGCCGGTGGGCCCGATCATGATGATGTTTTTGGGGGTGACGTCCTTGCGCAGCTCGGGCGTGAGTTGCTGCCGGCGCCAGCGATTGCGGATGGCGATCGCGACCGCGCGCTTGGCCGGGCCCTGTCCCACGATGTACTTGTCGAGTTCTGTGACAATTTGCCGAGGCGTCATGTCATGCACGGAATCGTTCTCCGACTAGGGCGAAGGGCAGAAATGTCGATTCGAAATATAGCCACAGAGAGCACAGAGGACACCGAGAGAGAAAACAGGAATTCTTTTTCTCTGTGTCCTCTGTGATCTCTGTGGCTCGAATTATTCGAGCGATTCGATTGCTTCCTGAGTTAATACAACTTGCTGATGACCTGGCAACCGCTCGGCAAGATCGGCACGGGTCGGCCCGCGATGTCGTAGATCATGCTGTGCGGATCGATGCCCAGATTGTGATACAAGGTCGCCAGCACATCGTGCATGTGGTACGGCTCGTCCTTGACGTTGGCCGCGGTCGAGTCGGTCGTGCCGAGGACCTGGCCCGTCCTCATGCCGCCGCCCGCCATCAAGGCGAAGTTGACCTTCGGATAGTGATCGCGGCCCACATCCTTGTTGATGATCGGCGTGCGGCCGAACTCGCCCCAGACGATCACCGTCGTATCGCGGTCGAGTCCCCGCAGGTAAAGATCCTCGATCAGCGCCGAGACGCCGACGTCGAAGACCGGGAGATTGTTGCGCAGCGAACGAAAGTTCCCGCCGTGCGTGTCCCAGAAGCCGTAGGCGACGGTGACGACGCGGGCGCCCGCCTCGACGAGTCGGCGGGCCATCAGCAGCTGGTCGTTCCACAGCGGCGCGCCGTCCCCCTGATGCCGGCTGGAGCCTCGGCCATAACGATCGCGCACCGCCACCGGTTCGCGCGACAGGTCCAGCGCCTGCGTCATGCGGTTGGACGTGAGGACTTCGAACGCCAAATCGTGATACGTGTCGAGTCCCGGCCGGCGGGCGCCTTCGGAACCCTGGCGAAAGCCAGCGTCGACCTGGCTCAGCAGACTGCGCCGACCATCGAGCTGACCCAGCGTCACGCCCTGCGGCGACATCAGTGCGAGTTGTTCGCTATCGACTTTCACGCCTTGAGCGGCCCGGCCCAAAAGGCCGGCGCCCGGGCTGTTGTACGGCTGATGCTGCATCGTGGGAAACAGATCGACGAAGGGCGGCACCACCGGATCGACCCGTCCCTGCGTCCGCGCCACCACCGAACCGAAGTGCGGCTTCCCCTCGCGCCGGGTCACGCTCTGCGTATAACCCGTCGACGTCTGGAAGCTCGAGTGCTCGTCGACGAAACCCGTCAGCGCGCGGAGCACGATAAGCTTGTCCATCATGCGCGAAAGACGCGGGAGGTACTCGCTGACCTGCACGCCGGTGACGTTGGTGGCGATGGGCCGAAACTCGCCGCGAACCTCGGCGGGGGCGTTCGGCTTGAGATCGAAAGTATCTTGATGGGCCATGCCTCCGGAGAGGTAGACCATGATGACGGACTTGTGCGACGTGCGGCCGGCTTGCGCCTGGAGCAGTTGCGGCAAGGTGAGGCCGCCCATGGCGAGGGCGCCCATTTGCAGGAACGAGCGGCGCGACAGGCCGTCGCAGAAACGATTCGCGGCGTTTTGAGTGGCGTGCATGGCGGGCTTCGGGTGGTGGGTACGAAGGAGGGATTCTTTCATAATGTATCCAATGAATCGAGCGATTGCAATCCTTCTCCGGGAGTTCGCATGACCGCAGCGGAGCCGCTCGTCGGCATCATCATGGGAAGCACTTCTGACTGGGACACCATGCGGCACTCGGCCGACGCGCTCAAGGAGTTGGGCGTGCCGTTCGAGGCGAAGGTCGTGTCGGCCCATCGCACGCCCGATCTTCTGTTTGCGTATGCGGCCGAGGCGGAGAAACGGGGCCTGAAAGTGCTCATCGCCGGCGCGGGGGGGGCCGCGCATCTACCGGGTATGGCGGCGGCGAAAACGATCCTGCCCGTCCTGGGCGTGCCGGTCGAATCGAAGGTATTGCGCGGCGTCGATTCGCTGCTCTCGATCGTGCAAATGCCGGCCGGCATCCCCGTCGGCACGTTGGCGATCGGCCAGGCGGGCGCCCGAAATGCAGGGTTGCTCGCAGCCGCGATTCTGGCGCTGGAGGACGCGGCCCTGCGCGCTCGGCTGCATCAGTTTCGCGCCGAGCAGACGCAAAAAGTCCTGGACGCGACCCTGGAAGGTTCGTAATCCCCTACGTCCGCGGCCGCGGCGCGGGGCGCGCAGGCGCCGGCCGTTCCGTCATCGAGTAGACGCGGATCGAACCGGAGTTGTCGGTGTACTGCTCGATCGGCTGGTTTCGGCCGTTGCCGCCGTTGCCGCGCTGCTCGAAACAGGCGGCCACGATGCGGCGGTTGTCGGAATGCAAGTTCACTTCGCGCAGATGCTTGATCTGCTTGACGGTGTGGAACGGCTCAGAATCGGCAGGCCGCCAGAACCACAGAGCGCCGTTGACGCCGCCCCCGGCCCCGATTAGGTATCCGTCCGGGTGCCAGATCAGGCCGATCACGAATCCTTCGAACGGTTCCTTGAACCGCAGCGGCGCCTTCACCTGACCTGTCGCCCAATCGAACACGGAGAGCGCCGGCTTCCCGGCGGCGAAACCGGGACTCGACGGCTCCGTGATCCCCCCCGCGAACAGCAGGCTGCCGTCGCCGTTAAAGCCCAGGCTGCGCACCCCGCCGATGCCGCACAGCGACATCGTCGACTCCGGCGAGTGCCACAGCGCCTTGCCGTCGAACGTGCGGACCTTTCGGCCCGTGGCCATGTCCCATTCGTGGATGACGCCGAGCTGATCGCCGGAGATGAGATGCCCGTCCTTGTGGAAGGCGAGCGAGAAGATGTGCGACTCATGGCCGACGAGTTCGCGGACCTTGGCGCCGTTGTCGACGTTCCAGACGCGGATGACGGCGTCGTTGCCCGCGGTCACGAGATGTCGGCCATCGGGGCTGAGAATGGCGGCGCGGATCCAGCTTTGGTGCGCATCCACGATCGACCACGTGGGCCGGGCGTTTTCCTGCGTGAAGGGCCAGCAGTGGATGACGCCCCAGTAATCGGTCGAGAAGAGGCGCTGGCCGTCGGGATGAAAGACGAGGGCCTGCACCCACGTTTGATGCGCGGAGAGCGTGACCTTGGCGTCGTCCGCGAGGTTCCAGAGGTGGAGTTGCCCGTCGAAATCGCCGGCGGCGACGCGCGTGCCGTCGGGCGTCAGCTTGCAGCCGAGGATTTGGCGAGGATGCAAGATGTTCTTGCTATCCCAAGTTTTCGTTGGTTCCGCGTTCATGAGTCAATCCTGCCTGAAACGTGATGTCTTTTCCGCATCTTCAGCAAAGCCGACCTGCTCGGTCGGGTCAAGAACCTTTTTGCGAAACCGCACTTCCCCGTCGGAGCGAGACGCCGGGCTGAGCGCCGGTCGCCTTGCCCTGATCGATCGCCAGCACGCCGTTCACGACGACATATTCGATGCCCTCGCTGAGCTGGAACGGCTGCGTGAACGTCGAGCGGTCGATGACGCGCTGGGGGTCGAAGATCGTGATGTCGGCGGCGAAACCGACGCGTAACAGGCCGCGATCGTGGGCGCCGATCTTCTGGGCGTTCAGCGACGTCATCTTGCGGACGGCTTCCTCGAGGGTGATGAGTCCGAGTTCGCGGACGTAAAGCCCCAGCACGCGCGGGAAGGTTCCGAAGCTGCGCGGATGCGGATGCCCGCGGCGCAAGGGGCCTTCGAGCGCATGGGCGTAGCCGTCGGAGCCGATGCCGCACCAGGGTTGCTGCATGGCCAGGCGCATGTCCTTCTCGGCATGGTGTTCGAAGATAGCGGGGACGGAGCCTTCCTGTTCGCCGAGGAAATCGAGGAATTCCTCGAACAGATCGGGGTTCGCTTTGCCCTTGGAGCGTTCGGCGAGGACGCGGTCCATGGTCAGGCCGCCGTAGCCGGAGGTTCCGGTGAGGAGCATGCGCGCCCAGTCGCCGCCGACGGCGGTGTAGTGGTTGTACCATCCGGGGATGCCGTCCTTGATTTCGCGCCTCAGGCGCTCGCGGTCTTTCTTGAGGCGCTGGAGCATCAGCGCCTTGCCCCCTTCGTGCGCCCAGGGGGGAATGATGCTGGCGAGGTTGTTGTGCCCGCGTGTGTAGGGATACAGGTTCGCCTGGACGTTGACGCCGGCCTGACGCGCCTTGTTGACGAGATCGACGACCTCGTTCATCTTGCCCCAAAGTTTCTGGTCGGCGATCTTGATGTGCAAGATCTCGAGCTGAATGCCGGCCTTGCGTGCAATCTCGATGACCTCCTTGAGCGCCGCAAGGACGTCGGTCCCCTCGTTGCGAATGTGGACGACGAAGATGCCGCCGTGCGCCGCGGCCACCTTGCACAGCTCGACGAGTTCGTCGGCATGGGCGAGCGATCCGGGCGGCATGGCGAGCATGGTGGAGACGCCGGCGGCGCCCTGCTTCATCGCGTCGGCGACGAGCTTTTTCATCTCGCCGAGCTGTGCCGCGCTGGGCCGGGCGTGCGAATCGCCCATCACGCATTGCCAGACGGTCCCCAGGCCGACGAACGAGGCGACGTTGGTCGCGAAGCCGCGTTTGTCCGCGAGGTCGAAATATTCGCCCAGGGTTTTCCAGGTCACGGTCTCGTCCTTGACGCGGACGCCGGGAGGCTTCAGTTTGCCGAGGTAAGGCCCGGGCGAATTGTTTTCGCCGAAGACTTCGGTGGTGACGCCCTGGGTGATCTTGCTGAGGGCGGCGCCGTCCTCGATCAGGTGATGCTCGGAATGCGCATGGATGTCGATGAACCCGGGCGCGACGACGAGTCCCTTGGCGTCGATGGTCCGCTTGAAGATGCCGGGCGGGATTTGGCCGAGGGCGACGATCTTGTTGCCGCGGACGGCGACGTCGCCGTGAAACCAGGGATTGCCGCTGCCGTCGACGATCTTGCCGTTTTGAATGACGAGATCGTACGGCTGAGCCTGAACGGGGACGGCGCAGAGCAAGAGGAGGAGGAGGCGTTTCATGGAGGTTAAAATAATAGATTACGGGTGCAACATCCACTCGAACCCGAGGCCGACATGCACGGAATTTTTGTGACGCTGGCATGTCTCGCGCTGCCGGTCGTCTGCGAGGCTCAAATGAAGGTCGAGATCATCGCCCATCGCGGCGCCTCGCACGACGCGCCCGAGAACACTTTGCCCGCGATCCAGCTTGCCTGGCGGCAAATGGCCGACGCTTCCGAGTTCGACGTGATGCTCTCAAAGGACGGGCAGATCGTCGTCATTCACGACAAGGACACGAAGAAAGTCGCCGGCGTCGACAGGCGCGTGGTCGATCAGACGCTCGCGGAGCTGCGCAAGCACGACGTCGGCGCCTGGAAGGGCGCGAGTTTCACGCCGATCCCAACGCTCGCGGAGATGCTGGCGACGATCCCCGACGGCAAGCGCGTGTTCATCGAAGTCAAATGCGGCGCGGAAATCGTGCCGGAACTCGACCGCGTCCTGAAGGCGTCGGGCAAGAAGCCGGCGCAGACGCCGATCATCAGCTTTCACGCGGAGGTAATCGTGGCCGTGAAGAAAGCTCGGCCCGATCTGCAGGCATACTGGGTCGTCAGTTTGAAGCCGAAGAAGGATCAGAAGCCGCCGACCGCAAAGAGTCTGATCGCGAACGCCAGGGAGATCGGCGCCGACGGTCTGGATTTGTCCGCGGAAGGACTGACGAAAGACATCGCAGCTCAGGTGAAGTCGGCGGGTCTGAAACTTTACGTCTGGACGGTGAACGACCCCGTGGTCGCCGAGCGTATGATCGCGCTGGGCGTCGACGGCATCACGACGGATCGCCCCGGTTGGCTGCGCGAGAAGCTTGGGAATTGATCGTGCGAAAGCCCAGGGATGGCTATCCCTGGGGGAAGCGCCAGGGATCGTCACTTTTCGAACGACCGCGACGAAATCGCGCCGTGTGGCGCTTTCCCAGGGATAGCCATCCCTGGGCTTTCGCCGACTTTACTTGGGCGGGCTGTAGTGCGCCGGCGTGTCGCCGGTGAGCGACTCCAGGAACGACACGATCGAAGCGGCGTTGGCATCGCTCAGGCGAGCGCCAAGTTGCACCTGGGCCATCACTTGCACCGCCTCCTTCAATTCGACGACCGAGCCGTCGTGAAAGTAGGGGCCCGTCTTGGCGATGTTGCGCAGCATGGAGACGCGAAACTTGTAGCGATCCGCCTCGTCCTTGCTGACGTCGAAGAGTCCCGCGTCTTGTTTCTCGGACCTAGTGGCCGACCAATAATCAGACTTGACGCCGAACTTCTTGAGCGACGTCCCGCCCAAAAGCGGGCCCTTGTGACAATCGGCGCAGCCCACTCTCATGAAAACCTTTAGACCGATCTTTTGCGGCGGAGTGAGCGCCGCGTCGTCGCCGGCGAGGTAGCGGTCCAGCGGCGCGGGCGTTACCAGGGTCGCTTGATAAGCTTGCAGGGCTTTTGCGTAGTTCGAGGGCGACGCCGGATCGGCGTCCGCCGGGAATGCCGACTTGAACGCCGACTCGTAATCGAGTTTCTTCAGCAACGGCGTCACAGCCTCGGGCGCCGCGAAGCCCAACGACCCGGTGAGCGATTTCTCCGCCTGATGTGCCCCCGATTTGCGGTCGCCCACCCAGCGCAGCGCAGGTTGCAGCATCGCATTGAAGACCGTTTGCGAATTGCGCGTGGTGAGCTTTCCCCGGGCGTCGAGCGAAAAGGGTCGGCTGTCGGCGCCGGCGTCCCGATGGCAGCTGGCACAGGCGACTTTCCCATTGGCGGACAGTCGCTCGTCCCAAAAGAGCGCCCGACCGAGCGTCACGTCCGCGGCGCCGAGATCAAGCGATGGGGACGTCTTGAGAATGCCGAAGGCTTGCTTGGCCTCGTCGCGCAGTTTATCGTCGGCGCCGGCGAACGAAGTCGTCACGAACCACGCGACGAGTGCAATCGTGCGAATCATGACACGCTCCCAAAATCGCTGTCTTGACGCGAAAGACCAGGGATCGCCCTCCCTGGGGAACCATCGGTCGCGCGAAATTGGATGCTGGTCCCTGGCGCTTTTCCAGGGATCGCCATCCCCGGGCTTTCGGCGGAACGCGTCAATTCAGCACCGGCACGGGTTCCGACTGCACCGACACATCCTCTTCTTTGCAATGCAGACCGTCTTGCAGGCGTTGGTAGTTCCGTTCGACCGCGTGCGAATCGGGGAAGACGAAGAGTTTGCGGATGGTTTTGAACGACATGCCGATCATTTTGAAGAAGGTCGCCCAGCAGATGCGGACGTCGAGCCAGACGCTGCAGGTTTGCACGTATTCGAGGTCGTAGGCGAGTTTGGCGCGGACGCTGTCGAAATCGGAATCGGGCGGGAGTTGGACCTGGGCGTAACCGGTGACGCCGGGACGTACCAGGAGTCGGCTGCGGTAAAAGGGGATGGCGTGTTCGAGCGCGGGGAAGAATTCGGGGCGTTCGGGACGGGGGCCGACGAGGCTCATTTCGCCGCGGAGGACGTTCCACAGTTGCGGGAGTTCGTCGATATGGGTTTTGCGCAACCAGTACCCCAGGGGAGTGATGCGGGAATCGCCGGGGCGCGACCAGGTGGCGCCGGTGAGGCTTTCGCATTCGTGATACATGGTGCGGATTTTGAAGATGAGGAACGGCTTGCCGCCCCGTCCAAGGCGGACCTGGGTGTAAAGCGCCGGACCGCGCGAGGTCCATTTCACAAGGGCCAACGCCAGGAGTATCAGAGGCGCCGTCAGAACCAGGAGCGCGACGGCAGCGATCCCGTCGAACGCAGCCTTGCCGGCCAGATTCCAGGACCGATCAGAGACTCGAAATGCCGACGCCGATGCGGGAGGCGCCGGGGCGACCGGAAGGTCGTTCCGCGGCGCCAGCGACAAATTAAACATGGGATCGCCTCTTCGTGACGATGTTCCGAAAACCCTGGGCGGCCGAGGCGCGACTTTCTGTCCAAAATCGCGTCTCTTCAAGGACAGCATATCTTACGAATTTGCCGGTTTTGCGGAAAACAGTCGAGGTTTCGGTTTTTCCGATTCCGTTGACAGGGCAGCTTAACCGATTTGGGGAGGCACGTTCAAGCCGTAAATTGCCCAATTTAATGTTCCGCGCGGAACATCTGTTTAGTGATTGGGATAAGTGAGATTTGTTGCGAGATTTTAGAATGCGAAGAAGAGCTTCACCGTAGCGTCACAAAGACAGAGAAAAGAAAGGACGGAAATCGCTGTATTTTTGAAGCGGGTTAGAACCCGAAACGAAATGACGCGAAGGCGGTCGCGACCGGGGTGGGAAACCTCCGGTCGGCTCGCGTCCGTCTGTTGTTATCTTTCTGTGTTACGCCAACACTTCGCGAATCGCCGACGTGTCTTCATTGGCGGCGGGGAGCGGCTGGCCGCGCACGCGGTAGCGCGGGCGCTGCACACCCAGGGCGGCGAAGATCGTGTGGAAGATGTGACCGATATCGACCTGGCCGTCAGCCACCATCGAACCCTTGTCGTTGGTTCGGCCGTAGACCATCCCCTTCTTGATGCCGCACCCGGCGAGGGCGAGCGACCACGCCTGCGGCCAATGATCTCGGCCATACTTTTCGTTGATCTTGGGCGTTCGGCCGAACTCCGACATGCAAATCACCAGCGTGTGCTCGAGCATGCCGCGCTGGTGCAGGTCGTCGATGATGGCGGCGAAGGGGCGTTCGAACTGGGCCATCAGGTTGATGTGGTAGTTGAAGTTGTCCCCGTGCGTATCCCAGTGGAATGACGTCACTTTGACGAACGAGATGCCCGCTTCGAGCAACCGACGCGCCTGGAGCAGATGTCGGCCCAGGGTGCTCTTACCATAACGTTCGCGGACGGCGAGGGGCTCGCGGTCGAGTTCGAAGATTTCCTTGCGGCGCATCATCTGCTGGGCCATGTGGAACGTGTAGTTGTACGCAGCCGACTCATCGGTGCGGCGCCCCTGTTCGAAGCGGCGATTGGCGGCGAGGCGCAGGTCGTTGCGAGCCGCGTCGGAATCTTCGGTCAACTCTTCGGGCCTGAGAATATGGACGGGGGGTCGGCCGTCGCCCAGGGCGAGGGCGCCGTAACGGGGCCCAAGGAACCCGGCGTCGCCGTAGCTGAAGCCGCCGTTATAGGGTTTGATGTGGACGTAGGGGGGCAGGTCGGGGTTTTCGGGAGCGATGAACTTGGCGACGGCGGAACCGAGGTAGGGGTAGGTGACGCCGCGGTTTTTGGGGTCGCCGCGTTGGATGAGCGGCACGCCGGTCGAGTGATTGGGATCCTTGGTGCACATGCCGCGGACGATGGCAAGGTGATGCGCCTGCTGGGCGGTGTACGGCATGAGTTCGCTGAGCTGGATGCCGGTCGCGGAGGTTTGGATGCTTCGGAAGGGCCCGCCGAACTCGGTGCGGGGCTTGGGATCCCAGCTTTCGAGCTGACTCATGCCGCCGTCGAGCCAGATAAAGAGCACCTGCTTGCGCTGCGCCTGGGCCTCCTCGGCGAGGCTGCGTCCCCCCAGGGCGACCGTCCCCGCCGCGCCGGCGAGGGCCCCCAGAAGCTGACGGCGATTGAGCGAATGTTCGCGCGACTTGCATTCGTATTTCATGAATCGTCCCTATTAGACGCCTGGCAAATTAAAGTCTTCAAATCTAGCCGCAGAGAACGCCGAGGACACAGAGGAATCAAGACCGGGCGAAGCTCTCCGAGGGTTTTGCATTTCTCAGCGTCCTCTGTGCTCTCTGTGGCTCGCATTTTTTCTTCTAATGATTCAGTCGGAATTCGGTCGAGGAGATCAGCGCCCACGTCAGTTCGGCGATCGCCTGCTCGCGCTGCTCGCCGCGCGCTTTCAGGTGAGCTGCCGTCTCGGCCTTCTCCTCCGCAGTTGGCAACCGGGTCAGGATCGACAGATACATCTCCTCGGCAAAGGCGTCGGGATTGGCGAGATCCTTGAGCCGAAACGCCAGGTTTCCCTTGACCGGCTTCAGCCAATCGAGGATCGACTTCTCGTTTGAGATGAAGAGGGCCCCGGCGAGCGTCGGTTGGAAGTCGACCTCCGCTTCCCCCGCGCGGTTGCCGAAGGCGACCACGCCCCGGTTGATCTGGCTGTTGTAGATGTTGCGGATCGCCTTGGAACGCCAAAGCGGATCGCCGCGTTTCTTTTCGTACGCCATGGGCTCGGCCGTCTTGAGCCGCAGCTCCACTTCTTTCATGATCGGTTCCAAGTGCCCTGTCGCCCGGCCGATGCTGTAGATGAGCTGCTCCGGCGAAAGTTGCCGTAACTCGGCGACGGCGAAGCTCCCCTCGGGCGTTTCCTCCGCTCCCTTGGGAATCAAGCTCGAACGTTGATACGCCTGGCTCAGGGCGATCTCGCGCAGGAATGCTTTCACGTCGAACTTCAGCTCCACCAGTCCCTCGGACAAGGCGTCGAGCAGCTTCGGATTCGTCGGCGGATTGTTGCTGTGGTGCATGTCGAGCGGATGGACCACGCCTCGGCCCATCATCATGAACCAGAGCCGATTGGCGCTATTGCGCACGAAGGCGGTGTTGTTCGCGTTCGAGAGTTCCTGCGCCAGGAGCGCCCGCGGGCTGAACTTCGGTTTGCCGGGGATGTTCTTCTTCGGCTCCGGCTTTTCAATGTACTCTTCGCCCTTGGCGAGCACTGGCTCCACGAGTTCCTTGCCGCCGGGCAGTCGGGGGCCGATCATCATCTTCTCGTTGGTGAAGACCGATTCGAAGTCGAGCTTGCCGGGCAGAAACTTCTCGGCCAAGACCGTCTGCGTCCCCTTTTTCTTGGCGGCGAAGCTGCGGTAAAGGAACGCGTAGAGCCCGAAGTAATCGGACTGCTTGTAGTCGTCGACCGTCGGATGGTCGTGGCAGCGGTTGCATTCCATGTCCCGCCCCAGGAAGATTCGGCCCACGTCCCGGGTGATTTGATGGGCGTCGCCGCCGCGGTCGATGTAGAACTTGTTGCTGGGCCCGATCGCCTCGTCCGCGAGCAAGATCTCGCGCGCGAGCTGATCCCACGCCTTGTTCGTCTCGAACGAACGCAGCAGATACTCTTCCCAGTCCGCGAGCGGGCTGTCAGCGTTATTGCGCCGCTCTTCGAGCATGACGTGGAAAAACTCCTGCATGCGCCGAGGATAATCGGGCGATTTGAGGAGTTGATCGATGAGCCTGGTGCGTTTGTCAGCGGTTTTGTCCGCGAAGAAGGCGCGAGCCTCGTCGGCAGTGGGAATCAGGCCGGTGAAGTCGAGCGTGACTCGGCGCAGAAACTCGGCATCGTCCGCGCGGGCGGCTTTCGGGGTTTTGACCTCGGCGTCGATGGCTTGATCGATCCGCTGATGCAACTGGGCAAACGCGAAACTTGGCCAAACGGCGACCAGCAGGACCAGGCGGACAGGGGTCATTCGGCGATCCTTCCGGAAGACGGAAAGCAGGCAGGCGGGTAGAATTTTATCGGCACAACTCGGCGGGAACGTTATGTTGTTATGTTCACGTCTGCGCGCCGTTTTGTCAAGGATATTGTCATGAAGATTGCCGATCAAGTGCGAGCGGCGTGCCGGTGGGAAGCGACGGCGCGGAAGGCGGGCAACGTTCACCCGGAGCGGGACTTCGCCGATCTCACGTACCAAAATTTCCTCGACAGCGCTGCCGCCATCGCGCCGATTCTCGAGCGACAGGAACTTCCGGTCGGCGACATGGTTTTGCAAGCGATTCAGGCGACTCGGCAGGTCGTGCGGACGAACGTCAATCTCGGCATCGTGCTGTTGTTCGCGCCGCTCGCCAAAGCGAAAGACGTCGGGCGCGTCGATGCGGTTCTGGAGGCCATGACGGTCGCTGATTCCGCCGGTGTGTTCGAAGCGATTCGCCTGGCCAACCCGGGCGGACTGGGAGACGCGCCGAAGCAAGACGTTCGGGAAACGCCGACTCTTCCGCTCCGCGAAATCATGTCCCTCGCCAAGGACCGCGACCTCATTGCTCGGCAGTATCACAACGGCTACGAAGAAGTCCTCGACACCGCGGCGCCTCAATTGCTTCGTAATCTCGACTACTACGGCACACTCGAAAGGGCGATCGTCGCCTTGCATCTGGAGATCATGAGCCGGTGGCCCGATAGCCTGATCGCTCGCAAGTGGGGGAACGCGGCGGCGGAACGCGTCCGCCAGGGAGCGGGGCAAGTCCTCGAAGGAGGTTGGGACTTCGCCGATTTCGACGGTTGGCTGATCGAGCAGCGCTACAACCCCGGCACCTGCGCCGACCTGGTCGCCGCGTCACTGTTCGTTGCCTTGCGTCAGGGTAAGATAACCCTGCCCTCGTCCATTCCCTGGCACGCGAAGTGACACCATGACGCAGCAGCGCTTCAAAGTTCGAGTCACCAAAGACCACCTCGTCTTCTGTGCCGGGCACTTCATCAGCTACGAAGGCGACAAATGCGAGAAACTCCACGGCCATAACTACCGCGCCACCGTCGAAGTCGAAGGCCCGCTCGATCCCAATTTCTACGTATTCGACTTCATCGCCCTCAAGAGTCGAACCAAGGCGATCACCGACGAACTCGACCACGTCATGATGCTGGCAACCCAGAACGCACTCATCACGCTCGAAGAGGTAGGCGCCGACGTGCTCGTCCGCTATCGCGATCGGCACTGGAGCTTCCCGCGCGGCGACTGCGTCCTTTTGCCGATCGAAAACACCACCGCGGAACTCCTGGCCCGCTACATCGGTCAGCGCCTGCTCGAGGATCTGTGGACGCACCATCAATTTCGGCCCGAAGTGCTGCGCGTCGAGATCGAGGAGAACGTCGGGCAATCGGCGACGGTGGAGCTTCGGCCATGAACCTGGAAGTTCGCACGACGCCCGACCGCGGCCGCGGGCTGTTCGCGGCGGAAGCGATTCCGCGCGGGCAGGAAATCGTGAAGTTCACCGGCTGGGAGGCGCACGGCGCCGACCTCGACGACGCGTGGATGGCCATGCAGATCGGCCCGGACCTTTGGCTCTGCTCGCACGGCGAAGCCGCCGACGATTGCAGCAACCATTCCTGCGACCCCAACGCCGGGTTTACCACTGGCGCACCGACGCTCTTCGCACTGCGCGACATTGCCGTCGGCGAGGAGATTTGCTGGGACTATTCGACGTCGATCTCCGAAGCAGGCTGGTCGCTGCAGTGCCGCTGCGGCACGAAGCATTGCCGCGGGGCGGTGCGGGCCTGGCCGGAGCTGACGCCTGGCGAGCGAGCACGATTGGAACCGATCACCCTGCGATACTTGCTTGATTTACATGAAAACACTTAACCACAGAGACGCAGAGAGCACAGAGGAAGAAAGGGGAGCGAGGTAAAAAAATAGACGGAGCAGTTCATTCTTCGCAAATTTCCTCGTCCTATCTCCTCTGTGTTCTTCCTCTGTGCTCTCTGTGTCTCTGTGGTTAAGTATTTCAATATCGCCCTGCGATACTTGCTTGATTTAGATGAAAATACTTAACCACAGAGACACAGAGAGCACAGAGGAAGAAAGGAGAGAGAGGTAAAAAAATAAACGGAGCAGTTCATTCTTCGCAAATTTCCTCGTCCTATCTCCTCTGTGTTCTTCCTCTGTGCTCTCTGTGTCTCTGTGGTTAAGTATTTCAATTTAACCCCAGCCGACGCCCAAGCATCGCGGCGAACTCCGCCTCGCTAATCGCGTAAAACTCGACGCAGTCCCCGGTTCGTAGCGGAAAGTACCCCTCCGCGACGTCGACCAGCGTGAGCGGCGTTTGGCCGACGATGTTCCAACCGCCGGGCCGATCTTCCGTGTAGATGCCCGTCTGCCGACCGGTGAGTCCGACGCTCCCGGCCTCCACGCGCAGCCGCGGCGATTCGAGCCGCGGCACGCCGGCGAGTTCCGCGGGCAAGTAGCCCAGGTACGGAAAGCCGGGACAAAACCCGATCGCATACACCGTATAGATCGTCTCTCGATGCAGGCGAATGATCTCGGTGCGGGCCAGGCCGGTGCGCTGCTCGATGCGCGCGAAGTCTAGGCCGCGCTCGTAGCAGACCGGGATGCGGTGGGTCGTGCCGCGGCGGGCATCCGAGGTCGGGTTGGTTAATTCTGCGAGCGCTTCGCAGGCGGCGGTAAAATTGATCTGGGCGAGATCGTAGAATAGCGCTACGCTGCTGTACGCCTGGACGACGTCGAGCCGCCAGGGGAAATCGGCCCGGCGGGCGCTTTCGGCGAGGGCCAGGGCGTCCTCTTCGCGGTCGCAGTAGGCCATGACGGCTTGATCGCCCAGGGGCAGGAAACGGCGCGGCATCCACTCATTTTACAGGGAGCAGCCCAGATGAACCACGACAACGGCTTCGCAACACGGGCCATCCACGCCGGCCAGGACGCCGACCCGACGACGGGGGCGACGGTGGTGCCGATCTACGCAACATCGACATACACGCAGTCGGCGCCCGGCGCGCACAAGGGCTTCGAATATTCGCGCACTGGCAACCCGACCCGGGCCGCGCTGGAGACTTGCCTCGCCTCGCTCGAAGGGGGCGAGCGCGGCCTTGCCTTCGCCTCCGGGTTGGCCGCGACTTCGGCGGTGCTCTCGACGCTGCGTCCCGGCGATGAAGTCGCCGCGGCCGCGGATCTGTACGGCGGCACGTATCGGCTGCTGGAAAAAGTCTTCGCGCCGTGGGGATTGGTCACGCGCTACACCGAAGACGCGTCCCCCGCCGGATTCGCCAAGATTTTGACGTCCAGGACAAAGCTGGCGTGGATCGAGACGCCGACCAATCCGCTCTTGCAGATCGTGGACATCGCCGGGATCGCCCAGGCGGCGCACGGAGTCGGGGCGTTGCTCGCGGTCGACAACACGTTTGCGTCGTCGTATTTGCAGAGGCCGCTGGAGCAAGGAGCGGACCTCGTGGTTCACAGTACGACGAAATATTTAGGCGGACATTCCGACGTGGTGGGAGGCGCGGTGATCGGCCGGCGCGACCTGTTGCAGCCGATCGCGTTTTATCAGAACGCGGCCGGGGGCGTGCCGGGGCCGTTCGACAGCTACCTCGTCTTGCGCGGACTGAAGACGCTCGCGGTGCGCATGGATCGGCACTGTCAGAACGCGCGCCTGCTGGCCGACTGGCTCGTGAAACATCCGCGCGTCGCCAAGATCTATTACCCGGGACTGACGTCGCATCCGGGACACGAACTGGCCAAACGGCAGATGCGCGATTTCGGCGGCATGATCAGCATCCAGATCGCTGGGGGCAAAGACGCGGCCTTGAAGGTGCTGACGCGCACGAAACTCTTCAGCCTGGCGGAAAGCCTGGGGGGCGTCGAATCGCTGGTATGTCACCCGGCGACGATGACGCACGCCAGCATCCCCGCCGACATCCGCCAGGCCCGCGGCATCGACGACGCCCTGGTGCGCTTGAGCGTCGGCATTGAGGACGCGGACGACCTGCGTAAAGATTTGGAACAGGCGCTGAGTTGAGAAATTTTATAATCGCCCAACGCAAGCCCAGTGGGTGAGGTACTCCGAACCCCTGG
>JBBQPM010000051.1:0-39487 GCA_038217425.1 Gemmatales bacterium
TTTCATACGATGTCGGCTCATCGCATCCTGGGGGTGGAGAAGCTCCCAAGGGTTTGGCTGTTCGCCAATGAAAGCGGTACGTGAGCTGGGTTTAGACCGTCGTGAGACAGGTCGGTCCCTATCTGTTGTGGGCGTAGGAAACTTGAGCGGTTTTCTCTCTAGTACGAGAGGATTGAGAGGGACGAACCTCTGGTGTACCAGTTGTTCCGCTAGGGGCAGCGCTGGGTAGCCAACGTTCGGCCAGGATAAACGCTGAAGGCATATAAGCGTGAAACCCTCCGCAAGATGAGGTTTCCTTTCCCTTTACGGGATGAAGGCTCCAGGAAGACCACCTGGTTGATAGGCTGGAAGTGTAAGTGCAGCAATGCATTGAGCGGACCAGTACTAATAGCCGAACGCTTGACCGCATTGATCCTCTTCTTGACGGTATGATACGCAAGTATCGCCGCGAATATGCTTCGCGGTCCGTCTCGAAAATGAATCGATAATTCGAACCGCAAGGTTCGACTCCAATTCTTCGATTTGTCTTAGGATCATGCAGATTTGAGGCAACTATACCTGCTACCAATTGATATACTCCATTCCCCAATGGCGCGTATGAATCGGACGATTCGTACCGCCTTGGGCAGTGGGATGCGTCTTTCCGGTGACGATACCTGAATGGTCACACCCTTTCCCATTCCGAACAAGGCCGTTAAGCATTCAGGGCCCATGGTAGTGCGAATAGCGCGAGAGTAGGTTATTGCCGGATTTTTTGAACCCCCTCAAGGGAAACCTTGCAGGGGGTTCTTTGCGTTTCAGGTTGTTTCGGGTATCATGGGATGGGGCCGAAATCGGAAAGGGAGAGCGCCGATGATTCTCATTCAATTTCCAGACCGCGATACCGAAGTTAAAGGCCTGGCCTTCTTGGCCGGTCGATTTTCGGGAAAGGTTCTACGAGGCAGTCTGCATATCGTTCCCGAGGCGGCGCTCGAGGCGCTGGCGAATCAGAACATTTCATTTCTCGTAAAGGGAAAAGCTTCCTATGAGCAGCAAATGGCGGCGTTTCGAGGTGATGCTTCCGCTGCAGTTCAATGACGGACGGGATGTGCCGGCGGAGTGGATTTCGTTTGCCATCCTGGAGGTCGTCGAGAAGTTCGGCGCCGTCAGCCATGAAACTCAACGAGTTGAGGGATACTGGCGTAGCGAAGGGAATTCGTTTCGCGACGACTTGGTTCGGCTTGTGGTCGATGTTGCCGATACAGTGAAGAACCGACGTTGGATGAAGGCTTTCAAGCAACGCTGGAGAGAAAAACTCGAACAACTGGAACTTTGGATGGTGAGTTATAGCGTGGAGATTGAATAGGATCGACACGCGGGGATGTGCGAGCCTCCAGAAAACGACCGCGATGGTAGGATTTTCCGTCACTGCGAGTACAGCATTCGGCCGCAGGCTTTGCAGACGAGGTAGGCGCCGCGGAGGAGGTCGTTGGACATTTGCGGCGTCACTTCGGTGTAGCAGGCGGTGCAGACGCGGTTTTCGACGCCGGAGAGGCTGTCGGCGCCGCGTGCCTGGACGTTGCGTTTGAGCTGAATCAGGATGTCTTCGGGGAGCGTTGCTTCGACCGCGGCCAGGTCGATTTGCACCTTGGCGATGTCATCGCGAAAACGGGCGAGGCGCTCGGCCTGGCTCGACTCGAACTGAGCGTATTCCGCGCGGGCGGTCTTGGTCTGGGCCTCGACGCCTGGCAGCAGAGCGGCTTTTTCCTCCACCAAGCTCATCAATTCCAGGCTTTCATCCTCGAGTTTGGTGATGTTTGCCTTGGCATTCGCGATTTCGGTCTTCAACGCGTCAAACTCTTTTTTGTTGGCGACGTCGCCGGTCTGCTTTTCGTATTTCTTGATGAGCCCCTGCGTCGTCTTGATCGAGAGTTCCTTGTCGCCGATCTGCAGTTTGAGCTGCTTGATTTCGTCCTGGGCTTTTTTGAACGCGTCTTCCTGAAGCTGCAGCTTGGCCTGCTGGATCTTGAGGGCGCGAGGCCCCTGGACGATGCGCGTTTCCATATCGGCGACATGGCGGCGCAGGCGGTGGATTTCTTTGAGGATGGGCCCGGGACCGGCCATGGGAAACTCCTTGGGGGCAGACGCGCGCGGGACAGGTGAAGGGATTTTATGGAAGTCGCCGGCCGCCTGCGATGGGACTTCGCCGAGTTGCAGACCTGAACAAAGATTCGGCGCTGGACGTCGTTAGAATCGTTAAGCTGGTTCGTCATTGTTCTTTTGACGAAGGAAATCGGGAATGTGCTTGCTTCCGGTCGTCGGAATCGGGCAGAATAGGGCGTCTTGCACGCCGCGGTTTGGGTTTCATTCTCCTGGGAGAACGCCTCGATGTTTCGGCTTCATCCATGGATTGCGATATTGGGTTTTTCGGGTTGCTGCACGTTGGTCACGTGGTGGTTGGCGGGGACGCCAGGCTACGCCCAGGTGCAGGTGCAATTTCAGCCAGGACCGGGGATGCCGCCGATGCCGGGCGATCCCAATCTGAAACCGTTTCTGAGCAGCGGCGACGGCAACAGCAAGGCGCGGCAATATAGTTCGCTCAAGTTTCAAGAGAATTTCGGGGCGAAGCAAAAGATCCGGGTGGCGTCCGAAGCGCTCAAAGATCAGGGCTGGGACGACTGCGTGACGGCCCTGCAGTACGTGTTGAATGAGCCGTCCGATTCGTTCATCGAGATGAAGGAGAAGGACGCCAACGGGCGCGACATCGTCAAGTCGGTGAGCGTTCGCTTCGAGGCGTACACGCTGCTGCAGAGCATGCCGGAAGAGGGATTGACGCGTTACGAGGACGCCAACGGCAATGCCGCGCGCGAGTTGTTGAACAAGGCGATCGAGACGGGGCGGCAGGAGTATTTGCAAGAGGCGGCGAACAAGTATTTGCACACGAAGGCGGGGTCCGAGGCGAACGAGATGTTGGCGACGGTGCTTCTGGATCGGGGCCAATATTTCATGGCGGCGCTCCGCTTTGAAAAGCAACTCCAGCTCAATCCGAAGCGGTTCAAGGTGAACGACGCGACGTTGTTCAAGACGGCGCTGGCGTATCGCCGGGCCGGGGAGAGCAAGAAAGCGGAAACTGCCTGGAAGGCGTTCGAGACGAAGTTAAAAGCGCAAGGAGGCGGGTTGCAGGTCGGCAAGAAATTGCTGGCTCTGGAGACGCTGACGCGGATCTACGAGAGCACGCCGAAATCGGAGATGTACCATCCGTTCGATTGGCCGTCGATCGCGGGGAATCTCGCCAATTCCGCGCAAGCGGCCGGCAGCCCGCCGGTGATCGATCAGCATCTTTGGCGGCGCGATTTGTTCGATAGCAGCGAAGGCCCGACGCCGGGGGGCACGGACGCGAAGAACTACATCACGAACTCGATTCCCAAGAACGACGGGGCGATTCTGCCGGGGAGCTACCCGATCGCCGCCAACAAGATCTTGATTTACCGGACGCCTTCGGATCTGCGGGCGGTGTATCTGACGGAGAACGGCAAGAACAAGCCGGGCGATATTTGCTGGGTGGCCGATTACCTCGACGGTCCGCTCGGGGTGGTGCTGGACGACCCGAAGACGCGAACGCAGACGACCAACTGGATTCAGGAATACATGCGTACGCCCGGCTTTTCGTCGGTGCTCTACGAGAACACGCTGGTCAACTCGCTGTCGACCGATCACCAGTACATTTACTGCGTCGATGATCTGTCGGTACCGGCGCTGCCGAACGTCTTCGCCAACAATCCAAACATGGGCTTCAATCCGAATATGAACATCCCCAACCTGCCCGAGCGGGTCAAGGAGATGGTGCTGGAGAATACGCTGCTCGGCTTCCAGTTCGATGGCCGAGTTTATTTCAGCCTGGGGGGCGGCTCGATCCGCGCCAACAAGCATCCGGAAGCTTCGGATAAATTGCGGAAAGATCCCTTCAACGAATCGCACTTCCTTGGCCCCCCGATCTCGATTGCGAACAAGCTCTACGTGCTCAATGAGAAGAATCCCGGCGCCGCCCAGATGCATGGCGAATCGGAACTGCGCCTGGTGTGCCTCGATCCCAGCAAGGTCGTCGACGCCCAACCGCATGTGGTCGACATTCAGCCGCTGGGGACCATCCGCACCAATGACCGCGTCACGCACAACCCGGCCCGCCGAACGAACGCCGCGTTCCTGGCATATAGCGACGGCATCCTGGTCTGCCCCACGCACACGGGCGAAATCCTCGGCATCGATCTGCTCTCCAAGAGCCTGATCTGGTCGTTCGCCTACCGGGACCAGGCGTTCCCGAACACGCCGGTCGTGCCCCCCAATATGCGTTTTCAGCCGCAACAGTTGCATCTGCCCGCGTACGTGCCGAACTGGAAGTCGGCGCCGCCGGTAATTCACGACGGCAAAGTCGTCTTCACCGCGCCCGATTCGCAATTCATCCACTGCTTCAACCTGCGCGACGGCTCGTACCGCTGGAGCAAACGTCAAGCCCCTGGCGATTTGTACTTCGGCGGCATCGTCAACGAGACGGTCATCGTCGTCGGGCAAAACGCAGTCCGCGGCCTGGCGTTGAACGACGGCACGCTGCGCTGGAGCGTCAACACGGGGGACGCGCCGGCTGGTCGCGGCGTCGCCAACAAGAACGTCTACTTCCTGCCGCTGGTCAAGGGCGACCTCATCGCGATCGACGCCGACCGCGGCATGGTCAAGTCGCGCAATCGCTCGCAGAAGGCCGGCAGCATGCTGGGCAACCTGGTGTTCTCCGACGGCGCCGTCATCGCCGTCAATCCGAAGGAACTGATCGCCTTCCCGCAGCTCATGGCCAAGCTTGAGTTGGCCAACGCCGAGCTCGATAAGGCGCCCAAGAATCCGAACAACCTCTTCATTCGCGGCGAACTCTTCCTGGCCGACGGCCAGGTGCAGAAGGCGGTGGATGACTTTCACACTGCGCTGAAGAACAGCCCAACGCCCGATCTGACGACTCGCATCAAGAATCGCCTGTACGACGGTCTCAGCGATCTTCTGCAAACCGATTTCAACCAGGCGAGCGCTCGCTACCTTGAAGAATTCGAGTCCCTCTGCAGCCTCTCCGACGACGCCAATGAGAAGGAGGAGCGTCAGGCGCACTTCTTCCGCATCGTCGGCCAGGGACGCGAGATCCAGGGGAACCTGGTCGATGCGTTCAGCCTCTATCGCAAGTTCGGCAGCCTGCCGATCCACGTGCAGCGGGGCGGCATTCCGTCGCTGGAGGATCCGTCGCAAAAGATTCCGGTCGACGTTTGGCTCAGGGGCCGAATCTCGGGGATGATCGCCAAGGCGAGCAAGGAACAGAAGGCGCCGCTCGAAGCGAAGATTGCCGAGGAATGGCGAACGGTGCAGGCGGAACGCAAGCCCGATTCGATTCGCTCGTTCATTAACATGTTCGACGTGCCGTTCAAGGTGGGTCGGGACGCTCGTCTGGAGATGGCCGACGCGCTGATTCGGGAGAACGATAAATCGCTGTTCCTGGAAGCGGAGTTGTATCTGAACCAGCTGCGGGGCGAGGAATATCGGCTCGATCCGACGAGCGGCGGCAAGGCGCTGGCGGCGCTCGCGGTGCTCGAGGAGCGGAAGTCGACGACGGAATCGATGAAGCAGGCGGCGGAGTATTATCGCCAGCTCAAGCGCGAGTTTCCGACTGCGATCGTGCGCGACGATAAAGGCCTGCCCAAGACGGGGCTCGATCTGTTCAACGATCTGGCGACGGACAAGCGATTTTGGCCCTATCTGGAAGAATCGACGCTTCTGTGGTCGGACGCCAAGCTCGCCGCCCGCGAGATCGGACCCTCGGGCAATCCGCTCCCCGACGGCGTCAACAATTTGATGCTCACGCCCGACGGCGAGATTCCTTTGGCGCTGGAAAACGCCCGGCTCTTTCTCAACAGCAACTTCGCCAATCCTGTGCTGCGTCTGTACGACCTCGGGGCTATGCGCGAACGCTGGGCCATCAACTTGCCGACGCATCCGCAGAATCAGCAGTATTTCGCCGCGGTCAACGCACAGCCCGACGTCAACCAGAAGAACTACAACGCTTCCCGTCGCTTCTTCAAGGTGAAGGGGAACATCGCGGTCGTGCAGGCGGGCGTCATGGTGCACGGGATCGATCTGGAGAACAACCGCACGTTGTGGCAACATTCGCTCCTGGAATTGCCCCCCGGACTAGTGAACGTCACGTTCAAGCTCGATGCGGACGGCGCGGTCGAGGTCACGCTCACCAATCCGAACAACAGCCAGCTGCGTAGCCACGTCGGCTTCGTCGGTATGGTGCAACCTTCGTACGTCGCCTTCGTGAGCAATCGCGGGCTCGTCGTCGTCGATCCGCTCAAGGGGCACATTCAGTGGAAGAAGCTCGACGTTTCGCCGCTCGCGCACATGTTCGGCGACGACCAGTACATCTGCCTGGTGGAGCCGGGCGACGCGGGCGCCACCGGTTCCGTCCGCGTACTGCGGGCGGCCGACGGGCAGCAAGTGAAGCTCCCCGATTATGCTCCGCTGTACCGGAACCGCGTCGCGGTCCTGGGCCGCAAGGTGCTGTCCGCGATTGCAGGAGCGGACGAACTCGAACTCAAGTTGCACGACCTGATTGCCGACAAGACCTTGTGGTCGGTAAAGCTCCCCAAGGGGAGTGTGACGCTCAAGTCCGACGATGCACAATGGGCGGGAACGCTGAACCCGGCCAACGGCGACGTCAAAGTTTACGAGTCGCACTCAGGAAAGTTGCTCCTGGAGAGCAACGTCGTGCAGGGGCGGGTGACGTTGCAGGATCTCGCCAAGGTTCGCGAGCCGCTCCTGGTGGGCGACGCCGACCGGTTCTATGTGGCGCTGAATCAACCGATTGACGGCACGCGCATTGAAGGCGGCGTGGTGCGGAACAATTTCTCGACGGGTCTGCGCTGTTTGCCGGTCAACGGCTGGGTGGCCGCGTTTTACCGGAACGACGGCGCGCGGCGCATCGATGGCGTTGATCTGACGTGGAAGAAGAACGAGATGGCCTGGCATTCCTTTGAGCCGGTGCTCAACCAGTGGATCGTGATGGATCAGTTTCAGCAACTGCCGTTCTTGCTGTTTACGAGTCGCTACCACGAGAAGCTGACGAATCCGCGGGTGGGGAACCAGTGGATGTCGGCCACGCAGTCGCTACACAAGGTGACCGGGAAAGGGATTTTCCAGCCCGACGCACAGCCGACCGATATTTACCGGGCACAGTTTTATGTGCTCAAGGTCGATGTGAAGGAAGGGACGATCAGCATGCTGGGCAACGACCGCGTGGTACAGCACTACGTGGACGATGGCCGCAAGCGGGACAACGCCCCGGCGGTAGGATTTCGGAGCGCGGGGCCGATGGGGTATATGCCGGCGCCTCCGCCGGGTATGGGCGTGGCGCCGCCGATCCGGCGTTTCCCAGTCGTGCGGCCCGGCATCCAGGTTCCCGCCCCTGTCCCCGTGCCGCTGCCCGCGCCGGCGCCCAAATTGAAGTAATTGCGTCACACGCTATCGATCGCGTTGCGTGAGATGCCGCGGCAGTTAGGTTCCGCCGCCTGATCCGTCTTCCCCTTGGTGACTCTCCTCGGTTTTTCCCGTGAGGATGGTATGATTCGTACTTTCATTATGAGCTTGACGTCGCTCGCATTCTTGGGAGCGTCGGCTCCCGTGGGTCGGGCCGACGAGATTCCCGAAGAATATCGCGACACCGTCAAGCGCGGCCTCGAATACTTGACCAAGATTCAGTTCAAGGACGGACACTGGGGCGCCAACGGCGATCAGTATCCCGTCTCGATGACGGGGCTCGCCGGCCTGGCCCTGCTCATGGAAGGGAGCACCATCCGCGAAGGCAAGTACTCCGCGCAGATCCGCAACTGCACCAACTGGCTCATGGAACGGAGCATGAAAGACAAGGCCCGCGACGGCCTGGTCGGCAATCCCGATCATCCCTTCGAAACGGGCCGATACATGTACGGCCATGGATTCGCGACGCTGTTCCTGGCGTGCGTGTACGGCGACGAGGAAGACGTGGAACGCCGGGACAAGCTCAAGGACATCTTGACGCGAGCGGCCAAGTACATCGAGAAGGCGCAGTCGACGCAAGGGGGCTGGTACTACACGGCGCGGGGCGACATGAATCCCGATAACGACGAAGGTTCCGTGACGGTCACGCAGATGCAGGCGCTGCGGGCGTGCAAGAACGCGGGCATCCCGGTGTCGAAGATCTGTATGGAAAAGGGCTACGAATACCTCAAGAACTCGACGACGCCCAAGGGGGGCGTGGTGTACAGTCTCGGTCGCGGGGGCAACAACGCGCCCGTCGGCGGCGAACGTCCGGCGCTCACCGCCGCCGCCATCGCCTGTCTCTTCTCCGCGGGCGAATACAAGGCGCTGATCCCGCCCGATGAGTTTAACCGCATGGTCGCGGACAAGAAGCTGACGCCCAAGGAGATCGAGAAAGCCAAGATCGTCAAGGCCTGGTTCAAGTTCTGCGAAAGCGCCATCGAAATCGACCGCATCGGCGACGGCTTCCGCAAGGGGCACGACGAGTACCTCCACTTCTACTACGCCCAGGCGATGTATTTCATCGGCGACACCGGCTTCGAGAAGATGTTCGGCCCGTACCCGGCGCAGACCCCAGCCTCCAAGCATGTGAAGTGGACGAACTACCGCAAGAACATGTTCGATCATCTGAAGGCGACGCAGAACAAGAACGACGGCAGCTGGCAGGGAGGCGGCGGCTTCAGCGTCGGCGCCGTCTACTCCACCGCCATCTACTGCATCATCATGCAACTCGACCTCGGCACGCTGCCGGTGTTCCAGAAGTAGACCGCTGCACTTCGAAAAGCCCAGGGATAGCCATCCCTGGGCTTTCCCCTTAGATTAATTCGATGCCGATCCGCTTTCGCTGCGCCTACTGCAACCAGATGATGGGCATCGCCACGCGTAAGGCGGGCACGGTGGTGCGTTGCCCCAAATGTGCCGGCCAGGTCGTCGTGCCTCACCTGGATCCCCAGACTGAAGACGCTGCTCCCAGCGTGCGTCCCCGTCCTGGCGACTCGTCACAGTTCGACGCCGTTCCAATTCCCGAAGTTTCCGGCATCCACCTTACCCGCGGCATGTTGATACTGTTCCTTGCGTTTACATCCGTACTCATCGGCGTGGCATTCTTCTTCGGCTATCTCGCTGGCAAGGGATAACCCGTTGCATTTGCGCCGCGCGCTGGTAGGATGAACGTCGGCTTTCCTACAGGAGATTGCGATGCCCGCTCGGCGACAACTCGTACAAACTTCAGCCGCCCTCGGCATGTTGGCCGCCGCGGCGCACGGCAAGGAACAACCCACGCTGCGGGTCGGCCTGGTCGGTTGCGGCGGGCGCGGCACCGGCGCCGCCTCGCAGGCGCTCCGCGCCGATCCGAACGTCAAGCTCGTCGCCATGGCCGACGCGTTCGCGGATCGCCTCACGCGCAGCCTCGGCATTTTGAACGCCGACGAGCCGATCAAGGACAAGATCGACGTCCCCGAAAATCGCCGATTCGTCGGCTTCGATGCCTGCGAGCGACTGCTCGATTCCGGCGTCGACGTCGTGCTGCTCTGCTCGCCCCCGGGGTTTCGGCCGCAGCACATTCGCCTGGCGGTCGACAAGAACGTGCACATCTTCGCCGAGAAGCCGATCGCCGTCGATGCGCCGGGCGTGCGTTCGGTGATTGCCTCGTGCGCCGATGCGGCGCGGAAGAATCTCGCGGTCGTCTCCGGCCTGTGCCTGCGCTACTCGAATCACTACCGCGCCATGATGAGCCGGCTGCACGACGGCTGGATCGGCGACGTCCTCACGATCCAGGCCAACGACCTGCGCGGCCGAATCTGGATGTTCCCCCGCGAAGACGCCTGGACCGACATGGAATGGCAGATGCGGAACTGGTACTACTTCACCTGGCTCTCGGGCGATTTCAACGTCGAACAACACGTTCACAATCTCGACGTCGCCGCCTGGGTCATGAAAGACACCTATCCCGTCAAGGCGATCGGCCTGGGGGGCAGACAGGCCCGCACCAGCCCCGAATATGGCCACATCTACGATCATATCTCGGTTACCTACGAATATGCGAGCGGCGTCAAACTCTTCAGCCACACCCGTCAGCAGACCGCTTGCGCCAACGACGTCACGGTCTACGCCCTGGGAACTCAGGGGAGCGCCTACATCTCCGAGCGGAAGATGGAGATCCGCGGCTACCGTCCCTGGCGTGAGACCTCGCGGGACAACCCGTTTTACCAGAAGGAACACGACGAGCTTTTCGCGAGCATCCGTAGCGGCCGACCGATCAATAACGCCGACTACATGTGCAAGAGCACGCTGCTGGGCATCATGGGTCGCATGGCGGCGTACACTGGCAAGGCGGTCACCTGGGATCAGGCGATGGCTTCGACCGAAAACTTGATGCCCGCGACGCTGCAGTGGGGCCCGATGCCGACGCCCACGCCGGCCATGCCGGGAGTGACGGAACTTCGGTGAGCGAGACGACGAAAGAGCCGCGGAATCCGTTCTATTGGCTGCTGCTCGCGGCCAGTTTGTTGTTCGTCTTGACGGCGATCGCCTACGCAGTCATTCCGCTCCTGGTCGATCAGGCCCGCATGGCGGGGCAGCCGATGCCGCCGTCGGCGTTTCGCGACGACCTCCGCGACAACGGTTGGGTTTGGCTCCTGGCCGAAGTGGCCGCGATGTTCGTCTTCGGCGTCGCCAGCATGGGCCTGGATCGTTGGCGGCGCTTGCGCGAGGAATTGGACCAAATCAAGCCCAACGGGTGAGGTACTCCGAACCCTTGGGATTCCTTTGCTTGCGAGAGTTTATCCCAGGGGTTCGGAGTACCTCACCCGCTGGGCTTGCGGCGATATTAATGACGGAGGAACCCATGTCCCGCCTCCTGATTCTGCTGCTGCTGCCCAGCACGCTTTTCGCCCAGCCCAAGAATGAACCGCTCGTCGATCAGGTCAAGTCGAGCATCGATCGCGGCGTGCAGTTCCTGCGCACCAAGCAAATCGCCTCCGGAAGCTGGGAAGCGGAAGAAGCTGGCTACGACGGCGGCCGAACGTCGCTCGCACTGCTCGCCCTGCTCAACTCCGGCGTCCCTGTCAACGATCCCGCAGTCGCCAAGGGGCTGGTCTACCTCCGCAACGTCAACTCCGATCGCACCTACGTCCGCGCCCTGCAGACGATGGCCCTCGCGGAGGCCAAGGCCGACGACAAGAAACAGATCCTCGCCAACGTCGAATGGCTCCTCGCCGCCCGCGTCTACGACGAGAACAAGAAGTTCCTCGGCTGGACCTACGGCAAAGTTCCCGGCGGCGGCTTTCGCTCCACGGACAATTCCAACACGCAGTACGCCGTCCTCGGGCTCTGGTCCGCAAAGCAGGCAGGCATCGCCCTCAGCGAAGACGTCTGGCGCGAGATCCGCGATTACTATCTCCGCTCCCAGTTCGACGACGGCGCCCATCGCTACCAACCCTTCAGCAAAGACGATCCGCAGATGACCATGACCGTCGCCGGACTGTGCGGCCTGCTCATCGCCGGGCTCGAACTCAACGAGCGCCGGGAAATCTTGCAGCCCGACGGCACGACCCGAAACTGTGGCGTCTACCTGGAGAACCCGGCCGTCCAGAAGGCGCTGGCCTGGGTCACGAAGCATTACAACGTCGAATCGAGTCCGCAGACGTTTTACCATCTCTACGGCCTGGAACGCGTGGGCCGACTTTCGGGGCTGCGCTTCTTCGGGCCCTACGACTGGTATCGCGAAGGCTGCGCCTATCTCGTCCGGCAACAGAAAGCGAACGGCTCGTGGAAGCATCCCGCGGCCTGGGATCAATGGCCCATCGTCAGTACGAGTTTCGCTTTACTCTTCCTGTCGAAGGGGCGGACGCCGGTGCTCGTCAGCAAGGCAGTACACGGAACCTGGCCGCGCCGGGAGATCGAGACCGACTGGAACAACGACCGCAACGACTTACGCAATCTCGTACCGTTCGCCGGCAAGCAGCTCTTCGGCAACGCTCCGCTCGCCTGGCAGAATTTCGACATCATGCGCGCCGCCACCCCGCGCGGCGACAACTCCAATCCCACCGAGGACGACCTCGCCGACACCACCGCCGAGATGCTGCAATCGCCCATCTTCTACATCACCGGACATGAAGCCCCGCGCTTCACCGGCGTCGAGAAACGGCTCCTGCAGCGCTACGTCGAGAACGGCGGCTTCATCGTCGCCGAGGCATGCTGCGGCAGCCCCCGTTTCGACAAGGGTTTCAAAGCCCTTGTCGAGGAGCTTTGGCCCGACCAAGAACTCAAGGCCCTCGACGCGTATCATCCCGTGTGGACCAGTTTCTACGCCATCAAGCCGCATCCGGGGATCAACCTCCAGGGCCTCTCGGGCAACTGCAAGACGATCTTGATCTATTCGCCGCAAGACCTGTCGTGCCGCTGGGAATCGAACAAGCTGAGCGACGGCGCCGGGATGCAGGCGTTTCAGATCGGCACGAATCTCATCGCCTACGCCACCGGACTGGAACTCCCCAAGCCTCGGCTCACGAAGGAGAAGCTGGACGGCAAGCGTCAGGAGTTGTCCAAGACGCCCGCGGGGTATTTCAAGGCGGCGCAGATCAAGCTGCCGGGCGAGCCGCTGGCCAAGGCAATGCCACGGCTCATGGATTTCGTGAGCACGACCAAGGGGCTGAGCGTCGTGCTCAAGGCGGACTCTCTCAAGGTGAGCGATCCGGGGCTCGTCGATTACAAGTTCATTTACATGCACGGCAAGGGAGGCTTCCAGTTCGACGACGAGGCGCTGGAGAAATTGAAGTTCAACCTGCAAACCGGCGGCCTGCTCTTCGCCGACGCCGCGTGCGGACAGGAGGCGTTCGACAAGGCGTTTCGCTCCTGGGTGCAGACGCAGCTATTCCCGGGTTCGAAGCTGGAAGCGGTCCCCGCGAACGATCGTCTCTTCAGCGATGGCTTGAATGGAGCGGAGTGGAAGAAGAAGTTGCGTCTGCGCAAGGTCGCGGGGCCGATGCAGGACGCCGAGCCGTTTCTGGAGGGGATTCGTCACGAAGATCGTTGGGTAGTGTTATATAGCAAGTACGACGTAGGGTGTGCCCTGGAGGGGAACAAGTCCTCGGATTGTCGGGGGTACGATCGGGAGAGTGCGTTGCGGGTGGCGCGGTCGGCGGTGTTGTACGTGCTGGATCTTCCGGGGAAGGAGACGTCAGCGCCAAAATGAGTCGACATCGGTCTTGACAATAAATTCATCGCTTCCAATAATATTAGCTAGGAAGCTAAGAATTACTGAAGTCGTGCGTTTGGCTTAGTTTTTGGAAGCGGATGAAAAGAAAATCGAAAGAGCGGCTGGCGTCAAACCCCTTCAAGCCGGGAGCGGGGCATTCTCCGCCCTGCCTGGCGGGGCGCGAGAAGGAGGCGTCGGAATTCTGCGGTTTCTTACAGCAAGAGGTCGTCACGCAGAACGTTGTCTTGACGGGGCTCAGGGGCGTCGGCAAGACCGTGTTGATGGACGACGTCTACAAACAGCTGGCGCTCAAGGAGGCGTGGGTTTGGGTCGGCTCGGATTTTTCGGAGTCGGCGTTCGTCGACGAGGCGGCGCTTTGTTCCCGCTTGCTGACGGACCTGTCGGTGTTTACCTCGACACTGGAAGTCGAAGTCGATTCTCCCGACGGCATGGGCATCCGTTCGTCGAATCGTTCGACGGTCCGAATCGATTTCAACTATTTGATCGATTACTTCAATTCGCAAGCCGGGTTGAATTCTGACAAACTCAAAGCGACGATCGAACTTGCCTGGAATGCAGTTAGCGCCGTCGGCAAACGAGGGATATTGTTCGCTTATGACGAAGCGCAGGTCGTACAGGATCGAAAGGACAAGGATCAGTATCCGCTGGCGTTGCTCCTGGAAACGTTTCAGTCGATCCAGCGCAAAGGGATGCGCGTCATGCTGCTGCTAACCGGGCTGCCGACTCTGTTTCCTCGGTTGGTCGAATCGCGCACGTATGCGGAGCGGATGTTCAAAATTCAGCAGATCGGCCGATTGGACGACGAGGGTTCAACGCGCGCCATCACCGAGCCGCTGGAAGGCAATCGCATCCAATTTACCCGACAATCGGTCCAGACGATCGTCGGCAATACGTGCGGTTATCCCTATTTTATCCAGTTCATTTGCCGAGAAGCTTACGACTTTTTTAAGGCCGTCCCCGTCGACGCGAAAACGGGCGAGATCTCCAGCGAAATCCCTTTTGATACGCTTTTGCGAAAGCTGGACACCGACTTTTTCTCTGGCAGGTGGTCGAGAGTTCCCGATCGACAAAGGGAATTACTGTTTTGCGTCGCCAATCTCGAGAATGCGGGCGGAGAATTCACCGTCAATGAAATCGTTGACCGGTCCAAAGAGTTGGCAACGAATCATGAGATCAAACCGTTCAAGCCGGGCGATATCAGTTCCATGATTCCGAAACTGATCGACGCCGGGCTCGTATACAAGAACAGACACGGCAAGTATCTTCTCGCGGTGCCGTTGTTCGATGGGTTCATCAAAAGGCAGTTCGAAGACCGAGGTCGGATTCAGGGAAGTTTGTTCGATCATTTTAATCATTAGCCGACTGAAATTGTGTAATGTAAATGCGGGAGAGGTGACGGGACAAGGGCGTGAAACCTATGTTGATTCTCATCGTCGAAGACGATCCTTCGATCGGCAAGGCGGTCCAGAAGGGGATGACCGAAGCGGGGCACGAGTGCGCCTGGGTCAAGGACGGCCATCAGGGCCTGGCGGAGGCGCGCTCGCAGAAGTTCGACGTCGTCATTCTCGATCTTTTGCTTCCGGGCATTTCCGGGCTGGAACTGCTGGCGAAACTGCGTGGCGACGGGATTCAGACGCCGGTGCTCGCGCTCACCGCGCTGGGCACAGTGGGAGAAAAAGTCCTGGGCCTGAAGCAGGGGGCAGACGATTATCTGGTCAAGCCGTTCGACATGGCGGAGCTTCTTGCGCGGATCGAAGCGCTCGGCCGGCGCGCGACGAGCAAGCCGGCGGCGGTGCTACACGTGGGCGAACTCAATCTCGATCTTGCCACGCGCCGGGTGAACGCCGGCGGCGCCGACATCGATCTCACGCCGACCGAGTTCTCCATCCTCGAAATGCTCATGCGCCATGCCGGCCTCGTCGTCACCCGCAAGATGCTGTGCGAATCGCTCTGGGAATCGGATTGGGAAGGCACGACCAACGTCATCGAGGTGCACATCAATCGGCTCCGCAACAAACTGCAGCGCGGCTCGAAGGAGCCCTTGATTCACACGATCCGGGGTCGAGGCTATGCACTTCGCGCCAGTTAAGGCCATCTTCTCCCTGAAGTTCCGCATCGTCGCCTGGATGACGCTGCTCGTGCTCTTGGCCGTCATCGTCTCCTCGGTCGTCGTCGCGCATCTTTACCAGGATCGATTGCGGCAAGAGTTTCGCCATCAACTCGAGCAGGACGTCAAGGCGGTGCTCGAAGAGCTACGCATCGTCCGCCGATTCCCCGATGGGCAGATCAAGGTACTCGAAGAAGCGCTGACGACCAAGGCCATCGAACATCCTCTCACGAGTTGGTTCGTGCAGATTTTCGACGGCCAGGGAAGTCTCGTTCTAGAGGCGGGGGGCGTTCCGAAAATCACGCAGCCGCTCACCGCGCAATTGCTGCGCGGCGAGTACGAACGGGACCAGTACCGCATCGTGGAAGCCAGGCTCGACGACTCGCAGCTGCCGACGTATCTGGTGCGCGTCGGCGCTCAGCTCGCGACACTGCAGAACGACTTCGATCACCTGAAGCGGATCCTGATCTATTTCGGGCTTGCGATCACGGCGCTCACGCCGGCCATCGCATTTGTTCTCGCCCATCGCGCGACTCGGCCCATCGCCTGGATCACTTCCACTGCCGCCCGGTTGCAGCCGCACAAACTCGACGAACGCTTGCCGATCCGAGGTTCCCGCGACGAACTCGACGAACTCTCCGTCACGATCAACCAACTTCTCGATCGCATCGCCAAGTACTTGCAGCAGAATCGCGAGTTCGTGGCGAACGCGGCCCACGAACTGCGTTCTCCCCTTGCCGCCATTCGCGCGTCGGTCGAGGTCGCGCTCAATCGCCCGCGGACCTCCGAAGAGTATGCCAGCGTATTGACGGATCTGGTCGAGGAGACGACGCGTTTGTCGCAGCTCGTGAATCAGCTGCTGCTGCTCGCGGAAGGCGATTCGGGCGCCATGGCGGCCGGGAACGGGCAGAAGTGCCGGCTCGAGAAGGTGGTGGCCGGCGCGTTTCAAATGTTCGAGCCCGTCGCCGAGCATGGCGGCATCACGTTGCAGTTTCACGCACCGGGCGTCGAGGTTTGGGTTCCGGGCGAGGAACGTTTCTTGCAACAGGTGGTGCGGAACCTGATCGACAACGCGATCAAGTTCACCCGTCCGGGAGGGCGAATCGATGTAACGCTGTCGTGCGCCGGCGGAAAGGTTCGGTTGGAGGTGCGCGACCAGGGTTTTGGGATCTCGGCGGACGACGTGCCGCACCTGTTCGAACGCTTTTACCGCGGCGACAAGTCCCGGCGCCGGAGCGAAGGCACGGGCCTGGGGCTGAGCATCTGCCACACCATCGTCGAGGCGCTGGGGGGCACGATCACGGTACGGAGTCAGCCGGAGGCGGGGAGTGCGTTCACGGTGACGTTGCCGCACCTCGTCGTTTAACGGCAAGAATCGGCGAGCGGGGGACGTTAGTCCCCCGGTACGTCATGCAACGAGGACAGGCGAGCGAGGGACGTTAGTCCCCCGGTACGTCATTTTACCAGTCGCGCAGACTTGTTCGGCGAGAGCGTCAAGTACCGGGGGACTAACGTCCCCCGCTCGCCAATGACGTGCAATTACCGCGTCAGCTTCTTGTACTTGATGCGGTGCGGCTGATCCGCGTCGGCGCCCAGGCGCTGGCGGCGCTGGTGCTCGTACGTCTGATAGTTCCCTTCGCACCAGAACGTTTTGCTGTCGCCTTCGAACGCCAGGATGTGAGTGGCGATGCGGTCGAGGAACCAGCGATCGTGGCTGATGACCACGGCGCAGCCGCCGAAGTTCAGGAGCGCATCCTCGAGCGAGCGGAGCGTATCGACGTCGAGATCGTTGGTCGGTTCGTCCAGAAGGAGCAGGTTGCCGCCTTTGCGGAGGAGCTTGGCGAGGTGGACGCGGTTGCGTTCGCCGCCGGAGAGTTCACCGACTTTGCGTTGTTGGTCGGGGCCTTTGAAGTTGAACCAGGAGGCGTAGGCGCGGGAGGAGATTTTGGTTTTGCCGAGCATGATGTACTCGGCTCCGCCGGAGATTTCCTCGTAGGCGGTGCTCTCGGCTTTGAGATGGTCGCGGCTTTGATCGACGTAGGCGGGGAAGACGGTGGGACCGACGGCGAGGGTTCCGGCGTCGGGTTTTTCCAGGCCCATGATCATTTTGAAGAGGGTGGTCTTGCCGGCGCCGTTGGGTCCGATGACGCCGACGATGCCGCCGCGGGGGAGGTCGAAGGTCATGTCTTCCATGAGTAGGTTGTCGCCGAAGGCTTTGCGCACGCCGGTAGCGCGGACGACGAGATCGCCCAGGTGCGGGCCGGGCGGGATCTGAATCGTCAGGTCTTCCTTCTTTTCCTCGACTTCTTGCGAGGCCAGGCGTTCATAGGCCAGGAGTCGGGCTTTGCTCTTGGCGACGCGCGCGCGGGGCGCCATGCGCGCCCATTCGAGTTCGCGCTCCAGCGCCTTTTGGCGAGCGCCTTCGGTCCGCTCTTCCTTCTCGACGCGGGCCTTCTTCTGTTCGAGCCAGCCGGTGTAGTTCCCCTTGTACGGATGCCCCGCGCCCCGGTCCATCTCGAGGATCCACTCCGCGACGTTGTCCAGAAAGTAGCGATCGTGCGTCACCGAAACGACCGTCCCCGGATATTCCTTCAGATGGCGTTCGATCCACGCCACCGAGTCGGCGTCCAGATGGTTGGTCGGTTCGTCGAGCAAGAGCAAATCCGGCTTTTGCAACAGCATCTTGCACAACGCGACGCGCCTACGTTCGCCGCCGGAAAGCGATTTGATCGTCTGATCGCCCGGCGGCAGCCGCATCGCGTCCATGGCGATCTCGAGCTGACGATCGAGTTCCCAGGCGTTGGCGGCGTCGATCTTTTCCTGAAGATTGCCGAGTTCCTCGAGCAGCTTTTCCATCTGTTCAGGCGTGCAATCGCCCAGCTTATTGCTGATCTCTTCATGGCGATTGAGGATGGCGCGGGTAGCGGCGACGGCTTCCTCGACGTTGCCCTTGACGTCCTTGGCTTCGTTGAGCTTGGGTTCCTGCGGGACGTAGCCGACGGTGTAACCGGAGGTGAGTCGGGCGGTGCCGAGGAAGTCGGTATCCTGGAGGGCCATGATGCGCATGAGGGTGGACTTGCCGGAGCCGTTGGAACCGATAACGCCGATCTTGGCGCCGGGGTAGAACGCGAGCCAGATGTTCTTGAGGACTTCACGTTTGTTGTAAGCCTTGCTGAGGGCTTCGATTGTGAAGATATAATGGTCGGCCATGGGGGGGTCTCGGAAGAAAGAGAAAACGTGCGACTTCCCCTATTATAGGAATCGATGTGTTTCCGAAAGCGCAGGGAGTTCCCCGGCGCGGTCGAAATTCAGACGTTTGACCGAAACCGGCCCGAAACCTCGCTTGTGCCGACTTGCCGGATTGTTATAATCGGCGCGTCCAAGGAATCGGACCTCCCCCCTCGGCACGGATGCGGCATGACCTCCTCGGCTTTTAACTTGTTCCTGGCGTTGGTTTTGTGTCAAACGCCCGATTCCACCTGGCAATTCACGCCCCAGTTTCAGCCCGGGCTCGAACTCGTCTACGTCGGCGACGTGCGCGAAGAAAGCAACAGCAGCAACGTTCAGTTCCAGCGCCACTATCGCCTCGAAACGCTCCTCTTCGTTCTCGATAAACAAGCCAAGTTCTCCAATGTCGCGCTCATGACGACGCTGAATGTCCCCACGCCGGGCGCTCAGGCGAAGCAAGTCCCCAGTCATGTCCGCCTGGAACTCGCCAAGGTCGACGAACAGGGGCAACTGCTCCTGGCCAAGACGGGCCGATGGCTGGCGCCGCTGGAAGGCCCGGCGTATCTCGAAGCGGGGTTTCTGCTCGAGGCGCCGCTCGTCAAGGTCGGCAAGAACAGCGTCTGGGACGTGGCCGAGGAAGGCCGCGGCATTCGCTCGATTCGCATCGTGGGGACGGAGCTGTGCAGCGGCGTCAGTTGTGTGAAGATCGCGTGCCTGCAGCAGTCCGACGACTGGGACCGCCCCCGCGCCGACCGCACCGCCTGGCGTCGACAGGAGACGATCTGGTTCGCGCCGCAGCTGGGGGGCATCGCTTACCGCGTCGAACGGCTCGTCGAACGCCGAGACCCGGCCCGCGAACGGCCGACCTATCGCTGCGAGACCCACTACGAACTCATCAGCTCGCCGTTGCGATACTCCAACAGCCTCTTCGAGGATCGCCAACTGGAGATCGTGCAAGCGCGGAAGTTCCAGGACGACGCGGCGCCGTTCTTTATTCAGCCGGCGGAATATCGCGTGCCGATCGAGGCGCTGCGCAAGAAGGTCGCTAAGCATCTGGAGCAGCCGCAGGCGACGCCCTACCGCAAAGCCACGCTGCATTTGGCGACCCGGCTGGAGGGGGCGATCGTGGGAGGAAGCGCGGCGCCCGAAAGCGTCGGCGAACCCCGCCCGATTCAGGCCGCCGTCGGGGTCGGGCAGAAAGTTCCCGATCTCCTGCTCGCCGACCTTGTGCAGCAATCCTCGCTTCGGCTCAGCAAACTGCACGGTAAGCCGATCCTCATCGTCTATCTGAATCCCGATACCGAGATCGGCGAAGAGACGGTCCGTTTCGCGAATCGGCTCCACCGCAAATACGAGGGATCGTTTCACCTCGTGGGCATGCCGCTGGGCAAGGACGCGGAGGCGTTGCGCAAGTGGCACGCGGAGCAGAAGATACCGTTCCCGATCTGCGACGGCAACGCGTTCCATGTGCTGTTTCGGGTCGAGGCGACGCCGCGGTTTATCGTGCTGGACGCCGCCGGGAATCTGCGGGCGGCCTTCACGGGCTGGGGACTGCATTCGGAATGGGAAATCGCACGTGAACTGAAGTCGTACTTCCCCAAAAAGACATCGAAGTGACGTATAATATCGGGAGAACCACCCGATCCCGTGCAGCGAGGAAGCGCCATGACCCAGGAGAAGGATCGCGAGCATCACATCCCGTTTCGCAAGCCCGATCTCATTCGCATGCTCGGCCAGCAGAAATTGACTGCGGAAGAATGGGAGCAGTTACAGCGTCTGAGTTCCATCCTCGACGCCACCTTTCACTTCCATTATCACGAGACCCTCGAAGACCTCAAGGGGCTGTACGCGCCGTTCGACCCGGACGCCACGCCGTTTGAAGCCACGACCGTCTCCGAACCCGATCAGGACGCCCGTCAGGCGCAGTTCTTCAAGCGTCTGCAGTCGCTGGTGCGGCGCGGGAACTTTACCCGGCTCAACTGGCGTGCGATCGAGAAAGCCCTGGAAAAATCGAGCGACTGGGGCATCAACGTCGACATCGATTTCGGCATCATCGAACGGCTCGCCATCTTCGTTCGCGGGGACACGTTTGGCGAACGCACGCGCCGCGTCTGGTGGAAGTTCTTTCGCAAGGAAACCAAGCAGGTTCCGATCTATCGCCGGCTTGTGCTCGCGATCAAACTCAAGAAAGCGGACAACGTCCCCGAGGAACTCGACACCAACGACATTTTCGTCAAGTACTTCAAGGACATCCCCAAGGACGACATCGATATGCTCCTGCCCGCGGGCAACCTCGTCATGCCCTGGCTGAAGCGTTGGCAGCTGCAAGCGTCGATCGCCAGTACAGTCGCGTTCGTGGTTTACAAGGTCGTCGAACAGCTCGACAACTTTGTCGATCAATTCAGCCAGTTCAAGTTGGAGATGGCCTCGCTCGCCCTACTTGGCTCGTTGGTGGGGATGTCGTTTCGCCAGTATTCGAGTTATCAAAGCACCCGGACCGCGTATTCGCTCCAGCTTTCCAAAAGTCTCTATTTTCAGAATCTCGCCAACAACGCCGGCGTGCTCTTCTCGCTCGTCGACGAGGCGGAGGAGCAGGACTTCCGCGAGGCGCTCCTCGGCTATTTCTATCTGTGGCGTGCGAGCGACGATTTGACGGTCGAGGAACTCGATCAGCGGATCGAGGCGGAACTCGAACGCATGGGAGGGGTCAAGGTCGACTTTGAGGTGACCGACGCGCTGGACAAGTTGCAGCGGCTCAATCTGGTGACCGAACACGAAGGCCGATTCCGCGCGGTGCCGATCGAGCAGGCGCTGGCGACGCTCGACGACTGGTGGGACGGATACTTCCCGTACGCCGACGCCGCGGTGGAGGTCGAGGCGTAGGGTGCGCCACGGGAGTTGGGGACTCGTCCTGGCTCGTCGGGATTCGTTGGCGCAGGGCGCGCCAATGGTTTCCGGCAATCGGCGAGCCCGGTCGCGTAAGCGCCTGGAGTAACCGCACGGGATGCTGTGCTCCCGGCGCTTACGCGACCTGGCTCGCCAGAATCCCTTGGCGCACTCGAGGCGTAACCCGCCTTGCAATTCGGGCTGAAGATGGTATCGAATTCGCCAGGAAACGGGGGGCGAGTTCATGAAGTCGATTCGGGCCATCGCGGCACTCACGGCATTTTGGGCGGGGACGTGCGTCTCCGCACAGGAACTTCTGTTGCCCCCCATCTCGGCGCCCCCGACGTCCATACTCCCCGTGCCGATTCCCGTCGCCGAGAAGCCGCTCCCCAAAATCTGGACCGGCGGGCTGGAATTCGGACTTTCCGGCGCCGAGGGGAACTCGCAAAACTTCAAGTTCCGCATGGGCGTGAACGCCAAGGCCGAGACGGAACGCAATCTTTTCAAACTCAACGCCCTCTACAGCTACAGCAAAGCCAACGAAGCCGACATCGAAAACCGCGGCCTTACCAAGGCCCGCTACGAACGGCTCTACATCGATTCGCGCTGGAGCCTGTTTCTCTCGGGCGAACTCGAATACGACGAATTCAAGGCGTTCGACCTCCGCATCGCCAGCCATGCGGGCGTCGCGTATGCAATCATCAAGAACGAGGACACGTTGCTCAAAAGCCGGTTCGGCGCCGGCGCCAGCCGCGAGATCAACAGCCCCAACGAAGACGTCAAACCCGAACTCCTCTTCGGCCTGGACCTCGAACGTAAGATCTCCGCTCGCCAAAAAATCTGCGTCACCGGCGACTTCTTCCCCACCGTGCACAATTTCGGCGACTATCGCTTCGAGGGCCGAATTTCGTACGAAATCCTCATCGATCCCGAATGGAACCTCACCCTCAAGCTCGGCGTGCTCGATCGCTACGACAGCACCCCTGAAGGCAAGCAGGCGAACGACTACGAATACTTCGCCACGCTGCTGTGGAAGTTCTGAGCGAAACCTAACTGGATGTGCGTATGTCGGAATTCTGGGCTGAGTTGACCTCGGGACTCAACAACTTCACGCTCGAAACCGTCGTTCGCCGACTCCTCATCGCCTGGTTCATGGGACTGGTAGCGGCGGCGATCCACTGGGCCACTCAGTCGCGCACCAGCCTCAAAACCAGCTCGTTCGGCGTTACCCTCGTGCTGCTCACAATCATCATTGCGATGGTGACAATGGTGATCGGCGACAACCAGGCGCGCGCGTTCAGCCTGGTCGGCGCCCTGGCGATCGTCCGCTTTCGCACCGTCGTCGAGGACACGCGCGACACCGCCTTCGTCATCTTCGGCGTCACCGTCGGCATGGCGGCGGGCGCCGGGTTCGCGATGATCGCGCTGGCCGGCATCCCGATCGTCGCGGGGGCGGCGTTCCTGATGCAGTACCTCTACCGCGAGACGCCGATCGTCTTTCGCCGCGTCTTCACGCTTACATTGCGCGTGAACCTGGGGACCGATCCGAAGACCGCCGCCCGCGATCTCTTCGAGAAGCATGTCGCGTCAATCGGGCTGGAAGGTATCGCCACCGTCCAGAAGGGGGCTGCTTTCGACGTGACGTATCGGGTGCAATTCCGGGACGAGGAGGCCGCCCTCGTTTTGGTGCGCGACCTCAATCAGCGCGAAGGGATTCAGTCGATCGAGGTCAAGGCCGGGGATTGATCTCCCGTTACGCGGGCTTGGCGGAAACGTAGCCGTAGTAGTTCTGCACAAAGTCGCCGATGGGCATGGTTCCCAGCGGGGGGACCGGCATGATCTTTCCCCAGCTATGCACCTTCGTGCTGAACGTGTCTTTCTCCTCGTCAATCCAGGCGAGCGAATTGGCGCAGACCCAGTGATTGGGGATGATCGACTTCTTGTTCTGCGTCGCGCTATTGAGCATGTCGGCGTTGATAAACAGGGCGACCCGGCGTCCCAGACCGCGCAGGCGATCGGCTTCCTTGAAGTTGGCGAGATCCTTCGTGAACAAGACGTTGGTCTCGTTTTTGACTTCGGCGTAGCCGGCTTGCTTGAACCACTTCTCCAGGGCCGAGGGCAGGGTGATGCCGCTGGCGCCGCCGGACGCGCTGTTGTAGCTGATGAGTGTGTTTTCGTCATCGCGCAGGCTGGCGAGCGGAACCCAATCGACGGCGCTGATGCCCTTGACGAGGGGGGCGATGCGCAGCCCATGGCTTGCCTTGAATTTCCGCGTCCCGATCGAGGCTTCGTTTCTTTCCCAGAGATCGGTGACCGCTTGGACGTACATAACCGGATCGTCCATGGCCAGGAAGCGAAAGAAGGCGCCGGGGCCGCACAGGTTGACGACGGAGGTATTGATGTTGTTCGGCGTGGCGACACGATCCTTGAGTCCGGTGACCAGATCGGTCTTGGTGATGTTGAGCCAATCGGTGCCGCCGGATCGTTTGTTAAAGTCGTCGATTTTCACGAGGGCGGCAGCAGAGGTCGTGGGCACGGGATTTCCCTTGCGCGTTGGAGGACGTGAGTTGGTTTCTGAGAGCTAATGCGGAAACGTCCTCGAAGCCGGACACGGTTTGACGGAATTCTATCCAGGGGCGTAAGCTGTACCGCATGCGGCCAAGAGTGGCGCACGGGATCACGGCGAGCGGCGCGGCGTAAGCCTCACGTGGATTGGAACGACGACGCGATAGACAAGCGGGTCGACTTTGGATTCAATCACTTGGCGTCCGGCTGCAAACTGTCGACGGCCTTGTTGGGGTCGTTGAGCTGGCCGCCGATGGTGATTTTGCCGGGATCGAAGGCGAGATGGCGGATCTGGGCGTTGTTGCGCTGTCCCGAATCTTGCAGGAAGGTGACCAGGGCGACCGGATTCGTGCGGTTGCGGAACCACTGGATCTGCACCGAATGTTTGCGGGCGAATTCCGAGATCTCCTGCAGGATCTGCTGCGAAGGGATCGGCAGGGCGCCGGCCTTGCGCCCCTGAAGCTCGATGAGCAGCGTGTTCGGATCGCGCGGGGCGAGCCAAATTTTGACGTCGTAGGAAAGGATCGTCGACCAGAAGCCTTTGCCATAGCAAAACGCGAGTCGGAGGCGATTCTTGTCGAAGGTCACGCGCGGATCGTAGATGCCCAGCTTGGCCAAATCGTTCGTCAGTCCTAACTTAACGAAGTCCTCGGCCAGGAAGCTGTTGAGCTGGTCCTGGGTGATGGGATACGAGAATTTACTCTCTTCGACGTCCTGGACGTTGCTGGAGTTAAAGCCGCTCTCGAACTTTTCGAAGAGCAGGGCGAAGATCTTGTTGAGTTCGTCGGAACGCTTTATGCGTTCAGGGCCGGGCTCGACCGCGCTGCGAAGATAGAAGCCGGGGACGTGGTGGAGCAGGAGCACGAGCGCGACGGCCAACCCGGTCAGCGATCCCAGGGCGACGGCGAGCGCGGACAACGTTCGGCGATTCATACGGTCCCCTTTTGTAAGAGGGGCGAACTATAGCCAGGCGGGAACGGTCAGTCAAGAGGAGCCGGGACATGAGCAAAGTGGCAGAAGGATACGAACGGGCACAGCGATCGCTGGCGGGGGGGGTGAGTTCCTCGACCCGGCTCAACCGTGCCATGGGACACGCGATGCTTTTCGACCGCGCCCTGGGGAATCGCCTCTGGGATCTCGACGGCAAGGAATACATCGACCTCTGCTGCAGCCACGGGGCGACCCTGTTAGGTCACGGCGACACGCGCGTCCGCGCCGCGGTGGAGCGCGCGCTCGATCGGGGCGCCGCGTGTTCCTACGAAAATGAAACCCACGCCGAACTCGCGGAATTGCTCTGCGCGAAAGTGCCCTGCCTGGAACGCGTCCGCTTCACCGGCTCCGGGACCGAGGCGACCATGCACTGCTTGCGGCTGGCGCGGGCCTACACCGGTCGACCCAAGATCGTCAAATTCGAAGGAAACTTTCACGGCTACCACGACCAGGTGATGTTCTCTATTGGGACCCCCGCAGACAAACTCGGCCCCGAATCGACGCCTCACGCGTTCCCCGGCTCTACCGGCATGCCCGTCGGGCTCGAACATCAGCTCGTGCTCGTGCCCTACAATCGCCCCGACTTGCTCGAGGAGACCTTTCGCAAGCACGGCTCCGAGATCGCGGCCGTCATCGGCGAGCCGATCTACTACAACGCCGGCTGCATCTTGCCGACGCCTGACTTCATGGCCGCCTTGCGCCGGCTCACCCAGCAGCATGGCAGCCTGCTGATCTTCGACGAAGTATTGAGCGCGTTCCGCATGGGCCCCGGCGGCGCCCAGGAATATCTCAAGGTCACGCCCGATCTGTGCACGCTCGGCAAAGCGGTTGGCGGCACCCACGCCCTCAGCGTCTTCGGCGGCCGGCGCGAGATCATGGACAAGCTCATGCCGATCGGCGATTGCCAACACTCCGGCACCTACAATGGCCATCCCCTCGCCGTCGCCGCGGCACTGGCGGCGGTGAAAGCGTACTGCGAACCCGGTTTCTATCCGCACCTGTTCGCCATCGCCGAGGAACTGTACGCCGGCATCAATCGGCTGTTCCAGAAACATGGCCTGGCCGCGCAGGCGCGCGGGCTGGGAGCGCGCTTCGGCATCTACTTCGGCGTCGTCGGCGAGCCGCGCAACTATCGCGACGTCATCGTCCATCACAAGTCGCAGATGCTGAAGTTCATCAAGAGCGCAATCGGCCAGGGCGTTTACTTCCACGATTACGGCGGCGGCCCGTGCCATCACGGCTTCTGCTCCGCGACGACCGCCGACGACGTGCAGGAGATTTTGCGCCGACTCGACCGGGCGCTCGCGGATCAATAAGTTAGTTGCAAACGAATCCACTGACACCACAAGAGAGTTTCCCCATGCCAAACGTCGTTCGCGTTGCCGTCACCGGAGCCGCCGGCCAGGTCGCCTATGCCATGCTCGCTCGCCTGGCCTCCGGCGAAGTTTTCGGCCCCTCTACCAAGGTCGTGCTCCAACTCCTGGAAATCACGCCCGCCTTGCAGAGTCTCGAAGGCGTGGCCATGGAACTCGAGGACAATGGCTTCCCCACGCTGCAGAGCATTGTCGTCACCGATGACGCCAACGTCGCCTTCAAGGGCGCCAACTACGCCCTGCTCGTCGGTTCGTCGCCCAGGAAGCAAGGCCAGGAACGCAAGGATCTGCTCAACATCAACGGCAAGATCTTCGTCGGCCAGGGCCAGGCGCTCGCCAAGAACGCCGCCAGCGACGTGCGCATCCTCATCGTCGGCAATCCGTGCAACACCAACTGCCTGGTCGCCTACAAGAACGGCAAGGAAATCCCGGCCGAGCGCTGGACTGCGATGACCCGGCTCGACCACAACCGCGCCCGTTCTGCGCTGGCGAAAAAGGCGGGCGTGGGAGCGGAGGACGTGACCAACGTCACCATCTGGGGCAACCATTCGAGCACGCAGTATCCCGATTTCACGAACGCGAAGATCAAGGGGAAGCCGGCGCCCGAGGTCATCACCGACCGCGCCTGGCTCGAGACGACCTTCGTGCCGATGGTGCAAACGCGCGGCGCCGAGATCATCAAGAAGCGCGGCCTCAGCTCCGCGATGTCGGCCGCCAACGGCGCGATCGATCACGTCAAGAGCTGGGTGAACCCGACGCCGGCGAGCGATTGGGTCAGCGTCGCCACCGTCTCCCAGGGCGAGTACGGCGTCCCCGCCGGCATGGTCTTCGGCTACCCGTGCACCGGCGACGGCAAGGGAAACTTCAAAGTCGTCGAGGGCGTGAAGCTCGACGCGTTCGGCCAGGCAAAGTTCCAGGCGACGCTCAAGGAGTTGCAAGAAGAGATGGACGCGGTCAAGGATTTGTTGGGGTAGGATTTGACTGGAACGTCAAAGAGAAAGGCCCCGAGATTCGGGGCCTTTCTCTTTGACGCATTCCGGCGAAAGCCCAGGGATGGCTATCCCTGGGGGAGTTTTCCCAGGGACAGCCGTCCCTGGGCTTTCAAAATACTAGAACGTCGCCGGGACTTCGAAGCCGCGGCGGTACTCGCGCGTCAGCATCCGGTTCGCCTCCGCGTCGCCGCGGAATTGCTCGGTCTTCGGGTCCATCGTCAACTTTCTGCCGATCGTCAGTTGCGTCGTTTCCAGGTTGACGTTGTTCGCACGCAGATGTTCCTCCATCCGGCGAACCGTTTCCAGGGCGTGCTCGTCCTGGCCGAAAACCGTCGTGCGCGGCGCGAATGCCGCGGGCGTGCCCAACCGATGGCTGATGTTGGCCAGATGGCAGATGGCGCTGGAAAGATGCCCCTCGAGCACTTCGCCCTTGAGGTCGGCCCGGCGGTTGCTTCGGATGGCGCCCACCCAGTTGCCGTAATGGTCGCCGCCGCCCTTGAACTCCTGTAGTTTCTCGCCCGCCCGGCTGTAGGCGATCGCTTCGTCGTACTTCGTGAACACGACGTACCCGTCGGTGCAGTGGATGACGTTGCCGACCGTCGCTCCCATGTGCGGCTTGAACGGCAGGCCGCGAACTTCGAAGATCAGCTCGGCGCCTTCATACTCGAAGACGGCGACTTGCGTGTTCGCGGTTTCGCCGTCATCGACGTAACCGAACCGGCCGCCCACGCTGGCGACCGACGTCGGCAGATGATCCCGGCCCAGCGCCCAACGGGCGACGTCGACTTGGTGGATGCCCTGGTTGCCCAGATCGCCGTTGCCGTATTCCCAGGTCCAGTGCCAGTCGTAATGGAGCCGGGCGCGGCGAATGGGATTGCGCGCCGCGGGACCGCACCAGAGATCGTAGTCAACGGTGGCGGGGACGGGCGTGTCGCGTTCGACTCGGCCGATGCTGGGGCGATTCTTGTAGCACAGGCCGCGCGCGACTTGCACCGTACCGAGCTTGCCCGACTTGATGAAATCGATGGCCGCGATGGCGCCGCGCTGGCTGCGAATCTGCGTGCCGGCCTGGCAGATCTTGTTGTAATGCCGCGAGGCCTCGACGAGCCGACGGCCTTCCCACACGTTGTGGCTCACCGGCTTTTCGACGTAGGCGTGCTTGCCCGCGCGCATCGCCCAGATGCCGGCCAGCGAATGCCAGTGGTTCGGCGTGGCAATGCTGACGGCATGGATATTGTTGTTCTCCATGATCTTGCGAATGTCCTGCTCGTAGACCGGGCGGACTTTCTGGGCCTTTTCGCAGCGATCCATGGCAGGGCCAATGACGGCGGAGTCAGTGTCGCAGATGTGCGTGACGACGCAGTTATGCCGGCCGGCGAGACCGCCGATGTGATCGAGTCCGCGTCCCTTGACGCCGATGACGCAGATATTGATGCGTTCGTTGGCGCCTCCCGGAGCGGCAGGCGTGGGGGTTTGCGCTTCGGCGCGGGAAAGCATCGGGCCGGCGGCGTTGGCGGCGGCGAGCGCGGCCGTCCCCTGTAAAAACTCGCGTCGTGAAATTCGCATGCATGAACTCCTGGAAGAAAACGTGAATGACCCGCGCAGGGCGCAGGAAAGCGTGGGCGGGAAGATTACTTCTATGGTCGACAATCCCGCGGCCGGCGTCAATGACAAAGTCGCGAAAGTTGCAGAACCAGCGCCACGCGGCGCACCTCCACGAGGCCCGGGAACGAATGTCGATCGTGCTCCCGCGAAACCATCTGCACGAGCAAATCCCAGTCGCGGAAGCTCATCTTCCCCATCGGCCAACCCTCGCGCTGCCAGAGCAAGCGAAACAGCTCACGCAACACCGGCGGCTTTGCAGGCGCCAGATCGGGCGTATGCAGCACGACGACCGCTCCGGCCCGCGGACGTTCCGAACGCTGCAATAGCTCCGTCGCCTGCTCCGCGAGCCAATCGTGGATCTCGCGCATTTGCTGCGCCGTTTGCGTCAGAATCTCGGCGAGCCGGGGGTTGTAGTCGCGCTCGAGCATCGGCAGCAACTCGTGCCGCAGCCGATTGCGCGTGAAACGCGTCTGGGCATTCGACGAATCGACGCGGTGGGCGAGCTGATGCTCCGAGAGATACGCCAAAATCTCGGCCCGCGACGTCGTCAGCAGCGGGCGAACTAGACAGGCGCTCCCCGCGAGTTCGCGGCGCTCCGGAATCCCCGCCAACCCTTGTGGCCCGCTGCCGCGCAGGAAGTGATGCAGCACCGTCTCCGCCTGATCGTCCGCGTGATGGCCGACGGCGACCCAGGCGAAGGGGCGCGACGTCGCAAGTTCGGTCAACCAGCCGTAGCGAAGGTCGCGAGCTTCCGACTCGCTCGGGACCGCATGCCCCTGATAGACATGAAGGACTCGTCCCAGCTGCTCGGCGAACGCTCGAACGAACGTCTCATCCGCATCGCTCTCGGCGCCGCGCAGATGATGATTGACGTGGGCCAACTCGATCGACGTTACGGAATGCAGGGCATGCGCCAGCGCGACGCTATCGGGCCCGCCGGAAATGGCGACGAGTCCCGCGGTCCCCGTCAAGCCGTGGCGGTCCATGAAGTGACGCACGGCGTTCATGCGTCGCGAATCTCACGCAGGGCGGCGCCCACATTCCCGGCCCGCATGAACGTCTCGCCGATCAGCACCGCGCCGACCCCCGCCGATCGCAAGAGGCGAATGTCGTCGGCCGAGCAAATGCCGCTCTCGCTGACCAGCAGCCGATCCGCGGGAATCCTCGGCGCCAAATCAAGCGTGTGCTGCAAGCTCACCGTGAACGTCCGCAGGTCGCGATTGTTGACGCCGATGAGCTGCGCCCCGGCATCCACCACACGCGGCAAATTCTCCGCGTCGTACAGCTCCACGAGGGCGTGCATGCCAAGTTCGTACGTCAACTTTAGTAAGTCACGTAGCGTAGGGTCGTCGAGGATCTCAGCGATGAGCAGCACCGCGTCGGCGCCGTGCACGCGTGCCTCGATCACTTGATATGGGTCGACGAGGAAATCCTTGCGCAGCACCGGGGCGGCCACCGCCTGGCGAATGGCCGAGAGATACGAGAGATGCCCCTGAAAGTGCGGCACGTCGGTGAGCACGCTGATGCAGTGGGCGCCATGCTCGGCGTAAGTCTTCGCGATTGCGACCGGATCGAAGTCGGCCTTCATCACCCCCGCGGATGGCGACGCCTTCTTCACCTCCGCAATGATGCCGACGCCTGGTCCTTGCATCAGCGCCGCGCGAAAATCGCGCACCGCCGGCGCTTCCGACAGCCGACGTTCGAGCGCCGTCTGAGGCGTACGCTCCTTGTCGGCCGCGAGGTTGCGCCGCGTGTCGGCCACGATTTTGTCGAGAATCGTTCCCACGTCAATCCCTGAGCATCAGCTCGTTGAGCCGCTGGGCGAACGCCTGCGGATCCTTGACCTTCGAACCCTCCGAGATCAACGCCTGGTCGTACAGGAGCCGTACGAAACCGTCGAGCCGGGCGTCGTTCGCGTCGAGCGTCGCCAACCGCTGAAGCTTGGCGATCATCGGATGCTCGGGGTTGACTTCGAGGATCCGCTTCTGCTCCGGCAGCGCCTTGTCGCGCCCCATGCGGCGCATGAGCCGTTCCATGTTCGCGCTCATGTCCCCTTCGTCCGCGACCAGCACCACCGCGCTCTCCTTGAGCCGCTTCGACACCCGCGCGTCCTTCAGTTCCGGCACCTTGCTTTTGATCGCGTCGACGAGCGGCGCGAACTTCTTCTGCGTCTCGTCGTCGACCTTGCCCGCGTCGAAGCCCCCCTTGTCGATCGCCTTGAGATGCTTGGTCTTGTACAACCCCAAACTCTCGAAGACGATCTCGTCCGGCGCGTCGGTGAGAAGCAGCACCTCCCAGTTCTTCTCCTTGTACCCCTCCAGCAGCGGCGACTGCAGCAGCAGATCGCGCTGCGTGCCGGCGAGGTAATAGATCTCGGTCTGATCGCCCGGCATTCGCTCGACGTAGTCCGCGAGCGTGGTGAACTTGCCCGCGTCGGTCTTCGTCGAATCGAACAAGAGGAGATCCGCGAGCTTCTCCTTGTTGCTCCAATCCTGACACGCCCCTTCTTTGAGGAACGGCCCCATCTCCTCGTAAAACTTGATGTACTGCTCGTTCTCTTTGCGTTTGAGTTCGTCGAGCGTGGAGAGTACCTTGTTCGTGAGATTCGTCTTGATCTTCTCAAGCGGCGCCGACTGCTGCAAGAGTTCGCGCGAGACATTGAGCGGCAAGTCGGGCGAATCGACCACGCCGCGAACGAACCGCAGGTACCGCGGCAGCAGCGTTTCGCAATCGTCCATGATGAAGACGCGCTGGATGTAGAGGTGCAGCCCCTTGTTCGAGTCGGCGTACATGAGATCCATGGGCCGATGGGCCGGGATGTAAAGCAGCGCCCGGAACTCGACGCTCCCTTCCGCGTTGTAGTGAACGGTTTTCAGCGGCTTGTCGTAATCGTGCGTCAGGTGCTTATAAAACTCTTCGTACTGTTCCGAAGTGATCTCCGATTTGCTCCGCAGCCACAGCGCCTGGCGGGCGTTGAGCGTCTCTTCCTTGACAACCTTGGCCTTGCTCTCGTCCTCGGTTTCGACGTCGAGGACGATGGGATGTTCGACGAAGTCGGAGTACCTCTTGACGATCTCGCGTAGCTTCCACGATTTGAGGAAGTCCTTGTCGTCCGCCTTGAGGTGCAGGACGACGTCGGTGCCGCGTTTCTCCTTGGGGACGGAGTCGAGGGTGTATTCGCCCTGCCCATCGGAGACCCACTCGACGCCTTCGCCGCCGGCCATGCGCGAGCGGACGGCGACCTTGTCGGCGACCATGAACGCGGAGTAGAAGCCGACGCCGAACTGGCCGATGAGATCGGGCCGCTGCTGCGCCGACGTCTCCTTGAGCTTTTCGAGAAACGCCCTGGTACCGGACTTGGCGATGGTGCCGAGATGTTCGACGATGGTCTCGCGCGACATGCCGATGCCGTTATCGGAGATGGTGAGCGTCCCCGCGGCTTCGTCGGCAATGAGCTTGATTTTCCAATCGCCGTCGCCTTCCAGGAGCGACTCATTGGTGAGCGACTGAAAGCGCACGGTATCGATCGCATCGCTGGCGTTGCTGATCAACTCGCGCAGGAAAATGTCCTTGTGCGAGTAGAGCGAATGAATGATGAGATGAAGTAGTTGCTTGAGTTCCGTCTTGAACTGCATCGTTTCCGCACTCATGAACCGAACCTCCTTTCGAGAATCTATGACTTTTGAATGACTTCATTGCTCGAGGCAATTAGGGACTGTAATAGTGACTTGACATAGGACGATTGTAATACGTTTCGAAGTTGATCGACAAAGTCTTCCTGTGTGTCAGCCGCCCCGTCGCCAAGAGTGCGGAGGTGCAAACTTGAAAATGCGTCGGAGGCAATCGTTACCGGATAAACGTGTGGAGTTCCGTGGGACGCCTCAAGAAGCGTTACTGAGTATCCATTTAAACTTGGTGCAATCACATTGAGTACGTGCTTTTGGTGCATGCCGTCGATGACCGAGGTGACCACTTTCGCTTGAAGAACGCCTTTGGTTTTGCGGCTTAGAGCCGTTTCTTGCGCTCGCAAAATAGCCAGCGGAGTCGTGACGTCGACTTTGATGTCTTCAGACCAAAGATCAGGGATGGCTACAGCGGTCATTTTTCGGCCTTTCTCACGCGGCTCCACTGCCGCCTGCCAGTGCCATTGTCTTCTCCGCCCCTAACCTGTGGCAGTAATCGCCGAACCCCTCGCCCGCCTGCCGCTCCGCGCGGTACGCCTCCAGGAGCGGCTTCAGCGTCGGCACGATCTGCGGCAGCGGCACCAGGTCCTTGAACTGGAAGTTAAGCCGCGAGCCTTCGAGGTTGCCGCCCACGAAGAGCGTGTACTTGTCGCCGCTTCGGCCCACGATGCCGATGTCGCACTGATACGGCCGCACGCACCCATTGGGGCAGCCGGTCATGCGGACGCTGACCTTCTCGCTCTCCAGGCCGAGGCTTTTCAACTCCGCTTCGAGCAGGTCGATCACCTTCGGCAAGCCGCGCTCGGCTTCGGAGATCGCCAGGCCGCACGTCGGAATCGCGGGGCAAGCCATGCTGTGCTGCTGCACCAACGAAATTCGGCCCGGCGGCAAGACGTGATGCGCCGTCAAAATCTTCTCGATGTCCGCCTGAGCCGTTTCCGGCAGATCGCACAGAAGAATGTCCTGCATCGGCGTCAGCAAGATCCGCGGTTGGTATTTCTCCACAATCGTTCGCAACGCCGACTTGAGCTTCAGCTCGCCCTCGTCCTTGATTCGGCCGTTCTCGACGGAGACGCCGTAGAAGAATTTGCCGTCGCCCTGCGCGTTCCAACCGAGGAAGAGCGGGAAGCCCTTGACCTGTACGTCGCGCGGCAGCACCAGCGGGAACGGGAGATGCTTGGCCAGCACTTCGCGAAACTTTTCGACGCCCCAGTCGTGGACGACATACTTGATGCGGGCGCGTTTGCGGTCGGCGCGGTTGCCGTGCTGGCGGAAGATCTCGACGACGGCCTCGGTTGCCTGCACCACCTGGTCTGGCGTGACGAACGCCATCGGCTGGGCGATGTGCGGGAAGGTGTTGTGATTGCCGTGGGTCATGCCCATGCCGCCGCCCACGAGCAGGTTGTAGCCGACGAGTTTGCCGTTTTCGACGATGCCGAGCAGGCCCTGATCCTGGGCGAAGACGTCTACGGAATTATCGTAGGTGAGCCCGAGGCCGATCTTGAACTTGCGGGGCAGATAGAGTTTGCCGTAGATCGGCTCGACCGTTTCCGCGTCCTGGGCGACTTTTTCGCCGTTCAGCCAGATTTCGTGGTAGGCGCCGGTGCGCGGCGCGAAGTGGGCGGCGAGCGTGTCGGCGGTATTTTGTAGTGACTTGTAAATAGGGTCGGCGAACGGCGCGGGGCTGGCCATGACGTTGCGATTGACGTCGCCGCAGGCGCCGAGCGTGGTCAGCAGGGTTTCGTTGATGCCGGCGATGATCTCCTTGAGGCCGGTCTTGATGACGCCGTGAAACTGGATTCCCTGGCGCGAGGTGATGCGCAGGGTGCCGTTGGCGTGTTCGTCGGCGAGCCGGTCGAGGGCGAGGTACTGCGAGGCGGTGACTTTGCCGCCGGGGATTTTGCAGCGGACCATGAAGATGAAGAGTTTGCCGGCGCCTTTGCGTTCTTTGCGGACGTCGCGGTTGTCTTGCTGGTAGAAGCCGTGGAACTTGATGAGGCTTTTATCGGACTCGGAGAAGTGGTCGGTCTCCTGGGCGAGTTCCTCGGCGATGCCGCCGCGCAGGAAGCGACTTTGTTCTTTGTGCCCTTCGACGGCGGAGGGCTTGGGAGCGGCATCTTGCGACATGCGAAAGTCCTGCGAAAGCGGAGCGCGGCGGCCCCGAAACATGGGAAAACCCGATGTTTTCAGTGTACGCGGGACGGGCGGCAAATTCTATAGGAGAAGCGGGCGGGAGGTTCACTTCCGCGCGCAGCATGTCGCAGTTGCTGCGCGCGGAAATCGTCGGTCACGCCAGGAGTCGGTCGAGGACGGCAATGTGCTCGCGCGTTTGCGGCAGCAGCTCCGTGCGGATCAGTTCCCTGCAGTCGTCCTGCAGATCGCCGTCCTGGAGGGCGTCTTCGTAATCCTTGATTCCCTGCTCTTCGCCTTCTTTGAGGGCTTTGAGAGCGGCGGTTTCGCCGAAGATCTTTGCGGTTCCTTCGACGAATTTGGCCCAGGCGCCCCAGGCGCCCGAATCGCCGTCGGGTTCGCCGCCGCACTCGCGCACGTGCTGGCGGAGCGTGTTGGCGGTTTCGCGATGTTCGAGGTGAATTCGCCGGAGGTCGGCCGCCTTGGGCGAGTTCTCCATTTTGGCGAGCGCCTGCTGATAGGTTTCGGTGGCGGCAAGTTCGCCGCGGTGTAATGCTTTGAGGGTTTCCACGCCTTGTGCAGTCGCATTCATGAAACGTCCTCCGTCTCCAATAAAGGTTCGGCGACAAGTTTCGATTCCCATCGATCGAATGACTCGAGCGCCTGGGAAATTTTCAAGCAAACGAGATGCCGAATCGCCAACCCTCACTCGATTTCGAGCGCCGTCTCGGCGAAGTAGTGGGACGCTGCCCGGGCGCCGCGAGTTTTCGCCACGACGCTCGTCGGCGTCGACAGCGTGGCGAATACTTCCGTCTCGTTTTTGTCGCCGTCGCGGTGGATGAAGCGAACGCCCCAGGGGATCAATTCGTAGCGCCAGCCGTGGAAATTCCAATTCCGTTCCATTTGCAGCGCTCGATTCTCGAAGGCTTCAAGAACGTCGGCGGCGGCGTTCAAATCGGTCAAAATCTGCGCCAACGAGGGCGGATCCATGGGACCAATTTCTTGCAGATAGGTCGTGAGCACGCTGTGCAGGGCGTCGGGCTCCACGGGCTTGGTCAAATGTTTGTGCCGACCGATTTTGCGCAGTTCGGCGTGATCTTTCGCCGTCGCACTTCCCGAGAGCACGACAAGGGCGACTTCGCGTAGCACCTGGCGCTGCCGGAGCTTTTGGACGACTTGGACGCCGCTCATGTCGGGGAGCCAAAGATCGAGCAGGATGACGTCGGGGCGTTCGTTCTCGACTTGCTGGAGCGCCGACTTTCCGTCGTATGCGATGACGCTACGGATGCCCCACAAATTGAGCATGAGCGCGGTCGACAGAGCCGTATCGGGGCAATCTTCAACGATAAGGACGGAGGTGTTTTTGAGAGGAGCCATAACTTCTCCGGGGAGGTGAGCCGATATTCGAGCGGGGCGATCAGCGGACTTCGATGCGGTTATCGATGGGCCAAGCTCTTGCATCTTGAGCGACGGTCTCTTGCGCGATCGGTTTGAGAAAGTAGCCTTCAAGGCCGAACGCTCGGGCAAGGTGAAGTCTCGCAAGGGGTTTATCGACATTCTTCCCTTGAGAAGGCGGAATCATGGGGCAGGAGGCCCAAGGGGGGATCGTTCGAGCGTGCCGAGCGCCGACGAGGCTCTCACATACGTCAGGACCGGTCCGTCCTGACTCCATACCGATTGTTGCCCAGAGACTTCCCCGGCATCGACAAGCCCTTTGAGTCGGTTTGTTGAAATGGGACCTTGCGGTTCGCCGCCGTGCTTGTAAAACCACTGGTCGAAGTCGTTGTTACTTCGCATCGGCCACCTCAATCTCGCGAAGCCCTTGGCTGCGATTACCGGAAGAGATGAATAGAATCGTTGCCGCCATTTCCTGCTGGCAGAGAACTTCTATCTCACAATGGCAGAACCAATTTGAGGATTCTGTCCGAAACCGGACAACCGAAAGATATTTTTTCTGTTATATTTCGGGTAGAGCTTACAGCTTTCATCGGGCTGGAAATTACCGATGCAGTGCGTGGGATGTTTTGAAGCGCCGCCTCTTTTTTGGAGAACAATCGCCATGGAGCGGGGGTTCCCTTACCCGCTCCCGGCTCCGCGGCGATTTTTTTCTGACCCGAGAGCAGAAGGGAGCCGCCGCCATGGCAAAGAGCCCCGCCGCCGAACCTTCCTCCTCAGAGAACAAATTGCTCGCTCGTTTACCGCAAGAGGACTACGAGCGTTTGTTCCCGCACCTTCAGCGTGTTCCGCTCGAATTCAAGGTCGTCTTGAGCGAGCCTCGCTCCCCGATCGACCAGATCTATTTCCCGTGCAGCGGCGTCGTCTCCTCCATCACCCTGATGGATAACGGAGACTCCATCGAAGTGGCGACCGTGGGGAAGGAGGGCTTGGTCGGCCTGTTGGCCTTTTTGGATGCCGAGGAATCGCCGCATCGGCAACTCGTTCAGGTGCCTGGCGAAGCGTGGCGCATGAAGGCGCCGACGTTTCGAGCCGAAGCGAGCAAGCCCGGCCCGTTTCGAAAGCTGATCAGTCGCTACCATACGGCCTTCCACTATCAGGTCTCGCAGTCGGTCGCTTGCAATGGACTCCACACGGTGCAGCGCCGTTGTTGCCGGTGGATCCTCATGACGCACGACCGTGCCGGGGGCGACGTATTTCCGCTGACCCACGAGTTTTTGGCCCACATGTTAGGCGTTCGCCGCGTCAGCATCACGGAGGTTCTCAAGCCGTTGCAAAAGGCGGGGTTGGTCAGCAATCGCCGCGGCGAGATCACGGTACTCGATCGGCCCGGACTGGAGAAGGCGTCGTGCGAATGCTACCGCGAGGTGAAAAACCATTTCGAGCGACTGCTGGGTTAAGACTCCAGGAAAGACATTGTTCTGGGCCCCGGCGGGGTCGCGGGCATTGTTCTGGGCCCCGGCGGGGCCGCGGACATTGTTCTGGGCCCCGGCGGGGCCGCGGGCATTGTTCTGGGCCCCGGCGGGGTCGCGGGCATTGTTCTGGGCCCCGGCGGGGCCGCGGAAGGTAGCCACGGGTGGAGCGCAGCGCAACCCGTGGATCGCGGCATCTCGAAACTGCCCCGGAGGGGCAGAGGAGACGTCGTCAATCGAAGACGTAACGTTCTTCGAATTCGATCTCGTGAGCTCGGAGTAATCGTAAAAATTCTGACTTGAAGTCTTGTTTCTTGTGATGCTCGGCTTGCGTCGCGATGTAAATCTTTACCTTCTCGTCCTGCGATCTGCTGACAGTAAAAACGCCGTACCCCTCTTGCCAGGCAAAGGCGTGGAGGGCGGAAAACTGCTCGTGGATCCACTTGGACGAACGCGATTTCACGGTGCGCATCAAGTCTGAGACCAACCCGTCGGGTCGCCAGCGTAGATACATGTGGACGTGGTCTTCGACGCCGCCGATGCTGTAGAGTACGCCTTTCTCCGCGCGAACGATGCCGCCCACGTAGGGGTAAAGTTTCTCAGCAACCTCGCTGGTGATCCACGGCTCGCGCTGCTTGGTGCTGAAGACGACATGCAAGAGAATTTGCGAGTAGGTGCCGGGCATGATGGGCCTTTCGTTGGGGAACACGGTTCCTTCGCCCCGCCGGGGCGACGAAGAGGGAGGTGCGTTTCCACGGGTTACGCGTCAGGCGGACTGCGTCCGCCGCGACGCTCCACCCGTGGCTACCTTCCGACGCCCCTCCGGGGCGTTCAGACAGGTTGCGCGTCATGCGGATTGCGTTACGCGATTCCACGGGTTACGCGTCAGTCGGACTGCGTCCGCCGCGACGCTCCACCCGTGGCTACCTTCCGACGCCCCTCCGGGGCGTTCAGACAGGTTGCGCGTCATGCGGATTGCGTTACGCGTTTCCACGGGTTACGGGTCAGTTCCTCGGATTACGCGTCAGGCGGACTGCGTCCGCCGCGATGCTCCACCCGTGGCTACCTTCCGACGCCCCTCCGGGGCGTTCAGACAGGTTGCGCGTCATGCAGATTGTGTTACGCCTTTCGATAAGGAATCTATGCTGAGCCGCCGCTGACGGCGGCGGCCCCCGCTGGCGCCTTGAGGGCGGCTCAGCATAGATTCCCGTTGGACTGAACCGCGCATCCCCTCGCTATGGGCTTTCCATCCGGGCGGGATGCCGAGTTGGATAGTCTATCGACCTTTCCAGACGTATTGCAAGCGTATTTCTGCCGAATCGGCACTTCGCAAATGCCTCCCCAGTCCAGCGAAATTCTTGCGAAAGACCCGCTATTTTGGCGCCGGGCGCACACCGCGGACGCCGGCGCCGAGGACGCGCTCGATTGCGGCAAGAGCGACGCGCGGCGTGTGCCGGCTACGAACTGTCGGCGTCGGCTCCGGCGCCATCGTCGGCCGACGGCAGTTCGGCGTAGACGAGTCGACCGCCGCCGCACTGAGGGCACGAACGCAGCGGCGCCGGTTCGATCGGTTCGGCGCCCGGGGACTCGAGCTTCGCCAGCACGCAGGCGGGCAGGAGCAGTTGCCGAGAGCGGGCCAGGCGCTCGGCGCGTCGGGCGTTGGCCAAGAGGCCGTAATGGCGGATCTTGACGAAGCTCTTGGGCAGGACGTGCTGCACGAAGCGGCGCAGGAACTCCAGAGCGTCCAAGGTCATGGTC
>JBBQPM010000052.1:0-38908 GCA_038217425.1 Gemmatales bacterium
GTCATTTACATTTACCCCGAAGGGGTTGGATCTCAAAGCCCTGGGTTGCGTACTCGCAACCCAGGGAACAAAGGCGTCACACAGGATTACCCCGAAGGGGTTGCATCCGTATGGCCGCCTCGATGCAACCCCTTCGGGGTAAGTTTCCACGGATACCTGTGCCCTGGGGTTGCGAGTACGCAACCCCAGGCTTTGAGATTCAACCCCTTCGGGGTAGAGACAACCTGTGTTTGCCCTTGACGTTGTGTTGACAAGGCCAGAAAAGTGGCGCTGTCCAATCAAGAGTTGTCGGCTAACCAGGATCGACCCTGTGATCTGGTCGGCCACGTTTATGAAAGCCTTCTGCGGCTGCCGATTTCCCAGCGTGGTTGACCAGCGTGAATCGACTCGAAGCTGCTGCGGTCATGGATGGGCATCGTGTTCTCCAGCGAGCAATCGCTCCCTGCGGCTTCGCTTGACCGCCCCGCCTTGACCCCTTGCCCCGTAGAACGCACCAAGCGTGGCGAATCACCCCAGGAATGATAAGATGTACCCGGACCATGGCCAAGTACGAAGAGAAACGTGAGGTACTGACATGCAAGTAAGCACGGTCGAGCAGTCGGCGGCGAAAGTCCTTGATTACCAATGCCCCGTCGAGGCAACTCTCGACGTGATCGGCGGGAAATGGAAGGTTGTCATTTTGTACCACCTGACCAACGACGGCACGCACCGCTTCGCCGTCCTGCGGCGAAAGATTCCCGGCGTGAGCGAACGGATGCTGACGCAGCAGCTTCGTGAACTCGAAGACGCCGGGATCGTGCACCGGGAGGTCTATCCCGAAGTGCCGCCCAAGGTCGAGTATTCGCTCACTGACTACGGCAAGACCTTGCGTCCGATCACCGAAGTCATGTGCGAGTGGGGCAAGCGTCACATCAAGCGTAGTACGGCCAAACAAGCGACTGTTTAGGAACCACGGCATCAAGCAGCTACGGCTATCGACCTCAACAACAGCAAAGCAAAAACAAGGGCAAGAATGGCGGAACAGATAAAACATTCAGGCCATCTCCCGATGCCCTCTGCGCAGCCGAAGGCCAGCGTCCTGCTGGTGGACGACAACCCGGCCAATTTACTCTCATTGCGGGCGGTGCTCGAAGACCTCGGCCAGAACCTCGTGGAAGCCCGGTCCGGCGAGGAGGCGCTCCAGCGGGTGCAGTCCGACGAGTTCGCCGTCGTCCTCATGGACGTGCTGATGCCCGGCATCGGCGGCTTCGAGACGGCCAGGGCGATCCGCAGCGACGAGCGCTCCCGGCACACGCCCATCATGTTCCTTACCGCCAGCGACATCGACCGCTCTCAAACCGAAGAGGCGTATCGGCTCGGCGCTGTGGACTTCCTGGTGAAACCGCTGTTGCCGGTCGCCCTCCAAGCCAAAGTTCGGGGCTTCGTTGAACTGTTCCTGGACAAGCAGCGGACGAAGCACGAAGCCGACCAACTTCGGTTGCTGGTCCACGGGACCACTGAGTACGCAATTTTCATGCTCGACCCGGACGGGCGGGTCGTGACGTGGAACGCCGGGGCCGAACGGTTCAAGGGCTACAAGGCCGACGAAATCATCGGGGAGCACTTCACCAAGTTCTATCCCCAAGAGGCAATCGACCGGGGCTGGCCAGCACACGAACTGAAGGTTTCGACGGCGGAAGGCCGGTTCGAGGACGAGGGCTGGCGGGTCCGCAAAGACGGCACGCAGTTTTGGGCCAATGTGGTCATCACGGCGCTGCGAGACGCACAGGGACATCTGCGTGGCTTTTCCAAAGTCACCCGTGACCTATCCGAGCGGAAGAAGGCTGAGGAAGCGCTGCGCCGCAGCGAGGAGCGGTTCCGGCTTCTGGTCGAAGGGGCGAAGGACTACGCCATCTTTCTCCTCGATCCGCAGGGCCACGTTGCCTCGTGGAATCCGGGGGCGGAACGAATCAAGCAGTACAAGGCTGACGAGATCATCGGTCAGCACTTCTCCCGGTTCTACCCGCAGGAGGCGCTGGACCGGGGCTGGCCAGCACACGAACTGAAGGTTGCCAAAGCCGAAGGCCGCTTCGAGGACGAGGGCTGGCGGGTCCGCAAGGACGGCACGCAGTTTTGGGCCAACGTGGTCATCACGGCGCTGCACGACGAGGCCGGGACTTTCCGTGGGTTCTCCAAGATCACCAGGGACTTGACGGAGCGAAAGAAGTCGGAAGAGAACGCTCGCCGCCTCGTAGAAGAAGCAACGGCCCGCCGTGTGGCCGAGGAGAATGCCCGGTTGATCCAGGAGCAGCGGGAGCGGTTGCACGTCACGCTGGCCAGCATCGGCGATGGCGTCATCAGCACCGACGCCGAAGGCCGAGTGGACTTCCTCAATCCGGTGGCCGAGGAGCTTGTCGGCTGGAAGTCGGAGGAAGCGGCCCGCCGCACGCTGAATGACGTGTTCCGCATCGTCAACGAAACGACCCGCCAGCCGGTCGAGAACCCGGCCCTGCGGGCGCTCGTGGAAGGCAAGATCGTGGGGCTTGCCAATCACACCGTCCTGATCTCGAGGGAAGGGACCGAGAGGCCGATTGACGATTCCGCCGCCCCGATCCGGGACGCCAGAGGCAACGTCATCGGCAGCGTGCTGGTCTTCCGGGACGTTTCGGAGCGGAAACGCAATGAGCAGAAGGTGCGAGAGCAGCAAGAGTGGCTGCGGGTGACGCTGGCCAGCATCGGTGATGCGGTGATTGCCACCGACACCCAGGGGCGTGTCACGTTCCTCAATCCTGTCGCTCAAGACCTGACGGGCTGGACGGAATTGGACGCTCAAGGACAACCGCTTGAAGCGGTGTTCCACATCCTGAATGAACAGACCCGTCAGGCCGTGGAGAATCCGGTCGCCAAGGTGTTGCGCGAAGGAGTGATCGTCGGCCTGGGGAATCACACGGTCCTCATTGCCAAGGACGCCACGGAGCGGCCCATTGACGACTCTGCCGCCCCGATCCGGGATACGTCCGGCAACATGGTGGGCGTCGTCCTGATCTTCCGGGACGTGACGGAGCAACGCCTGAGCGAACGGGAGTTACGGTCGAGCGAAGCCCGCAAGACGGCCATTCTGGAGACGGCCCTCGATTGCGTCATCACGATGGATCACGAGGGGAAGGTGGTCGAGTACAACACCGCAGCCGAGCGGACGTTTGGTTTTCGCCGCGAGCAGGTGATCGGGCGAGAGCTTGCGGACTTCATCATCCCGCCGACGCTTCGAGAGCGCCACCGCAAGGGTATGGCCCACTACCTCGCCACCGGGGAAGGCCCCGTGCTGGGCAAACGGCTGGAACTTCCGGCGTTGCGGAGTGACGGGGCGGAATTCCCCGTCGAGTTGGCGATCACTCGCATTTCGACCGATGGACCGCCGCTATTCACGGCCTACTTGCGAGATGTTTCCGAAGCGAAGCGAGTGGAACAGCACCGCAACCTTCGGCTTGCCGTGACCAGCGCACTCAACGAAGCGTCGAGCGTGGACGAGGGTGCGAGCAGCATCCTCCGCTCCGTGTGTGAACACCTGGGCTGGGACGTGGGCTTTTTCTGGAGCGCCAACAACGACCACCTGGCGTGTCGGGCAAGCTGGCACAGGCCCGACGTGACGGCGACGGCTTTCGAGGAGGTCAGTTGCAGCCGGACCTTTGATAAGGGAGAAGGGTTGCCGGGCCGTGTGTGGGCCAGCGGCGAACCGGCCTGGATTCTCGACATCGCCCAGGACGGCAATTTCCCCCGACTCGCCCCTGCAACCAAATACGGCCTGCACAGCGCCTTCGCCTGCCCGGTCGTCGTCGCCGACCGGACGCTCGGCGTCATCGAGTTCTTCACCGGGCGAATCCGGGAAGCCGACGCCGACCTACTGGAGACAATGGGGACCGTGGCCGGGAACATCGGCCAGTTCATCGAACGGAAAGTCGCCGAGGATGATCTCCGGCGCAGCGAGCAGGAGCTTGCCGCCGAATTGGAAGCGACGACCCGGCTGCACGCCCTCAGCACTCGCCTACTGGTTGCCGTCGATCTCGATGAGGCGCTGAACGATGTGTTGCACGAAGCCATCCTGACCTGCCGAGCTACGTTCGGTAACATCCAACGCTACAACCCTCAAAATCACGCCCTGGAGATCGTCGCCCACAAGGGATTTCGGGAAGACTTCCTCGAGCATTTCCGCACGGTTCGGATCGACGAGGGTTCGGCCTGCGCTCAGGCATTGGAAAGCGGTAAGCGCATCATCATCGAGGACGTGGAACTCGACCCCACCTTCGAGCCTCATCGGCACATTGCCGCCGTCAATGGATTTCGGGCGGTGCAGTCCACGCCCTTCAAGAACCGGAAAGGCATCGTCATCGGGATGCTATCCACCCACTTCTCTCAGCCGCACCGACCTTCGGAGCGTGACCTGCGGCTACTCGACCTGTATGCCCGTCATGCCGCCGACCTGATTGAACGTCACGCCTTCGAAGAGGCGTTGCGTCGCAGTGAAGCACAGTTCCGGCAGCTTGCCGACGTGATGCCCCAAATCGTGTGGACGGCACGACCGGACGGCAACATCGACTACATGAATCGCCGCTGGACCGAGTTCACAGGGCTGCCGGAAACGGTGGGAAATGAGGGTTGGTCGCAACTCCTTCATCCCGACGAGGCCCGTCCCGCCAGCGAGCGCTGGGCGGCGTCCGTCCGAAGCGGCGCTCCGTTCGGGATGGAACTCAGGCTACTGGACCGCCGCAAGCAGGTTTACCGCTGGCATCTCATCCGGACGGTGGCCATCCACGACGATGCGGGGAACGTAGTCCGCTGGTTCGGAACCGCCCCGGACATCCAGGAGCAGAAGCGGGCCGAGGAGTCCTCTCGCTATCTGGCCGAAGCCAGTGCCGCCCTGGCCAGCGTCGTGGATTACGAAAGCACGTTGCAGAAGGTGGCGACCCTGGCCGTGCCGTACTTCGCCGACTGGTCTGCCGTGGATATGGCGAACGGCGACGGGACGTTGCGACGGCTGGCGGTCGCCCACCAGGATGCCGAGAAGGTCGCCCTCGTGCATCAGTTGATGCGAGACTACCCGCCTGATCCCGAATCACCCAGCGGGGCCTTCGCCGTCCTCCGCACCGGCAAGCCGCAACTCATCGGCGAGATTCCCGACGAAATGCTGGCGCAGGCGGCGAAGGACGAGCGCCATCTGGCCCTCATCCGTTCGCTCGGCCTGAAATCGTACATCTGTGTCCCACTGGTCGCCTCCGGCAACGCGATCGGCGTCCTGACGTTCGCCACTGCCGAGTCGGGGCGGACGTACACCGATGCGGACCTCGCCCTGGCAATGGACCTGGCGCAGCGGGCCGGGGTCGCTATCGAGAACACGCAGCTTTATCAGGCCCTCCGTGAAACCGACCGGCGCAAGGACGAATTCCTGGCGACATTGGCGCATGAGCTTCGCAACCCGCTGGCCCCGATCCGCAACGCCCTGCAAATCCTCAACATGCCCCGGGTCGATGCGGAGACGGTGCAGCGCTCACGGGAGATGATGGAACGCCAAGTCCATCATCTCGTGCGACTGGTGGACGATCTCCTGGACGTGTCACGGGTCATGCGTGGCAAGATCGAACTCCGCAGGGAGCGGGTCGAACTCGCCTCCGTTGTCGCCCGTGCCGTGGAGACGGTACAGCCGCTCGTGGATGCCCAGGGCCATCAGTTGAGCGTCCGCTTGCCGCCTGAATCGCTGGCCGTCGAAGTAGACCCGGTGCGACTGGCCCAGGTCGTCGGCAATCTGCTGACGAATGCCGCCAAGTACTCGGAGGCGAACGGCCACATCCGGCTGACCGCCGAGCGGGACGGCGGCGTGGCGGTGCTGCGGGTCGGGGACACCGGCATCGGCATCGCCAAGGACATGCTGCCCCGCATCTTCGAGTTGTTCGTGCAGGTGGACCACGCCTCTACCAAGGCGCAAGGCGGGCTGGGCATCGGGCTGACGCTGGTGAAGAACCTCGTGGAGATGCACAACGGCACGGTCGAGGCTCGCAGCGAAGGGCTGGGCAAGGGAAGTGAGTTCGTGGTCCGACTGCCGATTTCGGCGCAGCATCTTCGAGAGGATCGACCTGAGCCTGGACAAACGGACGATCTCGTCGTCGCTTCGGGCCACCGCCTGCTGGTCGTTGATGACAACCAGGACGCCGCCGTGAGTCTCGCCATGTTGCTCAAGCTGCAAGGCCACGAAGTCCAGATCGCCCACAGCGGTATGGCGGCACTGGAGATGACGAAAACTTTCGCACCCGACTTGATCTTCCTCGACATCGGGATGCCGGGGATGGACGGGTACGAGGTCGCACGCCGGTTGCGCCAGCAGCCCGGCCTGGAGAAAGTTGTCCTGGCCGCACTGACCGGGTGGGGCCAACAAGAAGATCGTCGCCGCACGGCAGAAGCCGGGTTCAACCACCATCTCGTCAAGCCACCGGACCCCAAGGCCGTCGAGAGCGTGCTGGCCGGATTGAAGCAAAAGGACGTGTAGTATTTCGCCCGTAGTTCGGACGGGGCTGGCAGTGCAATTGCCGTTAGCCCCCAATCGCCGCGTCCGGGCGGGAGTCGTGAAGTGGCATTACCGAAAGAGTGACCGAGAATGACGGATCGGCAACAGAAAACGCAGGACGCACGGGAGGGGGAACTCTTTCGGCTGATGGTGGAGAACGTCAAGGACTACGCCATCTTTGTCATCGACCCGGAGGGGCGGGTCGAAAGCTGGAACCAAGGGGCGGAGCGGCTGCTCGGCTACCGGGACGGCGAAATGATCGGGCGGTCGATCGCTCTCCTCTTTACCCCGGAGGACATCGAAAAGGGTTTTCCACAACGGGAGATGCAACAGGCGCTGGAGGGCGGTCGGGGCAACGACGACCGCTGGCATGTCCGCAAGAACGGCTCCCGCTTCTGGTGCGGCGGGACGCTGACGCCCTTGTGGGACGACGAGAAGAATCTCCGGGGTTTCGCCAAGATCATGCGGGACCGGACGGAGTGGAAGCAAGCCGAGGACGAGCGGGGGAGCCGGACGAGAGAGGCCGAACGTCTCCAGCGGCTTTATGACGCCGCCCTCTCGAACACACCCGATCTCGTCTACGTCTTTGACCTCGACCATCGGTTCATTTATGCGAATGCAGGTCTTCTCAGGATGTGGGGCCGGACCTGGGAAGATTCCATCGACAAGACCTGTCTCGAACTTGGGTACGAGCCGTGGCACGCCGCCATGCACGACCAAGAAATCGAGCAGGTGGTCGCCACGAAGCAGCCGGTCAAGGGCGAGGTTCCCTTTACCGGCACGTTCGGTCGCCGCATTTACGAGTACATCTTCGTGCCGGTGATGGGCGAGAACGGCGAGGTCGAGGCGGTCGCCGGGACCACACGGGACGTGACCGACCGCAGACAGGCCGAGGAGCAAGTGCGGGAGGCCAGCGCCACCCTCCGCAGTTTCTACGACACGTCCCCGGTCATGATGGGGGTGGTCGAGGTCAGCGGCGAGGACGTAGTGCACCTGACCGACAACGCCGCCACGGGCCGCTTCTTCGGGACCGCCCCCGACTCCCTCGCCGGGCGAGCGGCCAGCGAGATCGGCGTTCCCCCGGACCACCTGCGGAAGTGGGTGCGGGCGTACCGGGAGAGCGAGCGGACCGGGCAACCGGCGCGGTTCGAGTACCCGCACGAGACGCCGGACGGACCCCGCTGGGTGTCCGCCGTCGTCTACTGCATCGAGCAACTCCCCGGAGGCCGATGCCGCTGCTCGTATGTGGCCGAGGACGTAACCGAGCGGAAGCGGGTGGAGGGGGCGTTGCGGGAGGCCGACCGGCGGTGGCGGGACCTGGCCGAGGCACTGCCCAACCTCGTCTGGACCGACCTCGCGGACGGCCAGTGCGACTACCTGAGTAGCCAGTGGGGAACGTACACCGGCATCCCGGAGCAAGAACTGCTCGGCCTGACGTGGCTGGAGCGGGTCATCCACCCGGACGACCGGGAGCGAACGCTCGCCTGCTGGATGGCGGCGGTGGCGGACAAGGGCGTGTACGACCTGGAGTACCGCATCCGCCGCCACGACGGGCAGTACCGCTGGTTCAAGACACGGGGTGTGCCGATTCGGGACGACCAGGGCCGGATCGTGAAGTGGTTCGGCACTTGCACTGACATCGAGGACGAGAAGCAGGCCGTCGAGGCGCTGCGGAATGCCGACCGGCGCAAGGACGAATTCCTGGCGACGTTGGCCCACGAACTCCGCAACCCGCTGGCCCCGATCCGCAACTCGCTTCAAATCCTGAAAATGCCGAGGGTCGATGCGGCGACCGTCGAGCGCTCACGGGAGATGATGGAGCGGCAGGTGCATCATCTGGTGCGTCTGGTGGACGACCTCCTGGACGTGTCACGGGTGATGCGGGGCAAGATCGACCTCCGCCGGGAGCCGGTGGAACTCGCCGCCGTCCTCGCCCGTGCGGTGGAGACGGTCCAACCGCTCGTGGACGCCCAGCGCCACGAGTTGAGCGTTCTCCTCCCGCGCGAATCCCTGCTCCTCGACGCCGACTCGGTGCGGCTCGCCCAGGTCATCGGAAACCTCCTGACGAATTCGGCCAAGTACACGGAACCGGGCGGGCGCATCCGGCTGACCGCCGAGCGTGACGGCGACGTGGCCGTACTCCGGGTCCGGGACAGCGGCATCGGGATCGCCCCGGACGTACTGCCGCACGTCTTCGAGTTGTTCGTGCAGGCCGACCACGCCACGACGAAGACCCAGGGAGGGTTGGGAATCGGCCTGACCCTGGTGAAGAACCTCGTGGGCTTGCACGGCGGAACGGTCGAGGCGCAGAGCGACGGGCTGGGTCGGGGCAGCGAGTTCGTCGTGCGGCTCCCGCTCACGGCGCTGGCGGTTGGCCAGGACCAGGGCGGCGAGACGGGCCAGCAGGCCCACCAGCCGCCTGCACTGCCGGTCTATCGGCTGCTGGTTGTGGACGACAACCAGGATGCCGCCGACAGCCTCGCCCTGCTGCTCAAACTACGAGGCCACGAAGTCCGAGTGGCCTACAGTGGTCCGGCAGCGCTGGCCATGACGAGCCAGTACGCACCGGATTTGGTGTTCCTGGACATCGGAATGCCGGGGATGGACGGCTACGAAGTGGCTCGCCGGTTGAGACAGCGGCCCGGCCTGGAGAAAGTTGTGCTTGCGGCTCTGACCGGCTGGGGGCAGCAGGAAGACCGCCGCCGCACGACAGAAGCCGGGTTCGACCACCATCTCGTCAAGCCACCGGAGCCGAAGGCGCTGGAGAGCGTACTGGCCGAACTGAAGCGATCGCAGGTTTGATAGGCAAAGACGAAGGGCGTCACGAGCAGGTACAATGAACAGATTCGGATGCTGAACACTGACCAGTAGGAGAGGACCATGACTGAAACAATGGAACCCGTGCGGCTGGCGGGGTCGGTTCTCAGCCGCTCGTGCCACGTCTGCGCCTTCTTTCACTCGAAGAAGGAGGAATACCGGGTGATGCTGACGGACATCAAGGAGCGGGCGGCGGACAAGGCGGCGAATTAGCCCGGTCGCACGATGCGCGCCAATCGAACGGACGACACATGGACCCAGCAGAGACCGCCATTGAAGAGAACCGCCGCCTGCGTCAGACGATGCGGGATTTGGTCGCCCTCTCGACTCTGCCCGCCGTCTGGATCGGCCTCGGCCTGGAGGGGGTCGCTGGCAGTCTAGCCGACGCCCTGTTCAACACCCTCTCGCTCGACCTGATTTACGTCCGGCTCACGGGCCTCGACGGGCAGGGGGTTATCGAAGTCGCCCGTAGCAAGCATAGCCAAGACACAGGCCATGTCTTGAAGGTGCGGACGGCGCTCGCCCCGCTGTTGAATGCCGAACGGACGGAATCGCCCGCCACGATCCTCGACCCGTTCGGGGCCGGGACGTTGCACGTCACCGCTACCCGCTTCGGCGTCGGCGACGACTACGGGATTCTTATCACCGGCTCACGCAAGGCCGACTTCCCGACCGAGCAAGACCGGCTGCTGCTGGGCGTCGGGGCCAACCAGACGGCCATCGTGGTCCAGCGACGGAGGGCCGAGGAACAGGTGCGTCAGCAGCAAGAATGGCTGCGGGTAACGCTCGCCAGCATCGGCGATGCGGTAATCGCCACGGACACGCAAGGGCATGTGACATTCCTGAACGGCGTGGCGCAAGAGTTGACCGGGTGGATGCAGGAGGAAGCCCAGGGGCGACCGCTGGAGACGGTTTTTGTCATCCTCAACGAGCAGACCCGGCAGCCGGTCGAAAGTCCGGTGAAAAAGGTGCTGCGGGATGGGGCCGTTGTCGGACTCGCCAACCACACAATCCTGATCGCCAAGGGCGGGGCCGAGCGGCCCATTGACGACTCTGCCGCCCCGATCCGGGATGATTCGGGCAAACTGATCGGTGTCGTGCTGATCTTTCGGGACGTGACCGAGCAACGCCGCACCGAGCGGACGCTGCGGCAGAGCGAGGAGCGGTTCGCCCGGTTCATGCAGTCCTTCCCCGGACTGGCGTGGATCAAGGACTCGCAGGGCCGCTACGTCTACGCCAACGCCGCCGCCCTGACCGCCTTCGGCGTCCCGCAGCCCGACCTCTACGGCAAGACGGACGAGCAGGTGTTTCCATCTCGGACGGCGGCTCAGTTCAAGCAGCACGACCGACAGGCCGTTACCAGCGGGGAGAACATCCAGGTGGTGGAGGTGTTGGAGCATCCGGGCGGAGCGCTGCATCACTCACTGGTCAGCAAGTTCCCGATTCCCGGCCTGGACGGTCGGCTCGCCCTGGTCGGGGGCATGGCGATTGACATCAGCGACCGGCTCCGGGCCGAAGAAGCGCTGCGACAGAGCGAGGAGCATCTGCGGGCGGTGGTCGAAACCACCCCGGCATGCATCAAGGTCGTCGCCCCGGACGGGACGCTCCTCGACATGAATTCGGCGGGTCTGGCGATGGTGGATGCGGACGGCCCCGAGAACGTCAAGGGGAAGTGCGTGTACGCTCTGGTCTGTGACGAGTACCGGGACGCCTTCCGGGAGTTTAACGAGCGGGTCTGCCGGGGCGAGAAAGGGTCGCTGGAATTCGAGATCGTCGGCCTGCGGGGAACGAGGCGGCACATGGAGACGTTTGCCGTCCCGCTGCGTTGGCCTGACGGCGGCTTCGTGCAGTTGGCGATCACGCACGACATCACCGCCCGCAAGCGGGCCGAGGCGGCGCTACGGGAGAGCGAGGGCCGGTTCCGGGGACTGATGGAGCAGGCCCCGTTCAGCATCCAGGTCTTCTCTCCGGATGGGCGCAGCGTCCGGGCGAACCGGGCCTGGGAAGAATTGTGGGGCGTCACGCTCGACCAGATCGCCGGGTACAACGTCCTTGAAGACAAGCAGCTTGAGGACAAGGGCGTTCTGCCGCTTATCAAGCAAGCATTCGACGGCGTGCCGAGCCGCATTCCGGCCATCCGGTACGACCCCAACGAGACGATTCCCGACGTGAACCGAAACCCCGACCCGGAGCGCTGGGTCGCCGCCGTCGCCTACCCCCTCAAGGACGAGTCGGGCAACGTGCGGGAGGTCGTCCTGGTCCACGAAGACATCACGGCTCGCAGGCGGGCGGAAGCCGCCTTGCAGGAGAGTGAGGAGAGGCTGCGGCTGCTGGCAGACTCCATCCCGCAGTTGGCGTGGATGGCGAGGCCGGACGGTCACATCTTCTGGTACAACCGCCGCTGGTACGAGTACACCGGCACGACGCCGGAGCAGATGGAGGGCTGGGGCTGGCAGTCCGTCCACGACCCGGACGTGCTGCCCAAGGTGCTGGAGCAGTGGAAGGGGTCCATCGCCAGCGGTGAGCCGTTTGACATGGTGTTCCCGCTCAAGTCCTCAGACGATCAGTTCCGCCTCTTCCTTACACGGGTCAACCCGCTGCGGGATGAGGCAGGCTGCATTCTCTACTGGTTCGGGACGAATACCGACATCACCGAAATCAAACGCATGGAGGCGGCGCTGCGGGACGCCGACCGCCGCAAAGACGAATTCCTGGCAACCCTCGCTCACGAATTGCGCAACCCGCTGGCCCCGATACGGAACTCCCTGCAAATCCTCAAGATGCCACGGGTCGACGCGGCGACGGTCCAGCAGACCAGGGACATGATGGAACGCCAAGTCCATCACCTTGTCCGGCTGGTGGATGATCTGCTGGACGTATCCCGTGTGATGCGAGGCAAAATTGAGCTTCGTCGGGAGCCGGTGGAACTCGCCACGATTGTGGCCCGTGCCGTCGAGACGGCCCAACCGCTTATCGAGGTCCAGGGACACCAACTCGACATCTCCCTCACTCCCGACTCATTGCTCCTGGACGCCGACCCCGTGCGATTGGCCCAGGTCATCGGCAACTTGCTGACCAACTCGGCCAAGTACACCGAGGCGAACGGGAATATCTGGCTGACCGCAGCACGAGAGAATGGGCAAGCGATTCTGAAGGTGCGGGACAGCGGCATCGGCATCGGGCCGGATATGCTGCCCCATGTTTTCGAGTTGTTCGTTCAAGTCGACCATGCCTCTACCAAGGCCCAGGGCGGGCTGGGTATCGGACTGACATTGGTGAAGAACCTTGTCGAGATGCACGGCGGGACTGTTGACGCCCACAGCGCCGGGCCGGGTAAAGGCTGTGAGTTCGTCGTGAGATTGCCGCTCATGGTTGGCGAGGGGCAGCAGTCGCATGACAAAGGCAATGGAGAAGTGCAACAGGAGCCTTCTCGTCCATCGGGTCATCGGCTGTTGGTTGTCGATGACAATCAGGACGCTGCCGTTAGTCTGGCCATGCTGCTCCGGCTGCAAGGTCACGAGGTCCGGGTGGCCCATACCGGCCCGGCGGCGCTGGAAATGACGAAGGGCTATGTCCCCGATGTTGTGTTCCTGGACATCGGGATGCCGGGGATGGACGGCTACGAGGTCGCACGCCGGTTGCGCCAGCAGCCGGGCTTGGAGAACGTCGTGCTGGCGGCGCTGACCGGCTGGGGCCAGCAAGAGGACCGTCGCCGCACGGCAGAAGCCGGATTCGACCACCATCTTGTCAAGCCGCCAGAACCGAAGGCCGTGGACAGCGTGTTGGCAGAGTTGAAAAATCGAATTTAGCCAACCGTAGCGCCGCCGAGGATGAAAATGACAGACACCGCCGCACCGCTCTTTATTCAACGCCGATAGCGCAGCGGAGGCGACACGGAAATTCGAGTCCCGCTATACATCGCTTGTGAAGAACATCAGGGCTATATCTCCGGAGCCGAAGCGGGCCATCGACTCGTGTCGCCGTCAGCCTGGATAAGCCGGTGGCCCTCGACATCGGGAGCCACTTCGCGATCCGAGAAGGCGGCAAGACGGTCGGCTCTGGCGTCATCACCGAGGTCGTAGAGTAAACCATACGTGAGGATGGAGCGATTTATCCCCACGTTTCGGTTCTTGGTGCGACGCCCAGCAGTCTCTGCCACATCAAATGAGCGAACAGACAAAAGCGTGTTAATCTGACTCAGGAACCCCGGTTTATTCCCAGGAAGCCAGGGCGAGGTATCATCCGCTTCTAACAAAGCATCGACGTTTTTTGACTATTTGCTCATGAAATCAAAATCGCAGGTTCTTGGAGAAGGCAGCTTATTTCTATCGGCTTCAGCAATCATTTTGATGCTGGCGGGCTTATCCGTCCTACTTTTCGGAGTGACCGGTAGGTTCTTGCCTCATGACGAACAGTTTCTTGGATTGACCGCGAAAGACCTGTGTGCTTTACACGAATGCCGGATCGTCCATTTCATGATCCATGACCGCATTTCGTTCGGGGGTTCGCTGATTTCCATCGGCCTGCTTTATCAGTGGTTGGCGGCCTATCCATTGCGACAGGGTCAGACGTGGGCTTGGTGGCTTCTGCTCGTATCGGGCGGGGTTGGGTTCAGCAGCTTTTTCGCGTATCTGGGCTACGGCTACCTCGACACCTGGCACGGCATCGCTACCCTCGGATTACTGCCTTGTTTTCTCCTCGGCCTACTTCGATCTTACCCAACGTTTTCCCATCCCAACGAAATTCGATGCTTGCTCCAGCCAGCGGTCGATTGGCCTTGGACTTCCGGACCTGGATTGGGTAGGGCGTGCCTGTTGGCCGTTTCAATCGGGATGGTCATTGGCGGGTTTACGATTTTCGTAGTTGGGACTACGAGTGTTTTTGTCCCCCAAGATCTGTCCTATATGGGAATCAGCGTCGATGACTTAAGAAATATTAGTGATCGCTTAGTCCCTCTAATTGCCCACGACCGAGCAGGATTTGGTGGGGGAGTCTGCTGTTGCGGCGTAGCCTATTTTTTTACTGTCTGGTGCGGGACGCCGTCTGCGAGCTTGTGGCGTACCCTGACCCTGGCTGGGTTGATCGGGTTTGGCGCCGCTATCGGAGTTCATCCCGCAATTGGGTACAACGATGCATTTCATCTTGCGCCAGCGGTTCTTGGAGCAGGATTGCTTTCGACGGGGTTGTTTCTCACCCTCAAACCCATGATGACGAAGGACCAAGACTTCTAGATCGAGGACGATCCATGATCCAGAACCGGACATCCTTTCCGAACATTCACCAATTAGGAACCGACCTGCTTGATGTGGGTCTTTGGCAGAAGTCTCTGACCATTGCCTATCCATTTCTTTGGTGCGGAGCCTATTTTTCCTTCGCTAGCTGTGGATATTGGCCGCTGGCAGTAACCTCCTTGGTCTGTTTGAGCTTTGTGACCTACGGTTCAACGTCACATGACCTCGTTCATCGCAACCTGGGATTGTCAAAGAGGGTGAACGACGTTTTTCTCTCTGTGGTTGAGTTGCTCGCAATCCGGAGCGGCCATGCCTACCAAGCGGCTCACCTTCACCATCACGCAGTCTTCCCTCATACCGATGATGTCGAGGCGACTGCCGCACACCGGTCTTTCTTGGGGGCGGTCTTCGAGGGGTTCGTCTTCCAGATAAGGATCTGGATGTGGGCTTTGGGAAATGCTGCACAATCCCGAACATGGATCATTTGCGAAGGAATTGCCTGCCTGCTGATTCTGGGTATTGCGACAATAACATATCCTCTTTCTCCGATCTTGCCGGTATATGTGACATTGATGGTTATGGGAAGCTGGATTATTCCGCTGGTGACGTCATACCTCCCGCATCATCCACAGGGAGAAGACGAATTCTTTCAAACCCGGGCATTTCGAGGCGTCATGGCTTCCATTTTGGCTATCGATCATCTTTACCATTTGGAGCATCATCTTTTCCCTGCCGTTCCTCACGTCAATTGGCCACGTCTGGCGAAACGTTTGGATCCGCATTTGGCAAAGGTAGGAGTCAAGCCCATCGTATTCTGGTTTTGAACTTAACCCCTGGTAACTGCCGCAAGAGCCACTTCGCGCTTTTGGGAGGGGGGCATCCTTATCGTGCAAGCGTTGGACCTGCAACTCGAACAGCAAGACCCGCAGGGCATCTTGTTCCACGGCACTGTTGAACGATTCATGCCTTCGATCATGGCCGAGGGCTTAAACAAGGGAAAACGGCATCATGTCCATCTGTCGAAGGACATTGAGACCGCTCAAAAAGTAGGGGCCAGGCGCGGCAGGCCGGTCATTCTCCAAGTAGACGCCGCGAAGATGCACGGCCAAGGCTTTAAGTTCTTCTTGTCCGTCAACGGCGTGTGGTTAACCGAAGCGGTTCCTGCGGAATTCTTGACACCGCAATAGACAAGCTGCGATGAACCTCTCATCAACGTCACTCCGCACGTCCGGGTCTGCTGAATTGCTTCTTGCGTGCCGATCGAGGCCCGCATAGTATGGGAGCGTGGCGGGTTCGGCCCGTGGAATGAGTGCGTTCTTCAGGTTTTCTTTTTCGGGAGGAATTCCGATGACTCGAGTTCCCTTGGTTTCGATGATTGTTTGTGTGATTTTGGGTACTTTCGCGTCCAATGCGGCCGCGGAATCGAAGAGCGGAGCTATCAAGTTCACCGGCGTCGGCAAGGAATCTGTCGATGTAGCTATGGGAGACAAGCTAAAACTGAACGTCAGTTTCAAACAAATCAAAGTCGGCGAAATTAGCGCTGTCTCCGTCAACGGAAGCGTGATGAACACTGCGACTGAGAGGATTCGCTATGCCTATTTCGTCTGCTTCCTGGATCAAGAGAAGAACCTCATCGGTTGCCAGCACTTCGGTCTTGGCGTTGACGGAGGCAAAAAGGGTATGGTCGGAACCTTCATTGAATTGCCGCCCCGCGAAATCGCCCGGATCGCTTCCTATTCGGTCGCCTTCTATGAAAGTAGCAACGCGATTGGGAAGTAAGGTTGCTTCAACGTAAAGCGATTTATCGTCACATGTTGGACAGTGAATCAATCCTGATGGACCATTGCCATGAGATTCTTCCTGTTCCTCTTGGTGACCGTACTTTTACTCAAAGTTACTGTCGCTCAGGATTCATCCAAGCCGGTCGAGATACTTCGCGAGCGAAGGGAACAATTGCAAATAGCCCTTCGCCATACCGTCGATACAAAACCCTTGCAGAATCCGATGTCCTTGGCGAAGGCTTTGAAGCTGATAGAGGGTCAGGTCGCGAAGACGGAGGACTTCACACTCCGTCTCGAAGAAGGCGTTTTCGGGTCGAAGCAGAAGGCGATCTTGGAAGCTGAAGTCGCCTTTCCCCGTGTGCCTGACAAGGTCACCTTGCTGACAGCGATCCGCTTGAGCGTATCCCACGTCGTAGATCTCGCTCCTCTCGAAGTCGGATTCCGCCCTACAGGCATCGGAATCACACGGCCAACTCACGCGACTTATACGATGCAGTACGATGTTCGCGAGGTTCGGAACCTCATGCCTCCAAGGGGGAAGGAAGCGACGCCGCCGCTGAGGCGTTGGGCCTCGATGTGCAGACCGCTCGTCACTACCTCGAAAGCGCCAAGGCGTACAAGGGTACGGAACTGCTGAAAAAACTAGGAGGAGTTCTTCTCCCAGAAAGCCTGCCAGATGGCAAAGACGACCATTGAGCCGTCCCCCAGTTCCCGAAAATGCGATCAGGCCTGCCCTAGAACCGAGTGCGGTTTCTAGGGCAGGCCTGATTTTTCTGGGGCGATAGTGGGCGATCTTTTCGCCCATTTCAGCCAATTGTCGTAAACCAAAGTCGTTCAAGCACTTCTAAGTGCCCCCTGTTGGACTTGAACCAACAACCCGCTGATTAAGAGTCAGCTGCTCTGCCAATTGAGCTAAAGGGGCCCGTCCTCTTATTATGGGGACGAAGTCCGCGAGAGCAAGACTCGCGAGAAAAAAAAGAGCCCTCACCTGCGAAAGGTGAGGGGTGCGAAGGTGTTGGTCGGTTGATGTGGCTGAGAGATGTCGACACGGAACCAAGTCGGGACTCGCATACCTACTTGGCCCCGTGCCCGTTGGATGAGATGGTTGCAGGCGGGTGAGGGCTCTTTCGTGTAAAGATCAGGACTCGCGGACTGATTTTTACGAGTCACCATTGAAGCAATCGCGATGCCAAATCATCGAGAAATCCAAGATTTCTCTATCCGCTACGTATTACACGGGTTGTGCCGACTGTGTCGTCCGTCGCAAATTTGGGTGTTCAAAACCATCCTATCGAATGCCGCAAAGTTGCGCGGATTCGCTACATTTCGCTGCACCATTCTGACGCGTTTGCCGCTTTTTTAGGCAGGATCGGTACTCTTCCCACGTGTTGCGTTTCGCGGCAGCTGATCGATTGTGCCCGGATCAGGGCAAATCGCTTCCGGATTTACCCAGGCGATCGGGGCGGGATCGTTCGGCCAAGCTGTGCCATGAGCCATTGCATGTCCTGCCAGACTTCCTTCTTCTTGCTCGGATCGCGGTGCGGCAGCAGGTAACTCGGGTGGTAGGTCACCATGACCTTGATGCCCTGATATTCGTGGAATTTGCCGCGGAGTTCGCGCAGGCTCTTGGTGGTGTTCAGCAGGTATTTGGCGGCCGTGCCTCCGAGGCAGACGATGGTCTTGGGCTGGACGACAGCCAGTTGCCGCTGGAGATAGGGTAAACAGTTATGGGCTTCGTCGGGTTGCGGGGTGCGGTTGGCGGGGGGATGGCATTTGAGGATGTTGCAGATGTAGACCTCGCTGCGCTCCAGGCCGCAGGCGGCGATGATCTTGTCGAGCAGCTGACCGGCGGCGCCGACGAACGGCAGCCCCTGGCGGTCCTCATCTTCGCCGGGGGCTTCGCCCAAGAAACAGATCTCGGCATCGGGGGAGCCGTCGCTGAAGACGGTTTGCCGGCGCGAGGCGGCGAGGGGGGCGCATTTCTGGCAGCCGGCGACCTCCTCCGCGAGCATCTGCAATGCCCGTCGCTTGTCGACGACTGCGGGGGCAGCGGGTTGCGGGAGCGGTACGGATTTGCCCAGCCATTCGACGCCGGCGGACTTGAGGGCGAGGAGATGTCCTTCGATCTGACGTTTGAGATCCATGCCGTCCTCGTTAGCGCCGGAGCAGGAAGTCCTTGGAGTTCAGGATGCCCCACAAGAGATCCTCGAGGGCGCCGCGCCGGTCGGACGCCTCGAGCAACGGCCCCAGCGCCGTTCGCTCCGACGCGCTCGCCGGCCGACTCAAGGCGGCGAGGAAGAGTTCGTCCAGCGCCGCCTCGGCCGACAATTTCTCCAACCGTGCCAACCGATTTTTCGGCTCCGCCAACGCCTTGTTGATGACTTCGCCGGTGATCATCTGCAGCGCCTGCGCCAGCGTCGTTTGATCCGAACGCTCGCAATCGCAACTGAGCAGACGTTCGGGTTTGCCGAAGGTCTTGAGAAAGCGGAACGGTCCCTGAAACGACTCGGACCGGCGAATCGACGGCATACTCGGCAGCAACCCCGCGCGTTTCACGTCCTGATACCCTTCGAACGCGAGCTTCGTCTCGGTCACCTGGGCGATGGCGTCGAGCAACGCCTCCGCGGGGAGCGAACGGACGACGCCGCGCGAGAAGTTCGCTTCGTCGTCCGCGTTGAACTCGTTGGGCGTCGACGACAGCTGATAGACGCGTGCGTTCATGATGACCCGGATCAGCTGCTTCTGATCGAAGCCGTGCTTCACGAAGTCCTGGGCGAGCGCGTCGAGCAACGGGCCGTTGATGGGGGGATTCGATTGGCGGAAGTCGTCGTTGGGGTCGACGATGCCTCGGCCCAGGAGATGCGTCCAGATGCGGTTCGCCTGCGTGCGCGCGAAGAACGGATTCTCGGGCGCCGCCAGCCACTCAGCGAGCGGCTTCAGACGGTCGTCCTTGGTTTTGATATCGAGGTTCGGCCCGCCGAGAAAGCGGGGCTTCAGCACGTCGCCGGTCGTGGGGTGTTTGATTTCGCTTTCGGCGTCCATGAAGACGATCTGCTCGCCGATGAACTCGTGTTTGTCGAGCTTATCGCGCTTCGTGTTCTCGAGGATCTTGTACTGAACGCGCGGAAAGAAAGCGGCGAGTTGGTGGTAGTCGTTCTGCGTCCAGCGATCGAAGGGATGGTTATGGCACTTGGCGCACTGCATGCGGATGCCGAGAAAGACCTGGGCGAACGCCTCGGAGCGGGCGTACGGCTCGCGCAACGCGCGGTAGTAATTCGCGGCAGGTTCCTTGTAGGTGCTGCCGCGGCTGGCGACGAGTTCGGCGACGAACTTGTTGAGGGGTTTATTCTCCGCGAGCGCCTGGCGGATCCAGTCGAAGAAAAGGGCCGAGCCTTTGCGGTCGAGCGACTTCTCTTCGTTGCGGAGGATGTCGGACCATTTGAGGGCCCACCACTCGGCGTACTCGGGGCGCTCGAGCAAGCGGTCGATGAGCTTGGCGCGCTTGCCGGGATCGGCGTCGGCGAGGAACGCCTTCGCCTCGGCGGCGCTGGGGAGCAGGCCGAGTAGATCGAGATACGCGCGACGGAGGAACTCGCTGTCGCTGGACAGTTCGCTCGGCTGGAGCTGAAGCTTCGCGAGTTTCTGATAGACGAGAGTATCGATATAGTTGTGCGTGGGCGGAGGCTGAAACGCGAAGCCGGGCCGTTTCGGCAGGATGGCGAGCTGGGCGGTTCCCTGATGATCGAGGTAGCGGGCGACGATGGTCGCCTGGCCGAGCGTGCGCGTTTCGACGAGGCCCTGCCGGGTCACTTCGATCATGGGGTTGGACGACTCGAAGACCGCGAGATCGGTGACGTCGCGTTTGCCCCCCTGGGCATCGTGAATCCAGACACGGACGGCGATTGTCGGGGCGTCGACTTCGAGGTACGCTTCCGCGGGGCTGACTTCGATCTTCGCGAACGGCGCGGTCTTGGCGCCCAGGGGCATGCCCTGCTCGATCCAGGCGCGGACGAGTTTATACTCCTGGCTCGCGGGGGTGAAGCGCGGACCTCCTTCATGGGCGATTCGGCCGGTTGCTTTGAGCAGGAGGAGGCTGTCGTCGGGGAGCAGGGGATTGAGGCGTCGGCCCTGCTGTTCGCGAGTGAGGGCGAGGTGATCGCGTTCGGGGCTTTCGCCGCGGAGGGAGAGTTTAAAGCCCCCTTTGCCGTTGAGATTGCCATGACACGTGCCGGCGTTGCAGCCGGCGCGCGAGAGGACGGCCATCACCTGCCGGCGAAAGTCGACCGTCTCTGCCGAGGCGGACGACGCCAGCGCGAGGAGGGACAGCAGCGTTATCGAGAAGGCGCGGAGCATGTTTTTTCCATTGTCATTCGCGGCGTGCTTCGTCCATAATGATATTATGATCCGCACGCACTCCTCTCGGCGAGGTTTTTCATGAAGTTCCGCATCTTGCTCGGCATCGTTCTACTGACTCTACCGCTCCCGCCGCTCGCCGCCTGTCCGTTCTGCGACAGCGTGAGCACGCCGACCATTCTCGAAGATTTTCGCGAGGCGGACCTTATCGTCCTGGGGCGACTCGAGAAGGCGCAGCTCAAGGATTTCGCCGGCACGACCGATCTGGTGATCGAAGCGGTGCTCAAGGATCATGCGTTCCTGAAGGACAAGAAGACGATCACGCTGCCGATGTACATTCAGCGAACCGAGTTTAAGTTTCTCGTATTTTGCCACGTTTACAAGGGCAACCTCGATCCCTACCGCGGAATTTCCGTCAAGAGCGACGCCGACGTGTTGAGCTACCTGCGCGGGGCGCTCAAGGTCAAGGACCGTTCGCCCGGCGATCGGCTGCGGCATGCGTTCGATTATCTCGAATCGAAGGAGAGCGAAGTTTCGCTCGACGCTTATCGCGAGTTCGCCAAGGCGGACTATTCGGATTATCGCGGCATGGCCAAGGATCTCGACGCCGACCTGATTCTCAGCTGGCTCAAGGACGAAAAGACGCTATCATTTCGCTACGGCCTGTACTCGTCGCTCCTGGGACACAGCGGCAACGCCAAGCACGCGGAGTTTCTGCGCAGCATGATCGTCGATCCCGAACGCAACAAGAACTCCGGCATCGCCGGCATGTTTTCCGGCTACGCCATGCTCGAGCCGGCCAAGGGATTCGAGCTGCTCGAACAGAAAATGCTCGATCCGAAGCAAGACTTCACGCTGCGGTACAACGCCTTGCAGTCGCTTCGTTTCTTTCACAAAGAACGCAACGACGTAATCTCGAAGGCGCAGGCGGAGTCGGCGGTCGCCAAGCTGATGGGCGTGCCGGATATGTCCGACTTCGCGGTCGACGATCTGCGCAAGTGGAACGTCTGGGATCGGACGCCTGAGGTGCTCGATTACTACGGTAGGAAGTCGCACAGCATCTCGGTGGTGAAGCGGGCGATCGTGCGTTTCGCGCTGCAATCGCCGCGGCCGGAAGCGGCGACGTTCATTCAGGAGCAACGGCAGCGCGATCCGCAGGGGGTCGAGGACACGGAAGAGATTTTGCGGCTGGAGATCGGCAGCGAGAATCTGCCGAACGGTTCGAAGAACAAGAAATGAGCACGAGTTTGAGCGTACTGCGTGAGAATGCCCAGGCGATCTGGCAAGCGGGCGTCGATGCCGTCCTACCGGGTCCGCTGCTCGCGGAGGCGCTGGCCGAGCCGGAACTGCGTCGCGATCTGGAAGAGGCGGCGCGGATCGTGGTGGTCGGCGCGGGCAAAGCGGGCGCGGCGATGGCGGCGGCGGTGGAACGGCTGCTCGTTGAATTTTTGCCGAAGCTGGAAGGTCATATCAACGTCCCGGCCGGGACTGAAGTGCCGACGCAGAAGATCCACTTACACGCCGCTCGGCCGCTGGCGAGCAATCATCCGACGCCCGCGGGGGTCGCCGGCGCCGAGACGATTCTGCAGTTGGTGCAGGGCGCCGGGCCTGACGACGTGGTGCTGTGTCTGCTTTCGGGGGGCGGTTCCGCCTTGCTCCCCGCGCCCACTCCGGGCGTGAGCCTGGCGGACAAGCAAACCGTCACGCGCTACCTGCACGCGTGCGGCGCCTCGATCGACGAGATGAACGCCGTCCGCAAGCACCTCAGCGCCATCAAGGGGGGCCGACTCGCTCATACGTTTGCCGGCAGACGCCTCTACAGCCTCATCATCTCCGACGTGGTCGGCGATCCGCTCGACGTCATCGCCTCCGGCCCGACCGCTCCCGATCCCACGACGTTCGCCAATGCCTGGTCCGTGCTGCAAAAGTATCGCCTCTCGGAAATGATCCCGTTCGGCGTCACGGAACACTTCCAGCGCGGCGTGCGCGGGCAAATCAGCGAAACCCCGAAGGAGCTGTCGTCGCGCGTTCGCAACCGCATCCTCGGCAACAACGTCCGCGCCCTCGCCGTCGCCGAGGCCCACGCGAAATCCCTGGGGTACGCGGTGCTCAATCTCGGTTCCTATATCGAAGGCGAGACGAAACAGGTGGCAGTTGCCCTGGCCGGGATCTGCCGTAGCGTCCGCGAACAGGGGATCCCGCTGCTGATTCCCGCGTGCATCCTGAGCGGCGGCGAAACCACGGTGACGCTGTCGGACGACCCGGGCAAAGGGGGCCGAAACCAGGAGTTTGCGCTCGCATTCCTGGCGAAGATGCAGCGCGTCGGCCTGAACGGGACGCTGTTATTGTGCGGCGGCACCGACGGCGAGGATGGCCCGACCGACGCCGCCGGCGCCTGGGTCGATGCCGAGACGCTCGTCGCCGTCAAGGAAAAGCATCTCGAGCTCGGGGTGGCGCTGGCGCGCAACGAAGCGTATGTGTTTTTCGAGAGCGCCGGCGGGCTGCTGAAGACGGGATTGACGCAAACCAACGTCATGGACGTCCGCGTACTGCTGATGCACCCCGAAAGTCCAGAGACGCCGCTCCCTGCGTCGCCCAGCACCATTTCCTCGCGGTCGTTCGAGAAGTGACGATCTAAGAAAGCCCAGGGATGGCGATCCTGGGGAAACGCCACATGCGCGATTTCCTCGCGTTCGTTCTGAAAGTGACGATCCCCGGCGCTTCCCCAGGGATCGCCATCCCTGGGCTTTCGCGCGGCTCAATCGTGCGGCTCGTCGCCCGGGGCGTAGACGATCACCCGCCGCGGATCGATGAACGCCCAGCCCAGCGACGCGATGAAGAACATGATCGCGGAGAACGTCAGGGCCAGATACCAACGCTCCGGCTGACCTTCGGGCGTCGCCAGGGCGGCGACGGCGATGGGGCCGACCACTGTGCCCATGTTGCCGATCATGTTCATGAAACCCGACACCGTCCCCGAGTAGCGATGGCCGATGTCGATGCAGGTCGCCCAGCTTACGCCCATTGCCATGTCTTTGAGGAACGAGGCGATGCACAGGAAGACGACCGTCCACAGGGGATCATGCACCCACAAAGCGAGCAGAAAGAAGACGCCGCCGAGGAAGTAGGCGATGAAGCCTTGCAGGGTTCGCCCCCAGCGCGGGCCGAGGACGCGGACCATGCGGTCGGTGGTGAGTCCGCCGCTGAGGCAGGCGATGCCGCCGAAGAAGAGGGGGGCGCCGAGCGCGATCATGAGGGCGTTGCCGGAGAGTCCCAGTTCTTGCTTGTAGTACCGGGCATCCCAGGTGATGAAGAAGCACCAGCCGGCGTTACTGCAGAAGTACATCACGCTGAGGAACCAGAGGGTCGGACTGGCGAGCATGTGTCGCCAGCTGATCGGCGCCGGCTTCTCGAGGGGAATCGCCGGCCGAATTTGGCCTTCGGCAAGCGTCGGGGGAATTTCGCGTTCCGTGCGCGATTGCACGACGAGCGAGACGGAAATCAGGATGAGCCAGAGCGAGCCGATGATCGTGGGCACAGTCACGGTGAGCGGCCAATCGAGCAGCCAGGACAGACCGCCGAACGCGATCGCCGCCGCGACGTACGCCAGGGCATAAGGGAGCATCGGGCGAAAGTCGACAGCGAGGGTCGGCACGCCGGCTTTGCCGAGGCAGACGAGTTTTTCCGCATCGTTGACGGCGGGGTGCTGGATCGGCGTGTCGCGGAAGAAGTACCAGAAGAAGAGGACCCAGACGATGCCCATGATGCCGAAGAGGTAGAAAGCGCCGCGCCAGCCGAGGTACGTCATCGAAAAGAGGGCGATCAGCGGCGCCGCCACCGCGCCGCCCCAGCGTGCGAACATCCACATCAGGCCCTGGGCGAAGCCGCGCCGCTGATACGGGAACCACGAACGCAGCGCCCGGGCGATGTTGGGATACGCCCCCGCTTCGCCCATGCCGAACAGGAAACGGACCGCCACGAGCCAGCCGAAACTGGTGATCGTGAGCGTGAAGAGCCCCAGCGACAAGGTCCATTCGAACTTGTAGATGTAGCCGGTGAGCGCGGTGAAGACCGACCACCAGAGGACGATGCGCATCAGCACGCGGCGCGGCCCCATGCGATCGCCCAGCCAGCCGCTGGGGACTTCGAACAGGGAGTACGACAGGGCGAACGCGGCGAAGACCCAGGCGAACTGCTGCGACGTGAGGCCCAGGTCCGCGGAGATTTGGCCCTCGACCTGCTTGATGCAGACGCGGTCGATGTACGTGATCATCGACAGCGAGCACGCCCAGGCGAGGACGAGATAACGGATCGAGGTCGGCTTCGACGGGAGAGAGCCGGTCATGAGTGGAACTCGGAGAGAGAGGGTGTGTTATTGAAGTATGAAGGCAGGGCGGTCGAGGCGACCTTGGTTTAGCGCTCGCGTGGCGTCGTGTGAGCGCTAAACGGGGACAAACACGGCAATCACAACTCTTCCGACACCAGCATCAAGAGCGAATGCGACGTCACCGGGTACAAACTCCCCGCCGGCTCGATCGGGCCCTCGTCGATGTCGACGATGTCGATCGGGCTCGGCTGCGCGGTGTCGATCACACGGCGCCAGCGCCTGCCGTTCGGCGCGGGGGGGATGCGGAACAGGATCGCCTCGCCCCACGCGTTGCACGCCACGTAGATGTCGCGGTCGGGTTCCCGGCCCGTCTGCTGGCCGTTCAGGCAGAAGGCGAGCACCAAACTGTTGTAGCTGAAATCGGGCTCGAACGCTTCGGGACCATGCCAGATGATGTCGGCGGGGAACTCGTTGTTGGGTCCGGAGCCGCGGAAGAATGTCGTGCGCCGAAGTGCCGGATGGCGTTTCCTCAGCTTCGTCAGCATCTGCGTGAAGCGGAGGAAGCCGGGGTTTTTCTGCGTCAGATTCCAGTCTACCCAGCTCAGCTCGTTGTCCTGGCACCAGGCGTTGTTGTTCCCCTTCTGCGTCCGCAGAAACTCGTCGCCGGCGAGCATCATCGGCGTGCCCTGCGCGAGAAAGAGCGTGGCCATGAGATTCTTGGCTTGCCGCAGACGCAGGTTGAGGACGCCGCGATGGGTGGTAGGGCCTTCGACGCCGCAGTTCCAGGAGTTGTTGTCGTTCATGCCGTCGCGATTGGCTTCGCCGTTGGCCTCGTTGTGTTTGTTGTTGTAAGAGACGAGATCGCAGAGGGTGAAACCGTCGTGGCAGGTGATGAAGTTGATGGAATGCCAGGGGGCTCGGCCGGCCTTTTCGTAGAGGTCGGCGGAGCCGCAGATGCGGGTGGCGAAATCGCCCACCGTCCCCAAGTCGCCGCGCCAGAATTTGCGGACGTCGTCGCGGAACTTGCCGTTCCACTCCGACCAACGCTGCCCGCACGGAAAGTCGCCGACCTGATAAAGCCCCCCCGCGTCCCAGGGCTCGGCGATCAGCTTCGTATCCGCGAGCACGCCGTCCTCGGCGATCATCTCGACGATGGGCGGCTCAAGCATGACGTTCCCCTTCGAGTCGCGGCCGAAAACGGAAGCGAGATCGAAGCGCAGGCCGTCGATGTGCATGTCGGCGATCCAGAAACGCAGGCAGTTGACGATCATGTTGCGGACGACGGGATGGTTGCAGTTGACGGTGTTGCCGCAACCGGAGAAGTTGAGGTATTTCCCCTCGGGGCTGAGCATGTAGTACAGATCGTTGTCGAGTCCGCGGAAGGAGTAGGTGGGGCCGCGATCGTCCCCTTCGCCGGTGTGGTTGAAGACGACGTCGAGAATGACTTCGATGCCGGCTTCGTGAAAGGCCCGCACCATCTCGCGAAACTCGAGGAGTTGGCCATGATCGGGCGCCGACGCGGCATACGCGGCCTTGGGCGCGGCAAAGGCGATGCTGTTGTATCCCCAAAGGTTCCGTAGCCGTTCGCCCGTAAATGGATTCGAGAAGGGGCAGTCGTCCTCGTCGAATTCGTGGACGGGGAGCAGCTCGACCGCAGTCACGCCCAGTTCTTTGAGGTACGGGATTTTCTCGCGCAGCCCGGCGAACGTGCCGGCGTGGGGGACGCCGGAACTCGAGTCGCAGGTGAAGGCGCGGACGTGGAGTTCGTAGAGGATGGTGTCGGCCATCGGCACGTTGAGGGGCGAATCCTGGCGCCAATCGAAGCGTCTGCCGACGTAGACGCTTTTTCGATGCGAACCGCGGTTGGCGGTCCAGGGTCCTTGAAAGCGGTGGGTTTGTCCGCCCCAGACGTCGCCGTCGGAAACCAGATGGGCGGCTGGATCCATGAGAACGTGTTCGGGATGGAAGCGATGCGTGGGTCCGGCGGGACCGTCCACGCGCCAGCCGTAGCGAAACGCGTTGGGCAGATCCATGACGGTGATGTGCCAGTGCCGGCCCGTGCGATTGATGTGATAATCGAGCGGGATCTCCGCCATGGGCGTGTCGTCGCCATGGAGCGGGAAGAGGACGAGACTCACCGTGTTCGCGTGCCGGCTGACGAGAGCGAAGTTGATGCCTTCGCTGCCGGCGCTCGCCCCGATGGGGGTGGGTCGGCCGCGTGCGGTGCGATACGTGACATTCATGCGGGGACGTCCGAATTCCTTGAGAATACGCTGGCTGGCGCTCTTGATATGATAGCAAAGTCGAGCCCCAAAGGAGTCTGAACCCGTGACGAAGAAGTTCTACCTGACGACCGCCATCGACTACCCCAACAGTCGGCCCCATATCGGCACCGCGTTCGAAAAGATCGGCGCCGACGTGCAGGCCCGCTATCGCCGGCAAGAGGGTTACGCGGTCCACTTCCTGATGGGCAACGACGAGAACACGGTCAAAGTCTCGCGCCGTGCGGAGGAGCTGGGCCGGGACGTCAAGGAATACTGCGACGACATGGCCCGTCAGTTCCAGGAAGTTTGGCGCGCCCTGGACATCAGCTTCGACGACTTCATCCAGACGTCGGAGCCGAGGCATCACGCCGCGTGTCAGAAGTTCATCCAGAAAGTCTTCGACGCCGGGCACATCTACAAGGGGGGCTACGAAGGCTGGTACTGCGACGGCTGCGAGGCGTTCAAGACGGACAAAGAGGTGAAGGAAGCGGGCGGCCTGTGCCCCGCGCATCTGAAGGCGCCGATCCGCCGAACCGAGCCGTGCTACTACTTCGCCCTCTCGAAGTTTCAAGATCGGTTGCTCGCGTTTTACGAGGAACATCCCGATTTCATTCAGCCCGAGAGCCGACGCAACGAAGTCGTGACGCTCGTGAAGGGGGAACTGCGCGACGTCAACATCACGCGCACCGGCGAGACCTGGGGTATTCCCGTGCCGTTCGATCCGGAGTTCACGATCTACGTCTGGTTCGACGCACTGCTCAACTACGTCTCCGCGATCGGGTACGGAACCGACGATGAGAAGTTCAACCAGTGGTGGCCCGCCGACGTCCACTTCATCGGCAAGGACATTACCCGCTTCCACTGCGCCCTTTGGCCCGCGATGCTGATGGCCGCGGAGCTGCCCGTGCCGCGCACGGTGTTCGGCCACGGCTTCGTCTACATCAAGGACGACAAGACCGGCACGCTCGACAAGATCAGCAAGTCGCTCGGCAACGTCGTCGAGCCGATGGAGATCGTCACCAAGTTCTCCAGCGAAGCATTTAGGTATTATTTCCTGCGAGAATGCCCCTTCCCCGGCGACGGCGAGTTCTCCTGGAATCGGTTCGCGGACGTCTTCAATGCTGACCTCGCGAACAAGCTCGGAAACCTGTATAGCCGTGGCGTGACGCTCATCAGCAAGAACTATGACAGCGTGCTTTCTGGGACCGCAGGACGAACGCCGACCGAGATCGAACCGGAACTAGTAGCAATTGTGAAGCAAGTACGGACCAACGTCGAAGCGTGTCATTACAGCGTTGCGCTCGAAAAGATTTGGCTCGCATTCACCGTACCGATGAATCAATACCTGGAAAAGACCGAACCGTGGAAGCTGGTGAAGACCGACAAGGACGCCGCCAAGGAGGTGCTGTTCACGCTGGTCGAGCAGCTTCGGCGAATCACGATTTTGTTAAAGCCGTTCTTGCCGCGCTCGAGCGAGACGATCTACCGCGGCTTCAACTTTGCGCAGCCATGGGAGAGCGTGCAGTACGCCGACGCCGCGGCCGCGGGGAAGTACGCGGACGACGTGCGCGTGACGGCGGCGCTGGAAGCGGGCAAGGTGAAGCCACTGTTTCCACGGATTGGGTAGAAAGGAGGGAACTATATGAGCGAAGTGATTTTCCTGGTGCAAGACGCGGTCGAGGGGGGCTATACCGCCCGAGCGCTCGGCGAATCGATTTTCACCGAAGCCGACAATCTCGAAGACCTTCGCCGCAACATCCGCGACGCGGTGTCTTGTCATTTCGAGGACGGGCAGGGCCCAGCGCTGATTCGACTTCATTTCGTGCGCGATGAAGTGTTGACGCCATGAAAATTCCTCGCGATCTCACGGGCTCCGATCTCGTCAAGGCGTTGGCGAAATTCGGTTACGTGGTTTCGCGCCGCAAAAGCTCACACGTCCGGTTGACAACCAACCAGAACGGCGAGCACCATGTGACAGTACCCGACCACGACCCTGTAAAGATCGGCACCTTATCCGACATCCTCAAGGACGTCGCCGATCACTTTGCCTTGGATCGCGACGAATTGTTGCAAGACCTATTCGGCTGATCGATATTCCATCTCTCACCCCCGCGGCAGCGGCAGCGTCACCACGCGTTTCTGCGCCGCCGACTGGTACGCCGCCACCAACGCCTCCGTGCTCAGCACCGCCTCCGCGACGTTGATCTCGCTGTCCTGACCCGCGTCCAGACGGTCCAGGAAGTAGGCCTGATCGCTCACCGGCGCCGAGCCCGCGGGCGGCCACACCGTCTTCGGCCGCATGTGCACCTCCTGCATCGTGCTCGACCAGAATCCCATCGGATCCTGCGCATGCGTGTTGGGCGGCGTCCACGGCGTCTCGTCCGTGTACATCTCCAAACGCGGACGATGCGCGTCGATCACCGCCGTCTGCTCGCTCCCCACCAACATCAAGCGATTCGAGCCGAAGCCCGGATGCGTCTGCCAACCGTATCGGCCCGTGCTGATCGTGTACGGCAATCCCTCGTCGAGCGTTCCCTGGATCAGGCCGAAGTCTTCCACGTTGTGCTTCTGATGTTCCTGAAAGAAGTAGTTGCCGGTGACGCAGTGGAGCGTGCGGAAACGCAGGCCCGTGAGCCAGCGGATGAGCGTGATCGGGTAGACGCCGCAGTTGTCCATTTCGCGTTTGGCCTCGATCACTTGATGCCGGCGCGGCGGGAATTCCTCGGTGCGCGGCCGGTCGAGGTTCGCCGTGCCGGTTCGGCCCTTGGAGAAAAAACACTCGGCGTGGATCGCGAGGAGTTTGCCGAGCTTCTTGCTGTCGAGCACGCGCTTGGCTTGCCGCGCCCAGGGCTGGGTGATGAACGAGAACATATGACTGCGCAGCTTCTGCCGCTGCACCTCGGCGAGCAAGGCGTCGGCCTCGGCGAGCGCCGGAACCAGCGACTTGTCGAGATACAGATGCTTGCCCGCCTGGGCGCACTTGAGCGCGATGCGTCCGCGCCGTTCGGGTTCCGCGCAGATGCAGACGATGTCGACGCCCTGCATCGCCAAGGCGGCGTCGAGATCCTCCAGGTGCGGAACCTTGAACTGCTTGGCAAGGCGATCGTTCAGATCCCGACGGCGACGATCGACCGTCTTCTCGTCCGCGAGCCCGACGATGCGGCAGCGCGGATCGGCGAGGAACGCGGCGCCGTAGTTTTCCTGGTGCGTATGTCCGCCGGTGACGAGCAGGACGCCGTACTTGGGGTTCATGGCTTGCCTCCCGCGGTTTCGGGCCGATTGGATTTGAGCGCCCGATTGATCAGGTCGACGAGATGGGCGTCGACGTCGCGTTTGTCGTCGGCCAGGCCATCATCCCAGAGGAGGGCCGTCCCCGCGTCGTGATAGACGGCGCCGTGATTGCCGACGAGCATCAGGTCGACGCCTTCGCGGCCCGGCGCCCCGGTCCACGCGACCAGGGCGGTGGCGCCCTTCTGAAACTCCAGACTCAGCGAGATGTGCCGATGCTCCGCAGTGCCGACTGCAACCAGGCGCTGCAGCGGCTGTCCGATCCAGCCCTGCACTTGGGCCACGGTCTTGGCGAGCGTGGCGGACGGCTGCTTGTCGTCGGGCCGATGATACAGGTAACGGACGAAGACCGGCGTGCCGAGCCGTTTGCTCACGAGCGCGGCCTGCACGGCGCGATGAAGATCGGCGAGTTGCATAACGTTCCTCCGCGAACGTTCGTTTAGCGCTCGCAAGGGTCCTGGCGAGCGCTAAACGAAAACCTCGAGATTCCTACAGCGTGCCGGCCTTCGCCTTCGCGTAGCGCTCGGCGACCTTTGTCCAGTTGACCACGCTCCACCAGGCGTCGATGTAGTCGGGACGCTTGTTCTGGTAACGGAGGTAGTAGGCGTGTTCCCAGACGTCGAGCCCGAGGATCGGGGATTGGCCGACCATGTAGGGGCTGTCTTGATTCGCGGTCGAGTGGACCTGGAGCTTGCCGTCGGCGAGGACGAGCCAGGACCAGCCGGAGCCGAATCGGCCCACGCCGGCTTGCTTGATCTGGGCCTTGAATTGATCGAGGCCGCCGAACGTCGCAGTGATGTCGTCGGCGAGGGGACCGCTGGGGCTGCCGCCGCCGGGGCCCATGATTTCCCAGAACATCGCGTGATTGGCGTGCCCGCCGCCGTTGTTGATGACCGCTTGGCGGATCGTCTCGGGGACTTCCTTGATCTCGCGCAGGAGCTGGCAGACCGGCTTCGCCGCCAGCGCCGGGTGTGCCTCGAGCGCCTTGTTCACGTTGTCGACGTATGCCTTATGGTGTTTGCCGTGGTGGATTTCCATCGTCGCCTTGTCGATGGCCGCCTCCAGGGCGTCCGGGGCGTAAGGCAGACTCGGTAAGGTGAAAGCCATGATTGTCTCCTCCAAAAAAGAATAGCCCGCCACCCGCGGCGAGATTATCATAAATTATACGGGCCTCAACCTCTTTCGCTAGATTCTCTCCGAGTCCTTCCATGTGCCGAGCCCTCGCGCTATTCCTGCTCCTGCCGCTGGGCTGTAGTTCCTATACCGGCGACTTGCGCGTTCTCCAGGGAACCTGGACCATCAGTTATTCCTTCGGCGAAGAGGAACGCAACCAGCGCTGGGAGACGCTCAAGATCCAGCTCTCCGTCGACGATCATCTCATCTCCAAAATCGAAGGCGAGAAACTCGAGACCCTCTGGCGCATCGCTCTTCGCGACGACGTCGTCCCCAAACAGATCGATCTGGAAATCATCGACGGCGAAGAAAAAGGCCAAATCCATCGCGGCATCTACGAACTGGACCGGGACGGTTGGCATCTGTGCATTCAGAAAGATGCCGACAAACCCAGGCCACACACGCTCGTTCCCGGTGAAAAGGGTTCGGGCATCTACTTCCTCCGGCTCGTCCGCCCCATCTGATTCTCACTATAATTACTGCACACCCGCCTTCTTTGTCCTCCCCCTGGAGCGATTCATGGCTTCCTTCCGTTCGTCTTTCTTCCTCCTTCTCGCATCCGCTTCGCTGGCGCAAGCGCAATTGCCCTCCCAACCGGGCGATTGGCCCTCATGGCGCGGCCCCGATCGTAACGGACTCTCCAAAGAACGCGGCCTGCTCAAAGATTGGCCCGCGGACGGTCCGACCCTACTCTGGAAATATTCCGACCTGGGCACGGGCTTCTCCACTCCCTCGGTCGCCGGCGGGAACCTCTTCGTCCTGGGCGCCGACGAGAAGAAAGTCGAAAGCCTGATCTGCATCGACGCCAGTACCGGGCAACGCCAGTGGGCCACCCCCTTCGGCGCCACGGCCGGCGGTTACCCTGGACCCCGCTCGACGCCCACCGTCGCCGGGAACCTGATCTACGTCATCAGCTCCAACGGCATCCTGCTCTGCGCCGACGCCGCCAACGGCGAACCACGCTGGACCAAAGACTTCAAGAAGGACTTCGGCGGCAGGTCCGGCGGCTGGGCGTACTGCGAATCCCCGCTCGTCGACGGCCGAACGCTCGTCTGCACCCCCGGCGGCGAACACCCGATCGTCGCGCTAAATCTCGCCGACGGCTCGGTGATCTGGAAATCCGACGTGACAGGGCTCCCCGCCGTCATGGGTAAAAAAGGAGGCAACTACACCACCGCGGGTTACTCTTCGGTAATCGTCGCGGAAATCGAAGGCGTGCGGCAGTACATCCAGTTCCTGTCCGGCGGCGTCATCGGCGTCGACGCCCGCACCGGCAAACTCCTGTGGAACTATGACCGCCCCGCCAATCGCACCGCCAACATCTCCACTCCCGTCCTCGTCGGCAGCAACGCCGTCTTCGCCGCCTCCGCTTACGGCACCGGCGGCGGACTCGCCGAGATCTCCAAGAAAGATGACAAATTCCAGGCCGTCGAAAAGTACTTCCTGAACGAAATGCAAAACCACCACGGCGGCATGATCCTCCTCGATGGTTTCCTCTACGGCACCAACGGCAGCAAACTCCTCTGCGTCAACATCGAAACCGGCAAGATCGCCTGGGAAAACAAGTCCGTCGGCAAGGGCTCGATCGCCTTCGCCGACGGCCATCTCTACGTCCGCAGCGAATCCGGACCCGTGGCGCTGGTGGAAGTCAATCCGCAGTCGTACGTCGAGAAGGGACGATTCGCACAGCCCGAACGGGCCAAGGACCGCGCCTGGGCCCATCCGGTAGTCGCCGGCGGCAAGCTCTTCCTGCGCGATCAAGGGATTCTGCTCTGTTACCAGGTGAGTGCAAGGTAACCTCACTCTCGCGCTTCCGAGCCCGCAGCGCCAGCAAGGATCGATTTCAGACCTTGCTGGCGCTGCGGGCTCTTGCCGTGCAGTAAATCGGCGCTCACGTTTCGGGCTCGGAAAGACAGACCTTGCTAGCGCTGCGGGCTCTTGTCGAACAACCCGATCAAATCCTTCGCCTTCGCGGTCTCCAAGTTCCAGCACGCCGCCAACATGCCAGCGACCTTGTCGCCGTAGCGCGGCTGCGCCAGCCCGCGGAACTTCGCCTCCACTTCGAGGTCGGTCATCGGGTTCTGTGCGTGCCCGCGCGGGAACTCCACCTCTTTCACCAACGTTCGGCCATCCGCGAGCTTCATCGTCAGGCGATTGGGGATGCCGAACGGGTAGCGGAGTGAAAGCTCCTTGTCGCGGTGGATCTTGATCTTGGCGATCAGCTGCAGCAACTTCGGGTCGGCGATGCGCTCGGGCGTGAACTGCGCGAGGGTGACGTCCCCGTCCGTCAGAGCCACCGCGGTGCAGTAAGGAAGACTATGGTCGGCGGTCTCGCGCGTCTTGGGATGCCATTTTTCGGGGTCTTTGCCGATGATGTCGACGGCGGCGTCGAAGGTGTGGATGTCGAGGCTGACGACGTCGTCGAGGGAGTTGATCTGGGGCCGAAGTTGCAAGGCGGCGTCGATGGCGCTCTGCGAGTGATACTCCGCGGGCCAATATTTGATGTAGGTGCCGGTGATCATGAAGTCGCGGCCGGGCCCGCCGAACTCGGCGACTTCGAAGGGGCCGGTGAGGAGCTTCATGAAGCCGAGATCACCCTCGAAGATGGGCGCCGGGCCGGTCATGCCGTCGGCGGCCAAGAGCGCCGCGAAGACGCCGTTGCGCGCCGCGTTGGCGAAGGCGCAGCCCTTCCACATGCTGAGTTCGCCCGAGCGCGTCTGCCGCAGCGCTGTGTTGGCGACGCCTGCCAGGCCGATGGCGTGGGTCGTCTGCGTCACCGAGAGTTTCATGAGCTTGCAGGCGGCGACGGCGCTGGAGATGGCGCCGTAGGTGACGTGATCGAAGCCGTTCTTGCGCAGGCTCGACGCATCGCACAGCCGGCACTGGATCTCGTACGCCAGGACCGCGGCGACGATCATCTCCGCGCCGCTGGCGCCGACCATCTCGCCCACGGAGAGGACCGCGGCGAGATTGTCGCTGGGATGGGCGGGCTCCAGCGAGAGGTACGTGTCGTTAAAATCGAGGTAGCGGATGAGCAGCCCGTTGACGAACGTCGCCCATTCGATGCTCGTCTCGCCGCCTTCCAACATCGACGCAGGGGGGGTGCTGCGCACGCGCTCGGCGCACTTGCGAGCGATGGCGTACGCCTCGGAATCCATGGCGCCGACGGCGGTCGCGAAGGAATCGATGAAGCGCCGCTTGGCTTCGTGCACCGCGGCCTGCGGCAGGTCGCTGAACTTTAGACCGTGAGCATATTCGGCGAAACGTTGCGCGAGCGGCTGCGGCATGAAAATCTCCCGGTTCAGGCCGCCGGGCGCTGCCGGGGGACCGCACAGGCGAACGTTTCCGCCGCCCGCGTCAGTTCCAGCATCGCTTCCATCGGCGGCGTCAAAAGATGTCGGTTGTTGCGCCCCACCTTGTCGGCGAGCAGCGCCAAATCCAGGAGCGCCAGCAGTTCCGGCGCCTCGACTTTCGCGCATTCCCGGCAAATCGGGTCGTGATACAGGCCCTGCCCCACCTGCGGGCCCTTCTTCCAGCGCGAAGGGCGTCGGCACCCGGCGCACTCCCCCTCCGCCAACTCCTCGCCCATCCACAACGCAAACTTTACCATCGTTGTCTACCTTTACGAACCCCAGGGCAGATGTCCACCGTGGACCGCGCCCGGATTCGCTTCCCTCAGCATCGGCGCGCGGGCAACCCGAAGTCCGCCCCGCTTCGCCGAAATCGAGCGCCGACGCTCCAAACTACGCCGACGCGGCGTCCTTCCCGTGGACTGCCTGAAATGCCGCGCGGGCAAAGCGAGGCGCCCGTGCCGGGCACGAAGTCTGGGCAAAACGCCCGCGCCCGCAAACTCGGCGCAGGCGGAACATCTTGCCGCTCATATACCATTGGAATCGTTTGTCCTACCCGCAACGCAGTCGCTCCAGGTGAATTCCATGCCGTACGTCCACGCCAAAGTCCCCGCCGGCGAAAAGATCACGATGTCCGCCGGCAAACTCACGGTCCCGAACAACCCCATCGTCCCGTTCATCGAGGGCGACGGCACCGGGCCCGACATCTGGCGCGCCTCCGTACGCGTCCTGGATTCCGCCGTCGCCAAGGCGTACGCCGGCAAACGCAAGATCGCCTGGATGGAAGTCCTCGCCGGCGAAAAGTCCTTCACCAAACTGCAAAATTGGCTCCCCGACGAAACCGTCGACGCCTTCCGCGAATTCCTCGTCGGCATCAAAGGCCCCCTCACCACCCCCATCGGCGGCGGCATCCGCTCCCTCAACGTCGCCCTCCGCCAAATGCTCGACCTGTACGTCTGTCTGCGCCCCGTCCGCTGGTTCAAGGGCGTTCCTTCGCCGGTCAAGACGCCCGACAAAGTGAACATGGTCATCTTCCGCGAGAACACCGAGGACATCTACGCCGGCATCGAGTTCGAAGCCGGGTCCGAAGGCAACAAGAAGTTCCTCGAACTCTTCAAGCAGGCCTTCCCCAAAGAATACAGCAAGATCCGCTTCCCCGAATCGAGCGGCATCGGCATCAAGCCGGTTTCCCGGGAGGGGAGCGAACGTCTGATCCGCTCGGCCCTGGAGTACTGCGTCACGAACAATAGCAAGAGCCTGACGCTGGTGCACAAGGGCAACATCATGAAGTACACGGAAGGCGCCTTCCGCAACTGGGGCTACGCCCTGGCCGAGCGCGAGTTCGCCGACAAGGTCTACACCTGGGATCAATGGGAGAAGACCAAGAAGGCTCAGGGCGAGCCCGCGGCCAACGCCGAGCAGAAGGCGGCCCTGGCCAGCGGCAAGATCCTCATCAAGGACGCCATCGCCGACATCACGCTGCAGCAGGTGCTCACGCGCCCCGACGAATTCGACGTCATCGCCACCATGAACCTGAACGGCGATTACCTCTCCGACGCCCTGGCAGCCCAGGTCGGCGGCATCGGCATCGCCCCCGGCGGCAACGTCAACTACCTCACCGGCCACGCCGTCTTCGAAGCCACCCACGGCACCGCGCCCAAGTACGCCGACCTCGATCAGGTCAACCCAGGCTCCGTGATTCTCTCCGGCGAGATGATGCTCCGCTACATGGGCTGGACGGAAGCCGCGGATCTCATCATCCAGGGCATGGACGGCGCGATCGGCGCCAAGAAGGTGACGTACGACTTCGCCCGCCTCATGGAAGGCGCCACGAAGGTGAAGTGCAGCGAGTTCGCGGACGCGGTCATCGCGAAGATGTGATTTTTCAACCGCTTTGGTTGGGGCGAGCGGCAGGAGATAATCTCCTGCCGCTCGCCCAATTTTCGGAGCCGAAGCGTTCGTGACGAGGCAGATCCTCTCCCGAGGATATCGGGTTGGCGTTTGAACGCGCGATGTCGACCCGTGCCGCTTGACCGGCGCGGATGCATTTCCGACAATGAAGGTTCCCACGCAATCCAGCTTCCGAACGGAACACCTCCATGACAACGCGTCGCATCGGTCTTTGGCTCATCGGAGCATGGGGCGGCGTCAGCGCCACCGCCGTCCTGGGAATCGCCGCCCTCAAACGCAAGCTCATGGACCGCACCAGCCTCGTCTCCGCCAACCCCGTCTTCGCCCACCTCGATCTCGACGACTTCGATACGCTCGTCGTGGGCGGGCATGAAATCCGCGACAGCTCCTTCGCCGACGCCGTGCGCCAACTCCACGAACACGCCGGCGTCTTCGACTCGGGATTGATGCAATCGTGTATGCCCGACCTCGACGACTGGAACGCTAACGTCCGCCCCGGTACCGTCCTCGGCGCCGGCGATACCATCGGCAAGCTCGTCGAACTCGACGCCGTCCGCGAAATCAAGACGCCCCGCCAGGCCATCGACCGCATCCAGGCCGACCTCAAAGAGTTCCAGAAGAACCACCACCTCGATCAGGTCATCGTCGCCAACGCCACCTCCACCGAACCGCTGGCCACCCTCACCCCGGCCCACCAGTCAATGGCCGAGTTCACGAAGCTCCTGGCCAAGCCCGACGCGGTCGTCCCCGCCAGCTCCCTCTACGGCTGGGCGGCGCTCGACCTCGGTTTTCCCTATGTCAACTTCACCCCCTCGCTCGGCTCGTCCTTCCCCGCCGCCCAGGAACTGGCGGTGCTGCGCAAGACGTGCATGGCCGGGCAGGACGGCAAGACCGGCGAGACGCTCATGAAGTCCGCGCTGGCGCCGATGTTCAAACATCGCAACTTCCAGATCCTCTCCTGGGTCGGCCATAATATCTTCGGCAACCGCGACGGCCTCGTCCTCGACGACCCCGTCAACAAGGAATCGAAGATCCGAACCAAGGACCAGGTCGTCTCCTCCATCGTCGGCTACAAGCCCAACACGCTCGTCACCATCGAGTACATCCCCTCGATGGACGACTGGAAGACGGCGTGGAACCACATTCACTTCAAGGGATTCCTGAACACGAAGATGGTGCTGCAGTTCATCTGGCAAGGCTGCGACTCGCTGCTGGCGGCGCCGCTCTTGCTCGACATGGTTCGCTTCACCCTCCTGTCACAGCGCCGCGGCGAGACGGGCGTGCTCAAGCACCTCGCCAGCTTCTTCAAGAACCCCATGGGCGTCCAGGAGCACGACTTCTTCGTGCAGTACGCCGACCTCGAGGCGTACGCCAGGGGAATCCCCGGCGCATGAAGACGTTCTTCGCCTACGCCCAGCTGGTTCGGCTCCCCAACGCGTTCACTGCAATGGCCGACATCTGCCTGGGCGCCCTGGTGCTGCGCGCCTTGCCGGAGCATCTCGGCACGTTCGCGTGTCTTTTGGCCGCTTCCGTGTTGCTGTACTCCGCGGGCATGGTCTGGAACGACGTCTTCGACTTCGAGCAGGATCTGCGCGAACGCCCGTTTCGTCCGTTGCCCTCGGGCCGGATCTCCCGCGGCCGGGCGAAGCTGCTCGGCTGGTTTTTGCTAATACTTGGCGTCGGCGCTGCGGTCGGGGCCGACGTTTGGAATCCGGAGCAAGCCTGGCGCTCGAGCACGTTGGCCGGGCTGTTGGTCGGGGCCATCTTTCTGTACGACGGCTGGCTCAAGCGCACGGTGGTCGGCCCGTGGTCGATGGCGCTGTGCCGATTACTGAACATTCTGCTCGGGCTGAGCGTGACCGCTGGGGCGATCCCGATCTG
>JBBQPM010000053.1:0-38372 GCA_038217425.1 Gemmatales bacterium
GCTCACGTTCCTGAAGACCCCCGCGCAAGTGAATGCCTTCCGCGCCGAACGCAATTCCGTCCTGTGGCACGGCGAATGCGTGTCCCTTGGGCATCACGGCTTCGGTTACTGGATCTTCTTTGCTACCTCAAACGCTAAAGAACTAAACGACTTGCGCGCCGACCTCGAACGGCGGCTCACGCTAAAGACCAATCGCCCCGGCTGGGTGGCGCGGGAACCTGCTGTCGACGAGTTCGCGTCTCCGCCGTTCGTCTTCAAAACGCTCAAGGGCAGGTGGGAAAAGTTCGAATCCGAGGACTTGGCGACCCGTCCGGAGCTGGAACTGCACAGCCGACTCGCCACGAAGATGAACAATCGACTGAATCAAGCGATCCTCGGCGTCGTCAAACATGATAAGGGCGCGGATTTGATCAAGACGCAGAAAATCGCCCAGGACGTCTTCCAGGCCAAAGAAACCAAAGAGTTCCGCATCGAGGCGGACGGCGTCCCCCGGGAACAAGAACTCGACGGCGCCAAGGCGCTCTTCGGCGACTATAAATTAATGTCCGAGGGCGTCGAGACCAAACGCTTCCTGTTCGTGACGCTGCACGACGGCGACGCCGCCTACACGATCCGCTTCGAATGCCTCTGGCAGTTCCGCAGCCACTGGGATCGGGAGCTGCAAGACGTCTTCACCCGCCTGACGATCAAACGCGCCGGCGTCTGATTTGTCGCTTGGCCCCGTAGTTGCCCAGCCGTAAACTATTCGAGACCTCGACCGCTTTTCCCGTCAGGAGTCCGCCAAATGCGCCATCGATTGCCGCTCATCCTCGGAGCCTTCGCCTTCGCCGTCCTCGGCTGGTTCGCCTACAGCAACCTCACGCCCTCCTTCATGCGGGCGCAGGCCCAGAGCGAAAAGAAGGCCGACAGGGACGAAGAGAAACGCGTCGCCGCCCCCGAACTCGACGGCGCCGTCGACTGGGTCAACACCAAGGCCCCCATCCGAATCGCCGACCTCAAGGGACGCATCGTCGTCCTGGACTTCTGGACCCTCTGCTGCATCAACTGCATCCACACGCTCCCCGATCTCGCCAAGCTCGAAGCCAAGTATCCCGGCATCCTCGTCGTGCTCGGCATCCACTCCCCCAAATTCCCCAACGAAGAAAAGACCGAGAGCATCCGCAAGGCCGTGCTCCGCTATCAGGTCAAGCACCCCGTCGCCAACGACGCCCGCATGGCCATCTGGCGACGCTACCGCGTCAACTCCTGGCCCACGCTCGTGCTCATCGATCCCGAAGGCAACCTCGTCGCCCGCGGCTCCGGAGAAGGCCTCTACGAAGCCCTCGACGATTACATCGGCAAACTCGCCAAACAGTACCGCGCCAAAAAGATGCTCAAAGAAGACGTCATCGATTTCGGCCTGGCCAAGGAGAAGGAACAGACGCCTCTCTTCTTCCCCGGTAAGGTCACCGCCGACGGCGCCGGCAATCGCCTCTTCATCGCCGACAGCACCCATCACCGCATCGTCGTCACCGATCTCGAAGGCAAAAAGCTCGCCATCGCCGGCACCGGGGAAGAAGGCCTCAAGGACGGCTCCTTCGACGAGGCGCAGTTCAGCGACCCGCAAGGCATGTGCCTGATGGGAGAAATCTTGTACGTTGCCGACCGTAAGAATCACGTCCTACGCGCCCTCGACTTGCAGAAGAAGACCGTGAAAACCGTGGCCGGCACCGGCGAGCAGGACCGCACCGACCGCGTGGGCGGCGGCCCCGGACTCAAGACCGGCATGAATAGCCCGTGGGATCTGCTCGTGCACAAGGACCGCATCTTCATCGCCATGGCCGGGCATCACCAGATCTGGACCTTCGACCCTGCCGCCGACAAACTCAAGCCCTTCGCCGGCAACGGCCGGGAGAACATCAAGGACGGCCACCTCTTCGAATCGGAGTTCGCCCAGCCCAGCGGCCTCGCCACCGACGGCAAACGCCTGTACGTCGCCGACAGCGAAGTTTCCGCCATCCGGTCAGTCCCGTATGACATTACCCGTAAGGTCGAAACCGTGGTCGGCCAGGGCCTGTTCGAGTTCGGCGACATCGACGGCACGGGGACCGCCGTCCGCCTGCAGCACGCGTTGGGCGTCGCCTACCGCGACGGCAAGCTCTACGTGGCCGACACTTACAACGACAAGATCAAGTTGATCGACCCGGTAAAGAAGACGTGCACGACGTTTTTGGGGGCGGACCCAAAGCTAAAATTGTTCAACGAGCCTGCGGGCCTGTCGTTCGCGGGAGACAAACTGTACGTGGCCGACACGAATAGTCACCGCATCCAGGTCGTCGATATGAAGACCAGTAGCGTTTCGACGCTGCGTCTGCAAGGCGTGGAAGCGCCGGCGAAGGTCGCGGAAAAGAAGTAGCGCCGACGTCCGTGAAAGCCCAGGGATGGCTATCCCTGGGGACGCGCCCGAGATCGCAATTTTCACGCGAAGTGCGGTAAAATCACGACGGCGGCGCGTCCCCAGGGATAGCCATCCCTGGGCTTTCGAGCAGCTTCCCACTCTCCAGCGCATCAGGATGATATGAAAACCACCCTCTCTGCCGTGATCTGCCTGTTCGCCGCGTTCGCCGTCGCCTCGGGGCAAGAGTTGACCATGAAGGTCATCGACCCCTACCACGAGACGCCGGAAGCGGACCCGTTTCACAGCCTCAACGAGAAGAAGCCCGCGGGCCAGCCGCTGAAGGTCAACCAGGGCGAGATGTTCCGCGTTGTTTATTTCAGCAAGAGCAAGATCGACTCCGTGGCCAAAGCGCGCTTTGCCTACGAGACCGACGCGACGGCGGGCGGCCTGACGCCGCTGGAGCCGATGCTGCAGAAGTCCGAGACCGGCCCCGCGCGGATCGTGCAGGACGTCTACGTCGATCCGAAACTCAAGGGGGGCAAATACGCGCTCGACGCCAAGGTAACGCTCGACGGCGCGGAGGTGACGCTGCCCAAAATGTTCGTCAATGTCTGGGAAGTCAACGAACCGAGCAAACCCGCGGCTACCGAGGTCAAGCGGATCGAGGATGCGAAGCAGAGCAAGAACACCACGATCCGCTCCGCCTCCGAGCCGGCGCCGATGTCGACGTCGCCGGAAAAGAAAGATCTCACGCCCTTCGACCGCTATGAGATCAAGATGGGCGCCCTCGTCGGCGACCAGGTTCAGCCCTCGATCAAGGTCGTCCCGGGCCAGGTCTTCAAGGTGGTCTACGAGGGCCGATCGCTCGATCCGGAAGTCTACACGTACTCCATCAAGGACAAGGTGAAGCCGAGATTCCGCTACGAACTCGACAACGCCGAGGGCCGAATTGTGCCGCTCGAAGGGCTCAAAGAGACGGCGAAAATCAAGGAAGTGAAGATCAAGGATGAAACGATCCTGAAAATCTTCGAACCGCTTCGCTGGACGCAGGACGTCGCGGTCGAGACGAACGCGAAGCCGGGCAAATACGTCTTGTCGGTCAAGGAACTCAAGATCCAGATTTGCGACAGCGGCAATTGCATGCCTGGGAAATGGCCCGGAAAACTGGCTCTACCGATCGAGGTCGAGAGCATCGCGCCGGACAAGATCCTGGCTCCCAGCGCCGAACTCAAGAAGCGCATCGAGGACGCCAAGAACAAGATAGACGACCTGCCGGCAAGTTCGCAGCATCAGCTCATGGGGTTCCTGATCGCTGCGTTTTGGGGAGCATTCTTCATGCTGCTGACGCCCTGCGTGTTCCCGATGATCCCGATCACCGTCAACTTCTTCCTCAAACACTCCGAACGCGAAAACCACCGCGCCCTGCCGATGGCGATTGTCTACTGCGGCACCATCGTCGTCGTGCTGACGGCGGCGGTGCTGCTGTTGGGGAATCTCATCGTCACCTGGGCCAATAACCACATTTTCAACCTGATCCTGGGCGCGGCGATGTTCTACTTCGCTCTCAGTCTCTTCGGCATGTACGAGATCGAGTTGCCCCGCTTTCTCACCCGATTTACCTCCGCTCGCGAAGGCCAGGGGGGCATGCTCGGCACCGTCTTCATGGCGCTCACCTTCACCATCACCAGCTTCACCTGCACCGGGCCCTTCCTGGGATTGCTGCTGGCGACCATCGCCACCAACGCCCCGCCGTGGCATCACGTCCTGCTCGGCGCCCTCGTCTACGCCACGACATTCGCGGCCCCCTTCTTCCTGCTCGCGCTCTTTCCGTCGCTGCTCAGATCGCTGCCGAAATCGGGCGGCTGGCTCAACACCGTCAAGGTCACGATGGGCTTTCTGGAACTCGCGTTCGCCCTCAAATTCCTCGCCAATACCGACAGCGCCTGGTTCCCCGGCCAGCCCATGCTCTTCAACTACGACACCGTTCTCGTCGCCTGGATTGTGCTCTCGTTCGCGTGCGCCTTGTACCTCTTCGGCTTCTTCCGCTTGCCGCACGACGACCCCGGCGAATCGATCGGCGTCCTGCGCATGATCGCCGCCACCATCATGCTCGGGCTCGGCGTCTACATGACGCCCATGCTTTACGGCCAAAAGCCCAAAGGCATCGTCGCCAACGGCATCCTCGCGTTCCTGCCCCCCGATCTCAAAGCGCACGGCCATCTCGACTACCAAGCGGCCTACGACGAGGCAGTCGCGTCGAAGAAGCTCATCTTCATCGACTTCACCGGCGTCAACTGCACCAACTGCCGCGACAACGAACAGAACGTTTTTCCGCTGCCGGGAGTCGCCGAACTCCTCAAGCAATACGTCGTGGTACAGCTCTACACCGACTCCGTCCCCAACCCGAATCTTTCACGCCGGCAGGCCGAGGAGTTGGCGGAAAAGTACGCCGAGTGGCGCGACAAACTGACGGGCAAGGCCACGAACCCGCTGTACCTGGTCGTTCGCCCCGACCGCGATGTCGCCTTCGGCGCCGACGGCGTCCCCAAGGTCGAGATTCTCGGCACGCGCGAAGCCAGCATTAATAGCGTCCCCGATTTCATCGCCTTCCTCGAAAAGCCGCTCAAAGACATGCTTCAGGCGAAGTGAAATTACCGAGCCGGATGCTCGGAGAACTTTAGTTTTCTAGCGTGTTATACTGCATTACCCCAACGGGGTTGTAGCTCAAAGCCCAGGGTCGCACAGCGCACCCTGGGGTGGAAACGGCGAGTTTGTCTACCCTGAAAGGGTTGCATCGGCTGCGAAGTATCTGTTGATGCAACCCTTTCAGGGTAAATCCTACTCGCCCGGCATCTCCCAGGGTGCGCTGCGCGACCCTGGGCTTTGCGATGCAACCGATGCAACCCTTTCAGGGTAAGAACGAGGCATCCGGCGCCTTGGTTGTTTGTCGCTTACGCTTCCGGCTCGATTGGTTTTGCTAAAAGGAACTCGCGATGCGACACGTGTACTTGCTCCTCTTGCTCGCCGGGCCCCTCTGGGCCCAGACCTATCAGGACGCCCGCACCGAACTGCAGCGCGGCAACTACAGCGAGGCGGCCGAGGCGTTTGCCGATCTCGTCAAAAACCAAAAAGACGTCGTCGCCTCCTCTATCGGCCTGAGCCTCAGCTTGCAGGCCGAGGGAAAGTACGACGAAGCCCTCGTCGCTCTGCAGAAATCCGACGACCCGGAAATCCTCGGCCAGCGCGCCGAACTCCTCTTCCTGCGCGGCCGCTGGGACGATGCGGAGAAGACCGCCGACGCCGCGCTCAAAAAGAACGACCGCCATTTCCGCGCCCGCTGGGTGCTGGGCCAACTCGCGCGCGACCGCGGCAACTGGGCCAAGGCCAAGGAAGACTTCCGCTGGTTCGTCAAAGCCTACAAACCCTCCGAAAATTACTCGCCCGAAGATCTCCTCCTCATCGGCCAGGCGGCCGCGGAATACGCGCGCTACAACCAGCTCAGCGACCAGTTCAAAGTCATCCTCGGCCTTTACAGCGACGCTCTGCGGGCGGACAAACTCTTCTGGCAAGCCGAATATCGTAAGGCCGAATTGCTACTCGAAAAGCATAACAAGGCGGAGGCGGCGATCGCGATCGAGCGGGCCCTGCTCATCAATCCGCAGTCGGCCGAGGTCAAGACGCTCAAGGCCCGTGCGCAGTTCAATCGCATGGAAACCAAGGACGTCGAACGCATCACTCTGGAGGCGCTCGACATCAATCCTGCGTACCTCGAGGCGCTGCTGCTGCGGGCCGATTTGTACCTGGTGGCCACCCAGTGGAAGGACGTCACGAAAACGATCGAGCTGCTGCGAGCCGTCAATCCGCGTTACGAGCCCGCGCTCGCCGTGCTTGCGGCCGCGCAGATCTACCAGCGCAAGCCCGAGGCGGTCGAGAAGCTCGTGCTGGAAGTCGAGGGCTTCAACCCGCGCCCGTACGGGTTCTACACCGGCCTGGCCGAACGGCTCGATCTGCTCGTGCACAAGGAAGAGGCGGAAAAGTTCTACAAGAAGGCGATCGCGCTCGAGCCGAAACTCCCCGCGGCCATCACCGGATTGGCCATGCTCATCATGCGGCTGGGCGATGAGGATCAGGCGCACGAATTGCTCGAGCAGGCGTTCGTCGCCGACCCGTTCAATCTGCAGGTGAGCAACTCGATCAAGGTGCTCAATCACCTCAAGAAGTATCAAACGGAGAAGCTGCCGGGCTTCGTCTTTCGCTACGATCCGAAGAACGACAAGATCCTCGCCAAGTTCATCAAGAAGGCGTTGGAGGAGCTGCATGCCGAGTATTCGGCGAAGTTCGAGTTCACGCCGAAGACGAAGTATGTGGTGGAGCTGTTCAATCGGCACGAGATGTTCAGCGGCCGACTGACGTCGATGCCCGATTTGCCGACGTACGGCGCCGTGGTGGGGACGAACCTGGCGATGCTGTCGCCGCGGGACAAGGATCGATTCACGGGAGGTCGGCCGTTCAACTGGAAGCGGATCGTGCGGCACGAGACGGTGCATCTGTTCAATCTGGAGCAGACGAAGAACCGGGTGCCACGCTGGTTCACGGAGGGGCTCGCGGTGTCGCTGGAAGGATTGGCGCCGCCGCCCAACTGGGACGGCATCCTCGCCCGTCGCCTGGCAGAGAACAAAGTTTTCAACCTCGACACCATCCAGATCGCGTACCTGCGCTTCGATTCGCAGGATCAGTTGCTCGCGTACTTCCAGGGATATTTGTATGTCGAATACCTTATGAAGAATTACGGTGGCGACAAGGCGATTGTGAAGCTGCTGAACGCGTACGGCGCCGGGCAGGACACGGACGCCGCGCTCAAGGAGCATCTGGGGATCGACAAGGCGGAGTTCGAGAAGGGCTACCGCCAATCGCTCGAAGAGCGCGTCAAAGACGTAAAGGTGGCGGGGCTTCGCAAGTCGCGGACGCTGAAGGCGCTCAAGGACGCGAATGCTCAAAATCCCGGCGACGTCGACACCGCGGCCGAGTTGGCGGAGGAGTATTCCCGGCTCAGCAAGTTCGCGGACGCCGAGCGATTGGTCAACGAGGTGTTGCGGACCAGGCCGAATCACCCGTTGGCGAGCTACGTGAAGGCGTCGCTGATGCTGCGTGAGAAGCGCGTCGAGGATGCCGAGGGGGTGCTGAAGGCGTCGGTGAACGCCGACGCGTCGGAGCCCAAGGCGGTTCGGCTGTTGTTCGAATTACAGAAGCAGATGAAAAAGACCGACGACGCGGCGGCGACTCTGGAGAAGGGACGCGTCGCGGATCCGACCAACGTCAAGTATCTCAAGGATCTGATGACGATCTACTTGCAGACCAAGAACAAGGATAAGCTCGTCGACCTCTTGAAGGTGGTGACGCAGTTCGAGTTCGACGATCTGGATTCGCGGAAGTTTCTGTGCAAGTATTACTTCGAGAAGAAGGACTACGTCCAGGCGGAGAAGTACGCGCGGATGTGCCTTGACATCGCGGTCGACGACGCGGACGTGCAGAACTGGTTTCTGGAGTCGCTGCTGGAGCAGAACAAGGAAGAAGAGTGGCAGACGTACAAGAAACTCTTCGAGATCGAGTGAAGAAAATCAGCCACAGAGGTCACAGAGAACACAGAGAAATTCGAAGAGAGAATGTGCAGAACTGGTTTCTGGAGTCGCTGCTGGAGCAGAACAAGGAAGAGGAGTGGCAGACGTACAAGAAACTCTTCGAGATCGAGTGAATCGAGCGAAGAAATTAGCCACAGAGGTCACAGAGAACACAGAGGAATTCGAAGAGAGAAAATGCTATGCGGGTCATGACGAATTTGTTTATTCCTCTGTGTTCTCGGTGACCTCTGTGGCTAATTTTCTTCTGTGCGTCGCTGGGGCGATCTGGTAACGTGGCCGAATGAAGATTGCGAACTCAAGTCAACAACGAGGGAACCCATGAAGCTTTTGCGATTATTCCTGGCAGTGGCGACGGTCGGCGGCCTGGCGGGATTGGCATTCGTCGCGCAACAGGCGGAGACGGCGCAGCAGACCGTCTCGGCGGGCGGGCAGATGATCGAGGCGGCGGAGAAGTTCCTCGCCGGGCTCAGCGACGATCAGAAGAAGACCGCAACCTTCGGCTACGACGATGCCGAGCGAACCAACTGGAACTTCATTCCGCTGCAGACCAAGGAACGCAAGTCGACGCGCAAGGGTCTGCCGCTGGAGAACATGTCCGACGCCCAGAAGAAGCTGGCGCTGGGCCTGCTCAAGTCGGGCACCAGCGAGAAGGGCTATCGCGCCGCCAACGACATCATGGGGCTCGAGAAGATCCTCAAGGTTCAGGAAGCCGACAAGGGCGCCATGGTCCGCAATCCGGAGTGGTACTTCGTGACGATCTTCGGCACGCCGAGCAAGACGGGGAAATGGGGCTGGCGCTTCGAGGGGCATCACCTGTCGATGAATTTCACGCTGGAGGGCGCGCAGGTCGTCTCGGCCACGCCGCGATTCTTCGGCGCCAACCCGGCCGTGATCAAGACCGGGCCGCGCCAGGGGGAAAAGGTTCTCCCCGGAGTCGAGGACTTGGCGATCGAGTTGTACAAGTCGCTCGACGGCGAGCAGCAAAAGGTCGCGCTGCAGCCGAAAAAGTTCGGCGAGCCGGTGGAGAAGAGCAAGTCGTTCGGCGCCGTCGCGCCGGTCGGTTTGGCGGCGGGCAAGATGACGCAGGCGCAGAAAGACTTGCTCCTGGCCATCGTCCGCGAGAACACCGACCGCATGGCTCCGGACATTGCCGCCCGTGAAGCCCAGGACGCGGCGGCCGCGGGCATCGAGAAGTTCCACTTTGCGTACACCGGTTCCACGGAGGCAGGCAAGGGCAAGACGTATCGGGTGCAGGGGCCCAGCTTCGTGGTCGAGTTCATCAACGAACAGGCCGACGCGGCGGGCAACCCGGCCAACCACATCCACAACGCCTCGCGGCTCACCAAGGGCGACTTCGGCCTGGGCCGGTAGCGACCTGTGCGGTGCAATCATTCGAGCCACAGAGAGCACAGAGGACACCGAGAAGTAAATCCTTGCGGTTTCTTTCTCGGTGTCCTCTGTGTTCTCTGTGGCTGATTTTCTTCTTCGATTAACGCCCACGCCTCAAAACTTCCGCTGCCGGCCCCACTTCACTCTTATCTAATCCGGAATAATCCGCATTCGAGACGCCGCGGGGCGAAATGCGCCGTATGGTTCTGCATCTGCATCCCGAGCGTTCTCGCACGGATGACTTACGTCCCCGCATGCCTTCGCCCCGGTACATCATGTCCGTCTCCCCACTCCAGTCCTGGCGCCTGCGCGTGTTCGTCGCGATCTGGATCGCCGGCCTGCTCGCGGGCTTCGGCTGGGTGATGGCGTTCGAAGCAACTCCGGGCGAAATGCTGCCGGCCCCCAGGCGCTGGTCCGCCGAGACGCCGTTCGCGCTCGATCGGGAAAAGCCGACGATCATTCTGTATCTGCATCCGCGCTGCGTCTGCTCGCAGGCCAGTCTCGAACTTGCGAAGACCTTCCCCACGCAAGCCGTCTGTCACGTCGTCTTCTACCAACCGACGAACGCGGCCGAGGAGTGGACCGATAGTCCGCTCGTCCGGGCGGCACGAAACCTAGTCGGCGCGACCGTCCACGTCGATACCGACGGCGTCCTGGCCCGCCGGCTGGGCATCGCCAATTCGGGCCACGCGCTCCTCTTCACGCCCGAGGGCGCCCTCCGCTTCTCCGGCGGCATTACCGCGGGACGGGGCGTGAGCGAACCGGGAAATTCCTGGCGTGCGCTGGGCGAGCGACTCAAAGATCCTGGCAAGACCGAAGTTCAGTCCCCCGTTTTCGGTTGTCCGATTTATACTTCCCCCTCCCCCTCCGAGACGTGTCCCTCATGTCCCCCGTGACCCAAGCGCTCGCACAAACGTTGTTCGACCGACATCGCCAGGACATTTGGCGCCGTACCGACCGCACGTTCGGCGGCTTGCTGATCTTGCAGTGGATCGTGTTGATCGCGATCGCGGGTTGGGTGGCGCCGTACACGTGGGCGGGGCCTGATTCCTGGATTCATCCGCACGTCTTGGCGAGCCTGTTCCTGGGCGGGCTCATCGTCGCGGCGCCGCTCGTATTGATCTGGCTGACGCCGGGCCGAACGCTGACGCGTCACGTCGTTTCGGTGGCGCAAATGCTGCTGGGCTCGCTGCTCATCCACGTGATGGGAGGCCGAATCGAGGCGCACTTTCACGTCTTCGGATCGCTGGCGTTCCTGGCGTTTTACTGCGACTGGAAGGTGCTGATGACCGGCACCGTCGTCGTCGCCGCCGACCATCTGCTGCGCGGACTGTGGTTTCCCGAATCGGTGTTCGGCGACGCCAACGCCTCGAAATGGCGCTGGCTCGAACATGCCGCGTGGGTCGTCTTCCTCGATACGTTTTTGCTCCAGGCGTGCTTTTTCCGCATCCGTGAGATGCGTGAGATCGCTCAGCGTCAGGCCGACCTGGAGACTACCAAGGCCGACATCGAACTCATCGTCGAGGAACGGACCGCCCAGCTCAAGGACCGCGAACGCCAGCAGCTGAGCATCACGCAAGAATTGCGCGATCGCGAAGAGATGATCCGCACCACAGTGACCAGCGCCGGCGACGCCATCTTCACGTTCGACGAAGCGGGCAAGCTGGAATCAGTCAATCCCGCGGCGGAGCGGTTGTTCGGCTACGACGCCGCCGAACTCGTCGGACAGAATATTCAGGCGCTACTCACGACGTCGCCGGACGGAAAGCCCACGCTGAGATCCGCGATCGGCATCCAGCGCGAAGTGACGGCCCGGCGTCGCGACGGTTCGGCGCTCCCCATGGAACTGACCGTGAGCACGATGCAGCTGCAGAACCGCAACATGTTCACCGGCATCGGCCGGGACATCACCGAGCGCAAACGGATCGAGCGGGAATTGCAGAAGGCGAAGGAGACGGCGGAGGCCGCCAGCAAGGCCAAGAGCGAGTTCCTCGCCAACATGAGCCATGAAATCCGCACGCCCATGAACGGCATCCTCGGCATGACGGAACTCGCGCTCACCACCGAGCTGGCGCCCGATCAACGCGAATATCTGCAAGTCGTCAAACAGTCCGGCGAGAACCTGCTGCGCATCCTCAACGACATCCTCGACTTCTCCAAGATCGAGGCCGGCAAGCTCGATCTCGAGTCGACGCCCTTCGAACTCCGCGCGACGCTCGGCGCTGCCCTCAAGACGCATGCGTATCGCTGCCACGAGAAGGGGCTTGAACTGATCTTCCACGTCCATCCCGACATCCCCGACGCGCTGCAGAGCGACCCCGTTCGCATCCAGCAGATCCTCGTCAATCTGGTCGGCAACGCCGTCAAGTTCACGGAGAAGGGCGAAGTCGTCGTCGAAGTTGCGGCCGAGTCGCTCGATTCGAAAAAGGTCGGACTCCACTTCAGCGTCAGCGACACCGGCATCGGCATCCCCAAGGACAAACAAGACTCCATCTTCCAGGCCTTCACCCAGGCCGACGGGTCGACGACCCGGCGTTACGGCGGCACCGGCCTGGGGCTGAGCATTTCCGCCCAGCTCGTCGCGATGTTGAAGGGCCGAATCTGGATCGACAGCGAGCCCGGCAAAGGCAGCGCGTTCCACTTCGTCATTCCCTGCCCGCTCGCCAGCCCGCATCAAATCCGTCACGCCGCCAGCTTGCTGACGCCGACGACGCTGCACAAACTCCGCGATCTCCCCGTGCTGATCGTCGACGACAACGCAACCAACCGCCGAATCCTGGTGGAATTGACCCGGCTTTGGCACATGAGCCCGGTCGCGGTCGAGGGGGGCGCCGAGGCGCTGGTCGCGCTCCAGCAAGCACGCGACAAGAAGAAGCCGTTCCGCCTGGTGTTGCTCGACGCCATGATGCCGGAGATGGACGGGTTCTCGCTCGCGGAAAAGCTGCGCGACGAACCGGAACTCTCCCGCCCGACGGTGCTCATGCTCAGCTCCGCGAATCAAACCGGCGACGCGATTCGTTGTCGCGATCTGGGCCTGGCAGGCTATCTCGTCAAGCCGGTGCAGCAGACGGAACTGCTCAAGGCGATCGTCGCCGCGCTCAAATTTTCCACCCACGACGCCCCGGCTCCCGTTCTACCCGCGCCCACGGAAACCCCGAAGGCGTCGTTGCGCATCCTCCTGGCCGAGGACAATCGCATCAACCAAAAAGTTGCGGTCGGACTGCTCACGCGCTCGGGGCATCGCGTCGAGATCGCCAACAACGGCAAGGAGGCGCTGGAGCGTTGGGAACGCGAGTCGTTCGATTTGATCCTGATGGACGTGCAGATGCCGGAGATGAACGGCTTCGAGGCGACGGGTCTGATTCGGGAACGGGAGCGGGGCACGGGTCAGCATATGAAGATCATCGCCATGACCGCGCACGCGATGAAGGGGGACCGCGAACGTTGCTTGGCCGCCGGCATGGACGCGTACCTTTCCAAGCCGATCAAGGTCTCGGAGCTAGACAAGACGATTCTCGAACTCTCGGCCCAGGTGGAGTCGTCCTCGGCGCACGATCTATTCGACTTCGAAAAAGCCGTCGCGGCCCTGGGAGGCGACGAGGAGTTGTTGCGCGAGGTGGTGACGTTGTTTCTGCAACACGGCCCGCAGATGCTGAAGGAACTGCGTGCGGCCGTCGACGAGGGCAAGGACGTGGAATCGCAGCGGAAGGCACACAGCTTGAAAGGCGCGCTGCTGTGCCTGGGCGCCGACCGGGTGGTGTCGATCGCGCAGGCGGTGGAGAACCAGGCCGCTTCGGGCCAATGGATCGCGCTCGGCGAGAGCTTGAGTACGCTGGAGGAGCAGATGGACCGGTTGGTGCGGATCCTGTCGAACTCGGTATAAATCGGCGATTTTCCCTCGAATCGCCGTCCTCTTCCGATTGCTGACGAGCGTCTGTTTCCTTATAATCATCGGTTCCTCCCGATGTGCGGGAGGCAAGGCTTCTCTCTAGGCGGGGATGAGCGCCATGCTCGAAGGGATCACACGCGGCCTGACCGATGCCCTCAAGAAATTGCGGGGCCGAGGCCGAATTACCGAAGCCAACGTCAAGGACGGCCTGGAACTCGTACGTCAAGCCCTGCTCGAAGGCGACGTCAATTACGACGTCGCCGCTTCGTTTATCGAACGCGTCTCCAAGCAGGCCGTCGGCGAAAAAGTCCTCTCCACCGTCGATCCCAGCGAGCAGATCGTCCAGATCCTGTACAACGAACTTGTCCAGCTGATGGGCCCGGTCGATCACACGATCCACTTCGCCAAGGATCGCCCCACCGTCATCATGCTCTGCGGTCTGCAAGGTTCCGGTAAAACGACCACCGCGGGCAAACTCGCCCTGTACCTGCGCGATCAGTTCGGCAAGAAGCCGCTCCTGGTCGCCGCCGACTTGCAGCGCCCCGCCGCCGTCGAGCAGCTCAAAGTCCTGGGCGAACAGCTCGGCTTCCCGGTCTACACCGAAGGGGCGCAAACGCCCGACGGCAAGGGCCCCAATCCCGTGCAGGTCTGCATCAACGGGCTTTCGCACGCGCGGCGAAACTCGCACGATCTCGTCATCCTCGACACCGCCGGCCGACTCCACGTCGCCGAGATGCCGATGGAAGAACTCAAGCAGATCGACAAGAACTGCCAGCCCGACGAAGTCTTCCTCGTCTGCGACGCCATGACCGGCCAGGACGCAGTCCATAGCTCCAAGGCGTTCCATTCGGCCATCGAACTCAACGGCGTCATCCTCACCAAGCTCGACGGCGACTCCCGCGGCGGGGCGGCGCTGTCCATCAAGGAAGTGACGAAAGTCCCGATCAAGTTCATCGGCGTCGGCGAAAAGATGCAGGCGCTGGAGGAGTTCGAGCCCGAGCGGATGGCGCAGCGCATCCTCGGCCAGGGGGACATCAAGAAAGTCCTGCAGAAGATCGCCGACGTGCAGTCGCAGATCTCCGAAGAGGAACGCAAGAAGACGCAGGAGAAGCTCGAGAAGGGGAAGTTCACCCTCAACGACTTCCGCAAACAGTTCGAGATGGTCGCCCAGATGGGGGGCATGAAGGAGCTCGTCGGCAACATGCCGGGGATGGGCGAGCTGATCCCCGAAGGCGAGGATCCGGAAGTCGCGATTCGTAAATTGCAGGGCATGATCGACTCGATGACGAAGGCCGAACGGGAAGACCCGGACGTGATCGATTTGAGTCGTCGGCGCCGAATCGCCATGGGGAGCGGGACGCAACCCCATGAGATCAAACAATTTCTGACACAATTCGATCAGGTGCGGACATTCATGCGGCAAATGGCTAACATGTCTGTTTGGCAACGCATGAAAATGGTGATGGGCATGGGCCAATCGGGAATGTTCGCGCCCGGGGCTCAGATGCCGAAAGCCAAGCTCGGTACCGGCCATCGCAAGACCGCCAAGGAACGGGCCGACGAGCGGAAAAAGAAGAAGAAAAAGGGCAAATAGTGTTGGTCGGTAGGGCGGACACTCTGGTCTGCCCGAATGTGAGGTCGGTAGGGCAGACACTCTTGTCTGCCCGAATGTGAGGGCAGACAAGAGTGTCCGCCCTACCGAAGCCGGGTACATGTGAGAACGTTGGGTATTAACGCTTCCGGAGGGTGATTCAGTGGCCGTTCGCATTCGCATGAAAATGATGGGACGCAAGCATCGTCCCTACTTCCGTATCGTCGCCATCGATTCGCGGCAGCCGCGCGACGGGCGCGTGCTCGAAGAGCTGGGCACCTACGATCCGATGATGAAATCGAAGGAAGATCGCGTCAAGCTGATCCCCGATCGGATCAAGCACTGGATGAGCGTCGGCGCCCTGGCTTCGGAACGCTGCACCGTGCTTTTCAACAAGTACATGAAGAAGTTCGAGGACCTGGCGACGGCGGCAGCGGCGGCCCCGGCCGAGGCGCCCAAGGCGTAAAGCCATGCGCTTCGACGTCCTCACCTTGTTCCCCGATCTCTTTCAAGGATATTTCACCCAGAGCTTACTCAAGCTCGCCATCGACCGCGGCCTGGTCGATATCAAGGTGTGGAACATCCGCGATTGGGCCAAGGGGAAACACAAGAGCGTCGACGACCGCCCCTTCGGCGGCGGACCCGGCATGGTGCTCACGCCCGAACCCGTCTTCGACTGCGTCGAGGCGATCCAGGCCGAAGGCGAACCGGGCCAAGTCGCCATGCTCATGCCGAGCGGACGTCGGCTCACGCAGGAATTCGTCAAGGAACTGTCGACCCACAAGCGGCTCATCCTCTTGTGCGGACGGTACGAAGGATTCGACGAGCGGATCAGGTTAGGCCTTAAGCCGATCGAGATATCGATCGGCGACTTCATCTGCAACGGCGGCGAAGTCCCCGCGATGGTCGTCATCGATACGGTGATTCGGTACATCCCCGGCGTGCTCGGCGACGAGGAAAGCGTGGTCGACGAGTCGCACTCGAACCCGGGCCGAATCGAGTATCCGCAGTACACCCGGCCCCGCGTCTTCCGCGAAATGGAAGTGCCGGAAGTTTTGCTGAGCGGCAATCACGAGGCGATCGCCCGCTGGCGTCAGGAACAATCGGATTTGCGAAGCAGTCACAGGTAACCCTTAAGCGAAGGTCAGTGTCATGAAGAACAAGCTCATGCAAATGGTGGAAGACGCCAACAAGAAGAAGGACGTCACGCCGTTCGCCGTCGGCGATTCGGTCGACGTCCATCTGCGGATTCTCGAAGGCGAGAAAGAACGCATCCAGATTTTCTCAGGCACCATCATCGGCACCCGCGGCCAGGGTCTCGACTCGATGGTCACCGTCCGCCGACTGGTGCAGAGCGAAGGCGTGGAACGGCAGTTCCCGATCCATTCGCCCAAGATCGCCAAGATCGAAGTGAAGCGCCAGGGCGTGGTGCGCCGGGCGAAGCTCTACTTCCTGCGCGACCGCGTCGGCAAGGCGACCAAGCTGCGCGAACGCAAGCCGAAGGAAGTCGCCAAGGCGAAAACGCCCCCGGCGACTCCCGCGAGCTAAATCCGACACGCGTTTAGCCGCCGCCTCCTGGCGGCGCGACCCGATCGCGCCGCCAGGAGGCGGCGGCTAAACAATCTCGGCGTCCCCCATGGAATCCCTTTTGTGCGATTGCGACCGCTGTACGATCGGCATGTTCCGACCCTCTCCTTCGAGTTCTTCCCTCCGAAGTCGAGCGAGGCGGAAGCGGCGCTATTTGCCGAGACCGTGCCGGCCCTCATGAAACTGGGGCCGTCCTTTTTCTCCGTCACCTACGGCGCCGGTGGGTCCACGCGCGAGAACACCCTGCGCATCGTCAGCCGCATCCGCCGCGATTTCGGCGCCGAGGCCATGTCGCATCTCACCTGCGTCGGCTCCACCCAGGCCATGCTTTCCCAGTACCTGCAAGACGCCCATGCCCAGGGCATCGAGAACATCCTCGCCCTTCGCGGCGACCCCCCCAAGGGGCAAACCGAGTTCCACGCCGTCGCCGGCGGCTTCGGCAACGCGCGCGACTTGATCCAGCTCGTCAAAGAGACCGGCAACTTCGGCATCGGCGCCGCGTGCTACCCCGAAGGCCACATCGAGAGCGGCAACAAGCACCGCGACTGGGACTTCGCCGCCGCCAAGGTCGAGGCGGGCGCCGAGTTCCTCATCTCGCAGCTCTTCTACGACGAATCCGACTTTCTCGACATGCAGGATTACCTACGCCACAAGCGTCAGGTGAACGTGCCGATCATCCCGGGCGTGTTGCCGTTCATGGGGACGGAGCAGATCAAGCGCTTCACGAGCCTGTGCGGTTCGAAGATCTCCAAGCCGCTGCTCTCGAAACTTGAAGCGTATGCGAAGGACGACGAATCGGTCCGCCAGCTCGGCGTCGAGGTCTGCACGCAGATGTGCAGCAAGCTCCTGGCCCAGGGCGTGGCCGGCATTCATTTCTATTGCCTGAACCGGGCGTCCAGCTGCACGGACATCGTGCGCAACCTGGGTCTGACGCCGGGGACGTGAGCCGCATTTGGCTTGCGAGAATCGCGAAAATCCCGTTCAATAGGTTAGTCAGGGGGATCGCACAGCGATCGGCGAGTCAGGTCGCGTCAGTACCTGGAAAAGTTGTGCTTTGCAAAGATGCTGTGCTCCGGGCGCTTACGCGACCCGGCTCGCCGTTGATCGAGAATTTGATTATGCCCTTCACCTTGGCGTCGGTTCCTGACGAAGGCATTCCGCCGCTGGAGAACGGCGATGAGTTGACGCGTGCGGAATTCCATCGCCGATACGAAGCGATGTCCGAAGATGTTTGGGCTCAACTCATCGAAGGCGTCGTCTACATGGGCGGGCGGGTGAAGTTTCGAGCACATGGCGCCCCGCACGCACGTCTCAATTGGGCACTGGGCCATTACTACGTCAATACAGCGGGTGTCCAAGCGGCAGTCCGGCAGACCATCTTCCTCGACGACTTGAACGAACCGCAGCCCGATCTGATTCTCTTTATCGATCCGGAACTCGGCGGTCAGATCGCGGTCGAGGACGGCTTTTTAACGAGCGCCCCTGAACTCGTTGCGGAAATTTGCAGCACAAAAGTCAGCATCGAACTCGGGCTTAAACTGAAAGCGTACGAACGCAACGGCGTCCGCGAGTATCTCGTCTGGCGCACGCTCGACAGAGTTTTCGATTGGTTCGTGCGGCGCGACGGCAGATTTACCCGCCTCGAGCAAATAAACGGCGTGTTTCGCAGCGAGATGTTTCCGGGCCTTTGGTTGCACGTGGACGCGCTACTAAAAGACGACGGGCAAGCCGTCTTGCAGACCTTAAATCAAGGCCTGCAGTCGCCCGAACACCAAGCGTTTGTCGAAAAATTAAGGACGCATTCATGAATCGCATCGCAACTCTCGCGTTTCTCGCCCTGACTCCGCTGCTCCCCGCTCAGGAGTTGCGCGTCGATCCGCCCAACGTCGTCCTCACCGGGCCCAAGGCGTCGCAGCGGCTCGTCGCCCTCGAAGTCGATAAAGGCGTCGTCCTCGCCGACAAAACCGCCGAGGCGAACTTCACCTCCTCGCATCCCAAGATCGTCCGCGTCGATGAGAACGGCACCCTCCACGCCGTGAGCGACGGCGAAGCGACCGTCACCGTCCTCTCCGGCGATTACGTCAGCCTCGTCAAAGTCAAAGCGACCCGGACCGCGGACGCGATCGATCCGAGTTTCAGCAATCACGTCATCCCGATCCTCACCCGGCTCGGCTGCAACTCGGGCGCGTGCCATGGGGCGCTCGCAGGCAAGGGAGGCCTGAAGCTCTCGCTGCGCGGCTACGCGCCGGCCGACGATTACTTCGTGCTCACCCGGCAGACTAACGCGCGGCGCGTGAATACGTCCGCGCCGGCGCAGAGTCTGATGTTGCTCAAGCCGACGCTCGCGCAACCGCACGGCGGCGGCATGAAACTCGACGTCAAGTCGCCCGAGTACGCTGTGCTCGCCGACTGGATCGCGAGCGGCGCTCCGGGGCCGATGGATAAAGAGGCGAAGTTGGACGCCATCGAAGTCTATCCGCCGGCCGCCATGCTCAAACCGAAAGACACATTGCAGGTGATCGTGCGAGCGCGGTATGCCGACGGACACACCGAGGACGTGACGCGCTGGGCGAAGTTCACGAGCACGGAAGACGCCGTCGCCAATGTCGACGATCAGGGGCAAATCAAGGTCGTCGCCGCCGGCGCGGGGGGCGTCTCCGTCCTCTATGGCAGTCGCGTCGCCATCGTGCAAGTCACGGTGCCGCTGGAGGACGAGGTCGATCCCAAGGTCTTCGCCGACAGTCCGCGGCACAATTTCATCGATGAACTCGTGCTCCAGAAACTCGAGGCGCTGCGGATGCCGCCGTCGCCGCAATGTGCGGATCACGAGTTCATTCGCCGGGCGTTCCTCGACGCGGCGGGGATCCTGCCGACGCCCAAGGAAGTCGAGACGTTTCTCGCCGACACGCGCGCGGACAAACGAGCGCGGTTGATCGACTCGCTTCTGGAGCGACAGGAGACCGTCGATTACTGGACGTACAAGTGGTCCGATCTTCTGCTCATTTCGAGCCGAAAACTGAATCAGCCGAGTTTGCGTTCGTTCTCGCAATTCGTCCGACAGAGCGTGGCCGACAACAAGCCGTGGGATCGCTTCAGTCGCGAGATTCTGACGGCGACGGGGAGTAACTTGCACAACGGGGCCGCCAACTATTTCTTGTTGCACAAAGACGTCGCGGACCTCGCGGAATCGACGTCGGTGACGTTCCTGGGAACGTCGCTGACGTGTGCGCGGTGCCACAATCATCCGCTCGAGAAGTGGACGCAGGACCAATACTGGATGTTCGCCAATCTCTTTTCCCAGGTGGGCGTCAAGAACGGCGAGCGCAAGGACGAGTTCACGGTGCAGTCGCAGGCCGAGGGGGACGTGCTGCATCCGCGCCGCGGCTTCGCGATGGACCCGACGCCGCTCGACGGCAAACCGGTGAAGGCGGGCGTCGATCGCCGGCATTACTTCGCCGACTGGCTGACGTCCGCGGACAATCCGTACTTCGCGCGGGCGCTGGTCAATCGCGTCTGGCGCAACTACATGGGCCGGGGGCTGGTCGAGGCGGAGGACGACCTTCGGCAAACCAACCCGGCCAGCAACGAGGCGCTGTTCGCCGCCCTTGCGAAGGATTTCGTAAACAACAAGTATGACGTAAAACTTCTGATGCGTACCATCATGAACTCGGCCGCGTATCAGCGTTCGTCGAAACCGCTGGAAGCGAACCAGCGTGACGATCGCTTCTACGCCCGCTACCTGATTCGCCGGCTCCCCGCGGAGGTGGTCCTCGACGCGTACAGCGATTTGACGAAGATCCCGACGCAATTCGCCAAGATCAGCGTCGGACAGTCCGGGGGCAAGGCCGACACGGTCGATTTCCCGCTCGGCACGCGAGCGCTGCAGCTCCCCGACACGCAGCTGGTGTCGCAATTTCTCGACGCGTTCGGCAGGCCCGAGCGCGGGCAGACGTGCGCCTGCGAACGGGGTTCGGAATCGAGCGTGACCCAGGCGCTGCATCTCAACAACGGCCAAACGCTGAACGACAAGCTTCGTGCCAAGACGTCGCGCGTCGCGGAATGGCTGAGCGAGAAGATCGGCGACGACGAAGCGATTGCCCGCGTGTTTGCCCTGGCACTCTCCCGGTCGGCGACGGCGGCGGAGAAGACGCGTTTCGGCAAGCTGCTCGCGGAGGCGTCGGCCGACCCCGCCGCCACGCGGCGCGAGGCGCTCGAGGATTTGTTCTGGGCGGTGCTGACGAGCCGTGAATTCCTATTCAACCGGTGAGTTATGAGAATCATCGAAACCAACGCCGACCTTCCGATCTCCTCTCCGCCCGACATCCCGCTATTGGAAGAGGGGCAAGAACTCGATGGGGACGAGTTCATGCGCCGCTGGGAAGCGATGCCGGAACTCCGGTTCGCCGAGCTCATCGAGGGAGTTGTGCACATGGGATCGCCGCTGCGCTATACTCACCACGCCAAACCGCAGCTCGTGGTCGGCGGCTGGATCAGTATGTACATCTCGAACCACCCCGAAGTGGAAGGCGGCATGAATCCGACGCTGTGTTTGGACCTCAAGAATCATCCTCAGCCCGACGGCGTCCTCCTCTTCACCGCGGAGCACGGCGGGCAGGCCAAGCTCACGGCCAAGGATTACTTCGCAACGGCGCCCGAGTTAGTCATCGAGGTTTCCGCCTCAACCAAAAAGCGCGACCTCGGCAAGAAAAAACAAATCTACCTCAAGCACGGCGTCAAAGAATACATCGTCTGGCGCATCGAAGACGAAACCGTGGATTGGTTCGTCGTTCGCAATGCCGCGTTCGAGCCGTTGGCCCTGTCGCCGGAAGGTTGGTTCAAGAGCGAGACGTTCCCCGGACTTTGGCTCGATCCGGAGGCGCTGCTTCGCTTCGATCTTCCGAGGCTTTTTCACGTTCTCGCCGAGGGCCGAAAGTGATGCAAGCCCTCGAAATCGCCGCGGATGTAACGATGCCGTCGCGCGCGGACATCCCGTTGCCGGCTCGGAAAGAAAGCACTCTCGCGTAACGGGTCTAATCTGCGGCGAAGAAGATGAGGTATATCGCCACCACGCCGAGCGCGAGCACGACGAGGGTCCCGGCGCCGATCGACAACAAAATGAGATCGCGGCGCGACAGCAGCGCCGGTCTGGGCGGCTCGTCCAGGGGGATGACGTCGATGTCCTGGTCGGGCATGGGCACCAACTCGACGTCGATGTCGAGGGGTTGAGAGCGCTCCGACTTCGGTTTCTTCGGTTTTTTCCGCGGATCGCGCGGCGGCGGCGCCGGGGTGGGAGGCGCCGAGGACTGGCGCGGTTCCGTCTTGGCAGGGGGCAAGTTGCCGCTCAGCCAACTACCGACCGCTGCTGGCGCCGGACTCGCCGGCTTCGGTTCCGGTAGGGCAAGTTTCGGCATCGTCTCCGACGGCGGTTTGGGCGGCAGAACTTTCGGAAGCGTCCCTGACGGCGGCTTCGGTTCGGGAACCTTCGGGATCGTCCCTGACGGCGGCTTGGGCTCGGGAACTTTCGGGATCGGCCCCGACGACGGCTTGTCCGCGTCCGCCAAAAGGAACATCTGCAGCGCCTGGGCCGCCCGTTGCGGCGTCGGATAGCGCTGCTCCGGCGCCTTCGCCATCATGTAACCGATGATCTGCTGCAACCCCTCCGACACCGACGCATTGAAATCGCGCACCGGCCGGGGCTCCTCCGTCGCATGCCGCACCATCTGCGCCAGCAAATTCGCATCGGGGAAGGGCGGCTGGCCCGTCAACAAGTGATAGAGGACGCAGCCGAGCGAGTAAATGTCGGCCTGGATGGTGCAGTTGCGCGGATCGCGCGCCTGTTCGGGAGCAAGGTAATCGGGCGTCCCCAGCAGCACGCCGTCGGCAGTGATGTCGGCTCGGGCCGCCAGGTTGCCGTCGTCGATCATGAGCCGACCCAGACCGATGTCCAGGATCTTCACGGTGGCGTGCAGGGTGGTGTCGGGTTCTCCGGCTTGCCGCGCCGGCGTCAGCATCAGGTTCGACGGCTTCAGATCGCGGTGCACCATGCCCTGATCGTTGATGTGCTCCAGCCCCGCGAGCGCCTGATGCACGATCCGCACCGCTTCGTGCGGCGGCAGTCGGCGCCGACGCGACAGGACTTCGTCGACCGTCTCGCCGTCGATGAACTCCATGACCAGGTAGTTCAGACCGCGCGCCTGCCCGACCTGGAACGAGCGGACGCAGTTGGGATGTTTGAGTTTGAGCGACAGCTGCGCCTCGCGCTGGAAGCGGGCCAGGAACTGCGCGTTCTGCGCCCGCGACGGCGGCAGCACCTTGATGGCGACGGGAGGCCCAGAACCGCGAGTCGCCTTGTACACCCCCGCCATGCGGCCGCTGCCGAGCCGATTGAGGATCTTGTACTGATCCAGAAAGAAGTCGTCGACATGCCCCTTCACCAGGAGGCCCGCTTGATATTCGGTGACGTAGCCGTTGGCGACGAGCCATTTCGAGAACGCCGGGACATTCGCGATTGCCGCTCCGGCTTCCGCCTTCCAGCGCTCCTTCATGGCCAACATTTCCGGCGCCGTCATCAGCTTGCTGCGGATCAGGAACCCGCCCAAGTTGTCCACCGAGAAATCCATGAAGCCCTCGACCGCGCCGCTAAAGTTTGCCAGTTCTTCCCAATCTAGCAAACGACAACAAAGGGCGTAAGCCCTTTGTTGCCGGAATCCACGCGGACTTCGCCCTAATAGTACCGAATGCGCCACCAGTCGTGACCGGTCGGCTGTCGGCTAAACCACCAGTTGCCGTCCTCCCAGGTCAGGTTGACCGAGCGCCAACCGAGCGGGACCTTGGGGTAAGGATAGAACGGCCCGATGAAAGGAAACTGATCGTACTTATAGACTTCGGGATAGGCGATGCGCGACCAGTTGTTGTACGGCGCCGTCGCGGGCCAGGCGTACGGGGGCATTGGCGGCGGCTGCGTCTGCGGGTTCGGCATGGCCGGGTTGCCCTGGTAAATCGGATACGGTTCGCTCGGCATGCCATTGAGCGGACTCGGAGGCGTCATCGGCGCCAGCGCGCCCGGCGCGGGAGCCGCCCACGGCGGCAACGGCGCCAACGGCGCCTGATTCCCCCCCGCGCCCCCCTGGAACACCGGCAACGGCACCTGCGTCTGCACCACTGCCGAACCGTCCTCGATCCGGTCGATAACGTCCACGACCCCCGGAACCTGGCGCGCCAGATAAATCACCTGGGCACGCTGCGACGCATCGCCGACATAGCCGCTCAACTCGGCCCGGCCCTCCGCGACGGAGACGCGTACCCGATACTGTTTGAACGCGGGATACTGGCGAATCACCCCCGCGATATGGTCGGCAATCTCCTGATTCGACCGAGGCGCCTGACCCAGGTTGCCTGGTAACGGCCCCGGCTCTTGACCCATGCCCACGGCGAATGCCAGGAGCCAGGTGCTCCAGGCCGCCGGTACGATCCTGCTCGTCCTCATGACCGATCCTCCCGAGCGAAGCGGTACGGATTTCCTACGTCTTTTCTTCGCCCACACGTCCAGCCGCCGGTAACCCAGACCAGCGAATTCACCGCAAGACGGCGAACGCGGAGACCGTAAAATCGGCATCAATTCGCTCCCGGGAACATGCGGAGCGACCCGCGCGTCAGCGCCAGCCGCGCCAGTCGGCGCCGTCGGCAAAGTCCGGCGCCCCCCGCGAACCTTTCCGTCCAATTCAGTGTCGTCCACGGTAAGCGCACGCCGATAAATCACAGATGGTTGACGAAGATCTCGGCCCGTCTTATATTGAGAAGGGCGCACGCACCCGTAGCTCAACTGGATAGAGCATCGGTCTACGAAACCGAAGGTTGCTGGTTCGAACCCAGCCGGGTGTAGTTTCTGAAGGCTTCTGGAAAACCGGAAGCCTTTTTCATTTCCAGACTTACGTTACTTCTCAGTGAGTCATCGCCAACCGCTGCCGCGAATTGTGTCCGCTTTTTGTATCCGATCCTGGGACCATTTGTATCCGATCCAGTACCGTGCACCCATGTCGGATACTAAAGTCGAACCTTCAAATTTCGGGGTACGCGTGCAGTTGAGCGGCCCCGTCAGGGCCGACTACAGATACAAACCTATCCAGGCCTCCGGCCTGGGCTATATGTGACGGCCTTACAGGCCGACAACTCGGGTTGAGGGCGGGCAGGATGTGAATGATGAACGAAGCACCAAATCTGAACATTTACCTACGTGGTTCTTCGTGCGCCAGGAACAAAAAGGCGTGGTGGTATTTCCAAGTTGCCCCAGGAACAATCGGGCTCGCTCAGCATGCAGGCCGCACTTGCCAAACTAGAAGCGGCTGAGGACTTCTACCGGAATTGACGGGCCTGCAATGAACCTCCCCATCGAAATCTTCTCTGACGTGATCTGCCCAACTCGATGCTCATGCGCCGTTGCAGGAAACCGACCATCCTTGCCTCAACGATGCTGACTCAACCCCAAACGGTCCAAATCCTGCGTTTCAAAACATCCAACCTGAACATCCCGCTTTTTTGACCTGAATCTGACTCAAAGAATGCTGGAGCAGAATTACGCTGCTCGCTCCGTCCTGTCGATATGAATTGGAGTGCCGCTGAAAAACGGACCGGTCAGGCCGAAGAGCCGGTCGCAATGATTGTACCTGGTTGGCGGCTTGCAACGAATAGACCGCTGCTCGGCCCTCTACACATTTTGACTCTTGAAGGAATGGTTCGCATGAACAATCACACCGATGTCGCCCGAGCAAGAAAACTTGTGAACGCCCGACTTGGATTCTATATCCATCTGACCGTCTTTGTTCTCGTGAACGCTTTGCTAATTGTCATCAACCTTGTCACGTCCAAAGACCGGCTTTGGTTCCAGTGGCCGTTGCTCGGTTGGGGATTTGGAATTCTTGTTCACGCCGTAGTCACGTTCGTTATTCCAGGCGTGCAAGGCAAGATGATCGATAAGGAACTCAAGAATAGCGAAATGAAAGGCTGAAATCGGCTTCGGGGACGAGAAGGCGAACTGAAGTATGCCGTTATAGCGTTCGGAAGAAATGAACGCAATCGCTGCAAAGCTTGGCGATTGGCTAAGGCGAGCGGCCGACGTGAGTCGGCCGGTATAGCATCCCATTCGAAGATCTGATCGCAACCGCTACAAGCACACGTACCGGCCGACTCACGTCGGCCGCTCGCCTAATTCGGAGTCTCCCTACCAGTATTCCGTCATTTCTTCCGAACGCTCGTACCCCTTGTATTTCGCCCGCTAGTCGTTGAACAACGCGGCTCTTTCGGGAGCAATCGGACCGCCGAAGTTCAGGAAGACCTTCAGGGCCGCTGCGCCTGTCTTGTCGAATATCTGAATGCTGCGAGTGGCGGCGCCGTCCATGTGACCTGGCTTCTCGACGGCGAATGCAGCGGCCAATTCTCGCCAGCGAATGTGCATGTCGAGCGTATCGGTCTGGACGTTGAAGAACTCACCAGCCGTGCTGAAGCCGCCGAACTGCCCGTCCACTTCAATCGTCGTCGCACCGTTGGAAACCAAGACTCGCACCGAACCTAGAAACTCAATGCTTTTAATCAGGTCTTCCCAACGGGCAATATCCAGCTCCGTGACCCGATCCGCAGGAAAGGCTCTGATGACCTCGACTTCCGGCACACCGAGGTCACGGGCCAATTGCAGGGTCATTTTCCGCGGATTCTTCTCGACGGCTACTCGAATGCGGTCAATTTCGATCTGATTCATGCTCTGCTCCATTACGGTATCGTCCGCTTGCTTTTCTTGAACGCCTCGCCCAAAGTCCTCACTTCTCCTGGACCAGCCCCCGCGCCGAAGTTTTACACCCGAGTTCCGCGATCCGATCTTGCACAGGTTCCTTAATCGGGTTATGAGGCTTCCGATTCGGTTCTACCTTTCCTTAATATCCACGGTACTCGAAGGCTGAGGCAGCTTCGGATCGACTCGGGCCGACCAATACAGGATCATTTTATGAGAAGAAAACCAAGGAGGCATCTTGCCTTACGATACCTGACCGTCTTGGTTGCATTTCAAACAGCCTCCTGCGGCACCCTCTTGCACCCAGAACGCCGGGGTCAACCCGCTGGCCGACTCGATCCTGCTGTGGTTGTCCTGGACGCTGCCGGATTGTTGCTTTTCTTTGTGCCGGGCATTATCGCTTTCGCGGTCGATTTTTCCAACGGGACAATTTACCTTCCTCCCGACCGGCTATATGTCTCTTCCGCACCGACCGACCAGCGAATGCAAACCGTGCAAGTAGAGCCAGGGGACTTGACTTCGGAAAAGCTGGAACAAATTCTCCGAGAGCAAACTGGTCAGTCCGTCCGGTTTCAGCCGGGCACGTACCGAGCCACGAAAATCAACCAGATTCAAGATTTCACACCCGCTGCCGTAAGTGAGCTAAAATCGTCATCCGCTTCCACGCATGTTATCTTTCGTGGAACTGCCGACTAACAACAGGGAGCCCCGCCCGGACCCAACTCGAAGTCTTGACCCCCCGAAAGGATCGCAATTAAGTAAAATCCCAGAAAACCAAGACGGAAGAACCAGACTCTTCCTACGCCGAATGCTTTCTGCCATCCACTTTTCTCGACATTCATGTTCATTCCCGCCGTTTCCGACAGAATTCAGTAATCGGACGGCCTCAACGCTGCTCCAGCAATGCGAGCAAATTGAGGACATCTCCGAGATGAAGTTGTCCCGCTTTGACGCCCAGGACGACTCCCTTGGGGTTGCCATCGGAATCGAACGGAATGGTTAAGTCAGGCTGAAAAAGTACCAGGGCAAGTCCACTAACCTGTTTCGTCATCGTTTCTTGCCAGCGACTATGAGTTTCAGCGAGTGATTCCGCCTGTACCGGAGTCACCTTGCTGTCGGGAACATGATCGACATGAAGGGCGACAACAACATGCCTACGAAGTGCCTCCTGAACCCTTGGCTTTGAAAGCATGTTTATCTCAAGGTCACGGTTCCATGTGCTGTTGATCGAGGCAAAATAGATGAGAAGGCACTTTTTTTGACGAACAGCATGTCGATAGGCGGATAGATAATTCAAATGCCCTTCGTGATGCCAATAAGGAGCGTTCGTCGGCGCTGAACGATACTCGGGTGCAGCCCTTCGGAACAATACTGAAAGTTCCTGTACCGCCAGGCTTGAAGGGCTAAATATCCAGGTAACTCCCAACGCCGCCAATCCCACAATGCTAGTTGCAAGAGCCACGCAAAACACCCAGCGATAATACCACACGCTCTTCTCCTTGCGGTGCTATGTCGATTCCGTTCCGACTCAACAAACTTGCCGGAAGTTGTCGCAGAAAAGGCACCGCGTCACTTGCTCAATGCCACACGTAGGAATTCCCACATCTCCTGTGTCGGTCGGTCGCCGGATTTCCCCAGATTCGCATTGATGGTCCCATGCGTCGTCCCTTCAGCGGCAACGACTTTCGCCGACACGCCTGCATCTCTCAACTTATCCGCCAGCCAGTGCGACTGAGCCTTGGTTTCGGGTCGATCAGCCACGTGCAAGATCAAGAACGGCGGGATGTTCCTTCCTTTTGCGATATGGCTAACGGGTGAGAATTCCCGCTGCGATTCCTCCGTTTCTCCAAAGACGGCCTTGAATGGGCCAGGCTGCACGGAACCGCCCTCTTTGAGCCGCTTGGGAATGTCATAAACGGACACATCGGACGGCACACAGCCCTTGATGATGGACAACGGCAGTCCCTCGGCTTTAAGGTAACGGTCATCCGTGCAAACGAGGGCAGCGAGATGCGCCCCTGCTGAATGCCCCATCACGATGACGGACTTGGGGTCGCCGCCGTATTCCTGAACGTGATCGTGAATCCAGCGAATCGCCTTGGCAATGTCGCCCATCATCTCCTTCATGGACACGTTCGGGAAGAAGCGGTAGTTGGTCGAGACAAAGATAAATCCCTTGTCGGTGAATGCGTGCGGTTTCTTTTGGACGCTTGATTTGTCGCCCGCACGCCAAGCGCCGCCATGAATCCAGATAACGACCGGGAGATTCTTGCCTTCGGTTGGGGTGTAGACATCGAGCATCTGCCGATCGTTCTTCGGCTCGGCGTAGGGGATGCCAAGGTGGGCTTTCGGCTCGGCGGCAACGAGCGGTGAGATCACGAAGAGGAAAAGGAGAAGAGGGGCGATACGCATGTTGCCTCCAGATGATCGGGTCAATTCAACTAGGTATTTCGTCTTTCTACGTCAGTTTCAGCGGAGCGAACCCCATGATCCGACCAAGACATACGCCGCACCGCCTACGATGGCGATGTGCAGCACAACGACGAGCCAAAAAACGATCAGAAAAGCCAGCTTCTTGGTCTTGTGCCGGAACTGCCGTTGTCCCAGCAAGGCACCGGGCCAGCCGCCCAAGAACGCCAGAATTTGCAGAGTATGCTCTTGCACTCTGCGACCGCCATTGCCAGCCCGCCGCTTGTCCAACCCGTAAGCGGCGAAACAAACCACGCTCATCACGGCGACGAAACATAAGTAGATCAGAATAACGTTAATCATGTGCGGTTGGCGTTCTCATGGTCGGATCGTTCCCCCGTAATGCACGGCCAGCCACATCGTCGGCTCGTCGGGCGTCGTCCATTCGACCCGATGGCGCTTGTGGGCCGGAATGTTGACATAGTCTCCGGGCTTCATCTCGACTGTCTCATCCTCGAACCTCAAACTCGCCGCTCCTTGCAGCAAAACGACCCATTCGTGCTGATCCTGATCGTACCAGAAACCCTCGGGTGAAGCGTGGCCCAACGAAACGATTCGCTCAATTCGGAAATTGGCGGCGGTGCAGAGCGTCTGGATGAGTTCAATCGGCAAATTCGTTGGAACGTCGGCGAAAAGGTTCGAGGTCTTCTGCGGAAGGTTCTCGCTCGTCGGCCCGAGGTAACGAAACCGAGGAACATCCTCTCCGGCTATTCTCACCGTTTCGCAGAACATCTGGCTCGGTCGCACCCAAAGGCCGTGTTCGCCATATTCTGGACGGTAAACGACCATTGCTTCAAGTGATTCGCTATGCCGGGCAAATCCGACGACCGTGTACTCGTTCCCCTTGTAGTGGCGGTAGCGACCGAGAGGAATCTCATTCATGGACGTAGCTTCTCCAGGTTTTTCGCCTTCCGCTCGAACATCTCCAGCCAGCCCAGCGTGATCGCATCGGGGATTGTGTTCGCCCGGCGTAGCTCATCCGGCGTCTTGCCCCAGTAGAAGCCAATCCAGCCAGCGGCGTGCTTCTTCGACGCCTCAATGAACTCTTCAAGTTCCTTGGGCGAGCAGGTCAGGGGAAATATCTCCTCGATCACGATTGGCTTGCCGATCGAAAAACCGGCCAGCGTGTTCATGGCCTCGTCGAGCTTCCCTGACTTGGGATACAGATGGACGGCGACGAAATCGAGATCTTCAGCGATCTTGGTCGGGACGAAACCCGAGGTCAAGCCGGGACGATCCAGGCTCCAGTCCACGAGGCCGACCGTTATCAGGCGCCGTTTGTCCTTCTCCCGAACGGCGGTGGTCAGGCGCCGAACCCATTGACGGGCGATTTCGTGCCGGGGTCGATCTTTCTGGTCGAGCGTGATAACCTGGACGAAGTGCTTGCCGCCGAACGCAGGCCCCAGCCAATCGCCGTCTTTTCGCTTTCCGCCAGGCACTACCGGCTCGTTCATCAAGTCGTAGCAGAAGACGGCGGGACTGTCCTTGCACCGAGTCGCCACTGCTTGCCAGAATCGAGCCTGAACGTCCCACCGATCCTTCTCGGCCAGCTTGTCATACCACGCAGGCACGTCCTTCTTGTGGTAGCATCCGAGACCAGTCAGATCGAGATAAAGTCGCTCCTTCTCAGCCAACTGGAGCAACATGCCGAGCCGGTCGAGGGCCTTTTCGTTTGCCTTGTCGGGGCCGTCCATGAACTTGCCGATTTGAAGGTGGATTCGGGCGACATTTGCTCCCAACTTCTTCATCTGAGCGAAATGAGTTTCGACCATGGCCCACTCCGACTCCCAATAGTCTTCCAGGAGCCGTCCCTGGGAATCGTGGTCGTAGTTGAAGCCCCAGGGCGTGAATGGCTTTCCGGTCGGTTCCAGGACGAACCCCTTCTTGTCCTTGGAAACGGCGACCCAGGGCAACGGGTCGTCTGCATGGGAGGAGCGACACGCGACCAGGGAGAGCAGAAGAGTCGCCACACGCAGGTAACGGATTACAGGCCGTTGAAGGAGGTTATTCTCAGTCATTGTTCGCTCCCCGAAAAAGGGCAGTGGTTCCGTTTAGGTTCGGCTGACGCATCTTTACGAGTCGGAAGGCGACAAGCCGACAGCTACTCGCCGATATCTTCGTCCCACAACTTCGGGTTTGACCGAATGAACTCTTCCATCATCTGAACGCACTCCTGGTCATCGAGAATGTCGAGGACCACGCCCCGGGATTTGACATAATCCTCTGGGCCGCGAAATGTGCGGTTTTCACCGATGACGATCCGAGGAATCCGGTAAAGCAACGCCGTTCCCGAACACATGTCACAGGGGGAGAGCGTCGAGTAGAGGATCGCCTTGCGATAATCGCTCGCTTTGAGTCTTCCGGCGTTCTCAAGAGCATCCATCTCGGCGTGCAGAATCGAACTCCTTTTCTGAACCCGTCGATTATGCCCGCGCCCGACGATCTGGCCATCGATCACCAACACCGACCCGATCGGGATTCCGCCTTCCGCAAGTCCCTTTTTCGCTTCGTCGATGGCCGCTTGCATGAATGAGTCCGGGGGCGTGGAGGGCATGGATCATACCTTTCTGACATTGCGGAGTATGCGTCTCGCAGTTCTGGTGATCATTTCACAGAAATTACCCTAAACGTCCTGTCTTTCTGGACGTGATGTGCGTACTAGATCGAGGCCATTCCAGCAAAGCCCAATCGAATTTTCGTTCCATATTCCAGGCTGCACTCAAAAATGATTAGGCCGCCAGGCGACGAAAAACCGGATCGATAACCGACGAGGAGCGTGACCGTGGGCTTCTACTCGCAAGTGATCTTTCCCCGACTTTGCGACTTCCTTCGGGTTACGCTCATTCTCTACCTGACTTTATAGCATCGCCGGAGCTAGCTGCTTTGAGCATGGATGCTGCCGAGTCCCGCCCGAATCGCTTTTGCAAGCGACGGACGACAGGATAACCGAGCCGAGCCGAGAAGCAATTCGGGCGGGAAAAAGCCAAAATGTCGTACCATACGCAGTCGTCATTCTGGCTCCACTCGACCAGGAATCGTTCCTCGCCACGTTCGACGTGGCCGGGTAGGGTTCCGTAGGCGAAGCCGAATTTCGCCATCGGCCCGCGCTCGTCCACGACGTAAACGATCCGGCAGGCGTTGAGCCACCAAAAGCCCAAAGCCCGGCCCATCACCGCCACGGCCTCTCCTTTTTGGATCGGAGTTTCGGGTGGCCATGCCTCTACCCAACCGAGGCGGAATTGCTCCCAACGCCGCAAGGCTGCGATGGCCGAACGAAAGATCAACTCACCCTCGCCCAGCTTGATGCGGGTGCGGTCCACGACATATCCCGCAGGCGGCGTTCCTGCGGAAGCTCCCACTTCGGCGTAAGAAAACGGCAACTCCGCTTGCACCGCCAGGAAACGGCGCATGGCATCCTCAGACGGTTTTCGCAACGACAACATTTCCACCTTCGATCGCGCCGGTAGCCGAGCCTGTGCTGAGCTTCGACAAACGGTAAAATTCCCTCGCTACCATATTAGCCGCAACCAGCACGCTTCCCAACCGGGAGTCTTTCGGAACATGAAGCCGCCAATGGAAAAAGAGCCTGACGTGGCGAACGACCCAGTCGTGCTGTTGGCGGGCGCCTCTGGCTACGTCGGCGGTCGGCTGATTCCGCTGCTGGAACAACAGGCCGTTGTCCTGCGATGTTTGGCGCGCACGCCCCACAAATTGCGGCCTCTTGTCAAGGAGACCACCCAGATCGCTCAAGGCGATGTTCTTGAGCCGGCGTCGCTCAATGAAGCGATGCAAGGCGTCCACACCTGCTACTATCTTGTTCACCTGATGTCAGGGTCCAGGGACTTCGAGAAAGACGATCGAACAGCGGCGACGAACTTCGCCCAGGCCGCAATGAAGGCCGGGGTGCGGCGGATCATCTATCTCGGCGGACTGGGCGACGATGCCGATCCCGAACTCTCGCCCCATCTTCGCAGTCGTCATGAGGTCGGCAAAATCCTTCGAGATTCGAGCGTCGAAACCATCGAGTTCCGGGCGTCCCTGGTGATCGGGACGGGAAGTTTGTCCTTCGACCTCGTGAAATCGTTGACGGACCGCTTGCCAGTGATGCTTTGTCCCCGATGGCTTTCCACGCCAACCCAGCCCATTGCCATCGATGATGTGCTGGCCTACCTTGTGGCGGCGAAGAATTTGCCCTCAGGCGCGAGCAGCATCTTCGAGATCGGCAGTCCGGATGTCACCACCTACGGCGGCATGATCCGGGAATACGCCCGGCAGCGGGGTTTGCGACGGTGGCTTATCTCGGTGCCGGTGCTGACGCCGTACCTTTCGAGTCTGTGGTTGGCCCTGGTGACGCCTACGGCCTTCGAGGTTGGGCGGCATTTGATCGAGGGATTGAAAAATCCTACCGTGATTCGGAGCGTGAAGGCGCGGGAAGTTTTCGCCATCAGGCCGATGGGAATTCGAGAGGCAATCCAGAAGGCGCTCGCCAGCCCAGCCAACTGATCTGCCTGGTCCGCTTTGATGCGAACTTGATTGGGCATGCCTTCTTCATGCTACTTTCGGCGATTGCATAAAATGGGACCTGGGAAGAAGAAAGGCATTTTCAAGGCTCGCAAACTTCGGAGAGCTTTTCTGTTTTCGCCACCGAGTCAATTCTCCCCATCAGGAATAAACTGGCCCCATGAAAATCCTCTTCCTTCACGGCTGGAACTCGGTCCCGGGCGGCGTCAAACCGACATTCCTGAAGGACCACGGTCACGAAGTCGTCAACCCGGCGCTGGCTCATGAAGATTTCGCCGCGGCTACCAGGGTCGCCCAAGAGGAGTTTGACAGGCACGAGCCCCAGGTGATCGTCGGCTCTTCACGAGGCGGCGCCGTGGCCATGAACATCGACAGCGATGGGGCCAAACTCGTCCTGCTCTGTCCGGCGTGGAAGACGTATGGGACGGCCAGGAGCGTGAAGGCAGGGACGGTCATCTTGCATAGCCGGGCCGATGACGTGGTTCCCTACGCCGACTCCGAAGAACTGGTCAAGAACAGCGGATTGCCTTTGTCGGCGCTCATCGAGGTAGGAAACGATCACCGGTTGGCCGACCCGGAACCGCTGGCGGCGATGCTGAAGGCATGCAGGAATAACGCAGAAGGCGAACCATGACGATCAGTGCCCTCCTTGAAACCGAACGGCTTTGGCTCCGGGAATATGTCCTGGAGGATGCCGAGGCGACTTATAAACTCGGAAGCAATCCTTTGGTTCAGAAATATACGGGCGATCCGTGCTTCAGCTCCGTCGAAGACGCCCGTACGATCCTTCTTCAGCATCCGATGGAGGACTACCGCAAGTACGGCTACGGGCGGTGGGCCATGATCCTCAAGGAGAACGATAGGCTCATCGGTATGGCAGGACTGAAGTATCTGCCTGAATGGGATGAAGTGGACGTGGGTTATCGGCTCCTGCCCGAACTCTGGGGAAGGGGACTGGCGACTGAGGCTTCCCTTGCGTGTATTCGGTACGGGTTTGAGAAGCTGGCCCTGTCTCGGATCATTGGCTTGGTTGACCCGCTCAATGTCCAGTCCGTGCGAGTGCTTGAAAAATGCGGCTTGAAGTTCGAAAAAATGGTCGAGATTAACTCAAAGCAGGTGGCGCGGTATGTCATTACGCAACAAGGCGGATGATCCGGACCGTACCTGCCGCTGGGAAGAAGCCATGAAAGACCGTTGCCGTGGATCTTGAGACGGCCGTGGGCGACGCTCGATTGCAATTCGACGGGTGTCGAAGTCTGATTTAGCGCGATGACGATTTGCGAAAGTAGTTGGAGTCTGACCTATGGCCTTCGACGAAGGACTCGCCGCCCGCATCCGTGACGCCCTCGCCCGCAAGAGGAACATTGAAGAGAAGAAGATGTTCGGCTGCATTTGCTTCTTTCTCAACGGCAACGCCCTGGCTGGGGTCTGGAAGAACGGCCTGATCGCCCGCCTCGGCCCCGACGAGGGGGAAGCGGCGCTCCGGGAGCCGCACGTCCGGATGTTCGACATCACCGGCAGGCCGATGCGGAATTGGGTGGTGGTCGAGTCGGAAGGCATCGAGGACGACGACCAGTTGAAAGCGTGGATCGATCGGGCGATGAAGTTCGTGAGGAAACTGCCTCAAAAATAGAATCGAGCAGGCGTCCGCCTGGTTCCTTGGAATTCAGGGTTTTGTTACCTGCAAGTTGTACCTGGCATCGACGGGAATGGCATACAAATATCGATTGTCTGCCAGTTCTCGTCGGATTGGACTGAAGGCAAGGTGGAAGTTGACGAGCGGCCCCGTACCGTCTTGCTCGACGGTGACAGCCAGTTTATCGGCCTTGGAGTACGACCAGGCGCTAAACACCAATTTCTGCTTGTTGAAATCGACTTGCTTGTTGATCCTTGCCTGCGATTGTGCGTCCGGGAACTCCTTGGCAAGTTGCTCGAGCGTAGTGATTTCCACCAACAGCTTTCCTCGGATATTGCCGTCGAAGGGGAATACGATTTCCTTCAAGTCGATAAGTCGCACCTCAATGGCTTTATCCTCCTTCTTCTGATCCTGACAGTGGGCAACGCCACCCCACGGCGACATGACCAGCATCATCGAGAGGCGGGCTATGCAGAGCGAGGAACGCATGATGGTTTTCTCCGTGGCGTTGAGTATCCAACCCATGAAAGACGAAATCCAATGCCAAAGCGATTTCTGGAGGACGAAAGATTCTGCATTCGGTGGTGAAGCTTGCCAGGCTGAACCAGGACGCATGGCTACCTGTACCGGGGAATCGCCACGAGATTATAGTGTGAAGGGCGGTCTTTTTGCGTTGAGACGCTTGCCTGGCCTTGATTAAGACGTATCTTTAATTATAGCCAGCAGATACTATTTTGGAGGTTTAAAACATGGCGAAGGCGCCGAAACAAGAGATTTCACAAAAGGCGGCAGCGAAGCTCATCTTGGAGAAGGAGCCTGACCTCAAGGGACAACCCTTGGCCGATAAGCTCAAGGCCGAATTCGGCATCACCGTCAACGACAAGGCGGCTGGCGTACTTCGATCTCAAGTTCGTTCCGATCTCGGACTCACGACGCCTCGGGCAGGAAAAAAAGCGAAAGCGCCCAAGGCTGCTCCGATGGCGGACGTGGCGACCGATATTCCGGCGCCGAAGGCCGCAAGCACGAGCAGCAATGGCTCGATCAGCCTCGAGAAACTTCACAAGGCGGCTGCGTTCGTGAAGGAAATGGGCGGGGTCGCTGATACGCTCAACGCCATCCAGGCGCTTGCGGGACTGCAAGTTTAACGAGATTGAAATGGAGTGTCTGGGCGAAAAATGCCGATTACAAAGCCGTCTTCACTTCTCCAACCCATTGGCGCCTACCGATGGGTTGGTTCGTTTGTGCCAAATTCTTCGTGAAGTCCGACAATTCGTTCTGACGATATTAAGGACATCTCCTCCGTGTCCTCGCCCGTTGGTGGGAGACTGACGGGCAAAATATCCGCCCGAGGAGCTGTCGATTGTTCATGGATCAACAATCTCAAGCTCCTCGGGATTTTCCTTAATGTCCTGACGGCCATCAGCCGTTATTGATACCGAAGCGTCAAGGCCGACAAGCCCGCTGCCCCGAAAGGTTCAGCGGGCTTTTTCATCTGATACCCGCCGTCAATTCTCGAGTGCTGCCCTTTTCTACTTGCTCTGCTGGTTTTTGAACCCGGGCCTGCTCGTTCCCGACGGCCAGGGTATTTTCATTTTCGTCCTGTATCAACATCGAGATTGAGTCATGATCGACGAGGGGATCGTTTCCGTCATTTCTTGGCCTTTAGAACCTCGGCTTCGATACGTTGACGTTGCTCAAGAGTCAGCCAATCCAGCACGCTGAGAACGTGCAGATAGGCGTCGAGTTCTCGATTCGTTGCGTCAGACGGTACGATTTGGTAATTGATAAACGCACCAAGAGCAAGGTGCGGTTTGTGCCGAGCGATGTCGTCGGCAGGAGCAAAGCGAATCAAGTCGAGTACGTCCGCAAACGACTTGACCGCTTCTAATTGCTCCACAAATTCAAGGCGTAGCTTGGTATTCACTTTGGTCACGTTGAAGGCGAAAGGGCATTGACGGCGAGCAAATTCACGACGTTGGCGACTCCGGAGATCGTATTCACGCCCAGCTTCCAGTAAAGCTTGGCACGATGAATATCGAGCGTCTTCATCGCCAACTCCAATTGTTCGCTGATCTTCTTGTTCCGATGCCCCTTGGCGATCAGGTCGGCTACTTCACGCTCCCTGGGCGTCAACGTGTCGTACCGCGCCTGGGCCTCGGCTACGGTGATGCCGAAGATGCGTTCCAGGGGAGTGAACCCATCGTCAAGATTCTTCTTCTTTGCCATCGCTGCCTCTATTGTGAGCTTTTCTTTCTCTTCTTGGGCATCTCTTCAGCGGGCGATCTTAGGAGCATTTCCTCGGGTTGCCTGACGTTCCCAAGTGCATCCGAGACCGAATCAAGGGTGCGAAATACAGCGACCAACTTCTTCGCTTCTGCGGCAAGTTCTTCGCCGAACGGATTCTCAACGATGCCCTTGTGTACGTGCCGAAGTTGCACCTTGATATCGCTGAGTTTCGTGATGTAGCCGTTGATCAGCTTGCCGAACTCGACCTCGGTCATCTTTGCCATGCGTTTCATTTCCTTTGGGGCTAGGTCGGCGAGGATTGAGACTGACGCTGTCGTGTCTGGTCGGGGCGGCCTGGGTCGCCGTGTAAGCTTTTACTTACTGAACTTCCACTTCAATCGGCAGGACGTGGCTGATTTTGTAATGTCTCCGATCAGGATCGTGCTGCATCGGTTGCACTCGTCCCCGCTTGTCGGTCGCTTTTGCCAGGATCGTGTATTTCCCTGGATTGGCGGGCGTTTCCCAATCATATTCCCACAAAAGCCACCTGTAGTCAACGGGCTTGTCCAAGAGGCGAGCCTCCATCCATGTCGTCCCCCCATTCACGCTGATTTCCACCTTCGCAACCTCCGATTCCCCTGCCCAGGCTGCCCCGTGGACTCGGTATTTCATCTTGGCCTGCACAATCTCGTTTCGAGAGGGCCGAGCGATTTCGGATTTGACTTCCATCTCCCCCAGCGGAACAATGGTCGGCAAACCATTCCTTCGTTCAAAGGTACTGTAATCGAGAGTTTGGAAAAATCCATGGAAGGGCCGATCCGTCACGACGATGCGGGTAAGCCACTTCACGGAAGCCATGCCATACCAGCCTCCTACCACCGCTCGCAGAGGAAATCCGTGAGATGGAGACAGTTCTCGTCCATTCATTCGATAAGCCAAGAGAACTTCGGGCCTTCGTGCTTTTGCCAACGGCAGGCTGCGAGCATAGTGAATTATCCCAGGGGATTTCGGATCATCTTTTACCTCTCCTTGGTCCGCTCCCTCCAAAATGACTTCCGTTGCCCCGTTCTGGACGCCAGCCTGGTCCAGAATTGCCGATAAGGGAATTCCCGTCCATTCGGCATTCCCCACGGCGCCCAACTCCCAGGCGACTCCCTTGGCTCTCGGCGTCAGAAATACCCGGCTGTTGCCCGCGCATTCCACGAGAGCAACCTGAGTGCGAGACGCCAATCTTAAAATTTCCTCGTAAGTAAGATCTAGTGGTTTT
>JBBQPM010000054.1:0-38344 GCA_038217425.1 Gemmatales bacterium
TGCGGTAAATCCGCACGTCCGGTTCGATGAGCGGGAGGTGGAAACGGAGCACGGCGTGCGGGACTGAGCCACGCAGGGGAAACCCCGGTACACGGAAATCCCGCCGCCTAAACCGCCGCGCCACCTCTCGACTCTACTCTCTTTCCTTTTCTCTTTCCTTTATTCCTGTCGGCACGAAATACAACGGCGTGCGTCTTTTCCGTTGAACAAGAGAGGTTTTCAATGGCCGTTACAATACAGCATCGAATTTTTGCGATCTTGGATGCAATCAAGGCTGATTTCCCCCGTAGAAAGAGAGCCGCTGAAGAGTTAATGAAAAAGATGGGACTACATGAATCTTTATACATTGATATTGCGCCCCCTGCTTCTGTTGTCACTGTTCCTACTTTTGACCCGAAGCGGTCCATGGCGCTGACGCCAATGTTAAAAGCCCGGTTCGAGTATGCGGGTTCCTGGGATATCGCACAAAGTGTTTGGTTAAGTGCAAATGAAATGACTTCGCACATGAAATTGAAGCGAATCAAAGATTACCACCGTTCGTTGCGTGAGAATTGGGACGGGTCGGCCCCGATGATGCTTTCGGACGACCGGCTGACGCTTTTTGGAATAACGAAGGGCGTTCCGGATAATCTTATTTATTTGGCATGGACTAAAAACGATAAGGAGCCGGAAGTCTGGACCTACGCAGGCATGGAGTCACACCATTTCAAGAACTTGAAACAATTCTTCAAGTGGTGCCTTGAGAGAGAGTAGGAAGGGGAAAGAAAAGGGGTCAGGTTGAAGAGGTTTCGTCCAAGAATAACGAACCTGCCCTATTTCGTTTCCCGATCAGTCCTTCATTCAAAATTTTAACCCGACCCCTTTTCTCTTTGCCATGGACGACTTCATTTCTCGAAGGCGAACACGCGTTGCCAGTCGTCATTCATGCTGACAATGTTCCATCGGTATTTTTCCGCTGCATTGAGCGAGGCGCGATTCGCTTCTGCGTAGGCATATTCGCGTGTCGCGTCATCGTGGTTGATTATCAATTGCAGCGACTTGTATTTGCTTCCCTGGCAATACTGAAGCATCGCGATATCGCCGCCCGTGCGAACGTTGCCAGCCGCGAACACAGGTCGTTTGCCGATGTGCAGTCCGATTTCGACGGGCTTATCGTCTTGATCGCAAACACACAGGAGCTGAGAGAGGAGAAATAGCATCCGCTTGCCGTCCTTTTCCATGGACTTCTTTTTCATGCTGCTGCCAATGACTTGCTGCGGCGGTATTCCGTAGGCATCCAGCGCAAACGTCCGCATCAGATCGGAGAAGCCGCCTGAACAAATCCATGTCTGGAAACCATTGGCGCGTAGGTATCGCAGCAGTTCGGTCATCGGCTGATACGTCATTTTGGGATAAAGCTGGTCGAACTTTGGGTGCCTAGCGGTTTTGAAAAAGTCGCGTGCCTCCTTGTCGAACTGGTCTTGCGGCATGTCTCCGTGAGTGGCTGTTACCAATTCAAGCACGGCCTTCATGCCCGCTTTATGAAAATGCTCCTGATCACCGTCCAGCGCGGCCTTGTATGGTTGCTTATCCTTGAGAGTGGGATCCTGGGCCGCCATCGCTTTGATTCTCTCACGCGTAAACTCGATCTCGACCGTCGGCTTCTCGCACCAAAGTGTGCCGTCGTTGTCGAAGGTGGCAATTCGGTCAGCGATCGGAATAAAATCGGCTCCGCCTTCCTTGATCGCTCCGGCCACAAAATCGAGGATCGCCGTCTTCGCGGGGCCGGTTTTCCACGAAGGGAGCGGATCGGGTTGACCCGTTTGATTTCGCGCCGAGCATTCGACCGCCGGCAACGCTTGCATCTGCGCCAAGACATGACTTGGCGCGAAATTCTGATGGGTCATCGCACCGAAGCCAATTAAGGCGCCGACGCAAAGGTAAGCAACAATGAATCGCCATGGCCTCATCGACATCGCTCCATTCGTGGTGAACCGCTCACGCCGCCAGCAATTGAATCGCATACGCAATGGCGCCCACGCAGAACGGCCAAAACCTGCCTTCGCGCTCTTTGGGCAATTCGGCCTGAGCGCTGGTGATCAACATCCCGCCAGTAACATGCAAAAAGCCTCGCAAACATCAACTCGGAAATCGGTAAGAAATAGCGCACCACATATCCCAGCGGAACGCTGACCGTCAAGATCCAACTGCCGAGGCGGCGATAGGCCACGCCGCATTTTTCGCGGGGAAAGAAAAAGGGTAAGGTTGAAAATGTTTCGTCCAAGAATAACGAACCTGCCCTTTTTTCCTTTCCCGATCAGTCCTTCATTGTCGGCTAAGCGGAACATCTACCACATCGGCACGGTCAACTCCACGCGCTGGTCGCCGCGCAGGACGGTGAGTCGGACGGAGTCGCCGGGACCGTGACGGAGACGCACGTCAATGAGGAACTGCGACTCGGTCATCGAAGCGGCCTTGCCGTCCACCGCCACGATGACGTCGCCGTTTTTGATGCCGGCTTGCTGCAACTTCGGCGCCCCCTTGCCGAAAAGTCCCTTGACCGCCAGCGCCATCTGATCGGCCGCGATCCCGCGTTTCTCCCTGTCGGCGGCATTGAGCGGCTCCGTCTTGAGTCCCTGGCGCAATCCGTACCACGATGACGCCCGCCAGCCGATGTCCGATTCTTTCCAGTTGCCTTTCAGCGCGATGTCAACATCCAGGCTTGTGCCCTTACGCTTCACGGAAGCCTTGAGCGTCGTCTCGCCAGGGACGTTGTGCAGCACCCACTGGATGTCCGCCATCGACAGCAGCGGTTGACCGTTCAGGCGCTCCAACTCGTCGCCGTCCTTGACGCCCGCTCTGGACGCGGGAGAGTCGGCCATGACGGATTGAATCTTCAGTCCATCCTTGTCGTCCATGCGCAGACCGATGCGATTGGGCATCGGAAACACCCACAAATCTCCGAGCGTCAGCTTCTTGTTGAGCCATTTGTCGCGCAGGGCATACTCGCGGACCATGTGGCAATGGATACAGTTTTGCCGCGTCGTCGCCTTGCTCCCCTTGTCGGTCAGACCGGGGATTCTTTCGGGAGCTGGGTAATCGGGCGCCTTGCCGACCTTGTCCGCGAGAGACGCCTTGTTGCCGGGATAGCCCTTGTGAACTTCAAGAGCACGTTCCATCGTCTTCGTGAACGCGGGGACATTGTGGAACCAGTCCGATTGAGGGCCGGTCGCCGTGCGCGTGCCGAAGCGGCCGTAGATGGCGCCGTCGGCGTTCATGAACATCGCCGACCACGAATTGTCGAAGTCGATCTGGAACAGCGCCAGATCGAGCCCGTTGGTCTGTACGATTCGGACGCACACGAATTGATCTTCAAGTGCCTTCAATGCCGCGTCGGGTTGATTGACCGCCTTGTCGAGCGTCTTGCCCGGCGGGCACGGCACGTAGCGGAGCACGATGAGCAAGGGCTTGCCGGTCGATTTGGCAAGCGCCTTGGCCTTGGGCAGATCGTCGTAGATCCAGTGGGGCGCGATGTCCACGTCCTTGAGCGCAAGCTGCAATTCCGACTGCGCTCGGACCGAACCCGACAGTAGAAAGACAGCCACGGCGGCGGAAACCAGCATGCGCATAGGGGGACTCCGAGAGAAGGAAGGCTCGCCTAAGTAGCGAGCAACCCGGGATCAAGACACGTCATTTCTTGGGCAGGATCTTGGCAATGTCGGCCAGGACGGCCTCGATCGCCTGGTCGTTCAGCTCGCCCTGCTTGAAGGCATGGTTGACGCGGACGACGGATTCGGTGTAAAGCACGACGGTCACGTCCGCGTTCTTCGCCAGCTTGTAGTCCTTGAGCACGGCCGGATCCTCGATGCTGAGGATCGTGCGCTTGAGCCGCTTTGTCTTGGCGACTTGTTCGAGTTCCTTGCGAAACGCTTCGCCGTCCTTGAGGAAGACGACGAAAGCGCCGAGGTCTTGCTGGCTATGCAAGTCGGTCTTGGCTTCGAGTTGGGTGATGAGCTTCACGAGGGGTTCGCTGCGGTCGCGCGCGAAGATCATGACGACGGGGTTGAGCCCATTCTCACAAACCAGGCAATGCGGTTCGTTGGCGAATTCGCCGTTGATGTTGAGGGGACGGAATGCGCCGGGAATATCGTCTTTCGGCTGCGGGCCGGATCGAAACGGCGTCTGTGCCCACGCCAATCCGCTGATCAGGAGCAGAACGGCTGCGTAGCGAAAGCGTGACATCGATAGATCCTCGCGGGGCAAGTTGGCAGTTTGATACGTTACGGGGCCCACGACCCGGATGCAAGCGAAAAGAAAGTACAGGGGAAAGGGATTAGCCCAAGTTACCAAGAACGACAAGCTCGACGCCGACAAACTCTCCGCCCTGCTGCGCGGCGGCAACTTCCCCGTCGCGTACGTCTATCCGCAAGGGCTGCGCAAGACGCGCGATTCGAGCCCGCTACTTTGCCTGGCCGCGCGCGGGGAACGGAAGCGTTTCTGGGGCGTCGATTCGGGCCGAAAGCTCCGAGGCGGCAGCGTCTTTCGCCGAGGCAAAGGCGATTGGGGCTTCGACCCCGCAAATGTGTTTGGCGCCGCCTCACGCGCGCAGCGCGTCGGGCGATGGTCGCCCGAATCGCGAACGATTCCGACGCAGAGATCCAACCGGATGCCTCGTCAAGACCGCCTGAAGGCAACTTGGGCAACGAAGAAATTTGTCCAATTCTTCAACCTTCCGCGGTGCGCGCTCTTGACGAGGGAGGCAATAAATGGGTTCGGCGTGTCTTGCTTGCCCGCGTCACTCCACTTTCGTTGCGATCCACCACGTAGTGCCGCCAGCATCCTTGACCCCGCCACGCTTGTCTTCGTCGCCCTTCTTGACAGGGGCCTGCACGGATTCTGCGCCCGCTTCGAGAGCCAGCCGGTAGGTTGCGTCAACGTCCGAGACATAAATGTGGGCGTATGCCGGGATCGGCGGCCACCCTTCGCCACCGTCGGCGAGCATGACCACGGTATCCCCGATTCGGACCTCGGCGTGCAAGAGCTTGCCGTCCGCGTCCGGGAACCGGCGGAGTTCCGCAGCACCAAAGACACGGACCAGGAAGTCGATGGTGCGGCTCGCGCCATCAACGATCAGGTAGGGGGAGACGGTGGTGTAGCCGTGCGGTTTGAATGGCGGACTCATGAAAACTTTCCTCGGAGGACCGGCCCTCTACAGCCGAACGCACCAGTTCACCCGCCGGGGCCGCTGCAACGGCGCGGTGTCGCGCGAAACGAGAATGCGGCCCCGGTCGCGGTGCAACGGATTGTTCGGCGAAACGTACGTTTCACTCGACCTGCCTTTCTTCTTTTATGCTCCGACTTACGGCCCGTCCTGCGATAACGACTTCAAAATCTTCTTGGCGAGCAACTCGTTTACCTCGCGATGTCTTGGCACGGGCTCGGATTTTCCGCTCTTTGGGTTATGGTAGATGTCGTGCTTGGAGCCGTTGCGTAACAGGACGCATCCAACACGTTCAAGTTCGGCGACCAAATCGCGGCGTTTCATGCGACTTCGAGCTCTTCGACTTTCTTGATGCCTGGAATATCTTCTGCCGAGAACATTTCGTAGAGGTCACGCAGGTGCTCCTTGAGGTCGTCTAAATTGTCACCTTGCGTCCAGTGATCGGGGTGAGAATTCAAATAACCTAAATATCTGCCGTCGGGTTCCTTCCAGTACGTAAACTTGGTTGTCATGATTTGTCATCCCTTCACATTTGCGTCACTCGCGGTCAGTACCCTCGAACGCAATCACCTGATCGAACGAGCCCAGCCAGGGCCGGCCGTCCCGTCGAACGACTCGTGGTCTCTGTTTCGACGTCGTGAAAGGCCGATTCGACTTCGGCGGGCGTAAGGCCGTGCTCGGCAATTTGCTCCACGTTTCCGCCTGGGTCGTCAACCCACAAGAACATTTTATCCACCGGGGCCTCCCAGCGGCAAAACGGCACGAATGTCCAAGGCGCTTTTGGCCGTTTTTCTCTTCGACAATCTCATGGCTCGATCGCCGAGATAATCGGCTCTCCAAATCGAGAGAGTGTTTCACGAGCGAGGTCCCACCCGAATTCGGTCAAGCCGGCGGCTTTCGGTCCGTGCGACTCGAAATAGCGTGATAGCAAAGGGATCACGATGCCCTCTTCCGGCGCCCCCAATTCGACAAGTACGGCTGCCGGCTGGCTCGGATGACGAGCTTGCTGAAAAAGGCGAAATCGGGTGGCGCTGTCTTTCCGGCCATCAATGCACACGACCGTCCGCTGCTCCGCCTCATCTGCGATGCTCGCGTGCATCGTGTGGTCGCCGTAGAAGTCGACCCACTCCACTTGCAAGTTCTTGCCGAGAGCAGTAAGGGGAGGCAACATCAAGACCCCGTCTTTTTCGGCGAACGCACCAGTTCACCCGCCGGGGCCGCTGCAACGGCGTGGTGTCGCGCGGGAAAGGAATGCGGCGCCGGTCGGCGTGCAGCACGTTGTTCGGCGTTGCCCACGCCCCGCCTGAAAAATCTAACCTGACCCATTTGCTCTTCTTTCCTTTTGCTCTTCTTTTGCTCTTTAGGCCCCGCCTTCTCAGTCCTTGATCACCTTCTTGATGAAGCCGACAAAATCCGGGGCGAACTTTGACCACAACATGGGACGGTCGTCCGGCTCTTCGGAATACTCGTGGTTCCACAAGAGCACGGGATAGCCTTTTGGCGTCGCGGCCTTCCGAAGATCATAGCAAAAATAACTTCCGCCCCAATCACTTGCGAACGGAACGACTGGCCCATCCGCCATTCCTTCAATATCGGATCGCATTTCAGACAGCTGGCGGCCAAGATCGAGATGATCTTTTCGGCCGACTCCGAACAACCAGACATAACCGACAACACCGCCGTTACCTCGTAGCAGGAATTCCCGATGAGCATCGGGTAACACGAACTCGTGCTTGGCCTCGAACGCGGCAATCGCCTTGGCAACTGCCGCCTTGTCGAGTTCCGTGTCTTCGTGGGCAAGAATGGCTGCCCAGGTCTTGTCATCGATGTGGGGCATTCGGATCTCCGTTCGCCAAAGCCCCTAACGACTGCGTTCACTTGCCGGGCCGGCTGCAAGGAACGTGATGTCTCGAAACACCGAAAAAATGCCGGGCCGGTCAAGGACAATGCTTTGTTAGCCGCCACTACTCCGCGAGGACCGGCTTCAACGCATTGTTGGACAGCCGGTTCAACTCCGCCGCCGTTTGAGGGTCGAGATAGAACAACACCATCGCCTGGCCGTTGTCCTTGAAATAGAATCGACGGCCATCACGCTCGATGTCGTCCATAACGTAGTTCAGTGTCAGGGTGTCGGCCCAATCATCGTTGACTTCAACGGGCCAATTCCGCTCCGTGCCGTCGACCTTGTACTTGAGCCACGCTTTGCCAGCGTCAATATTAACGAAGTCGCTAAAATCCTTGAGGCAATCGGGTTGGCCCGCCACTTGGCACAACCGTTTCACGATGCGGACGTAATCCCCCGTCGAACCAATGCACTCCGTATCGAAGTTCCACACGCGTGAGCAAACCGACCGGCCCCATGGCGCCCGCTCCACTTCGATTCCGAGAACGAACAGGATGAGATCGAACGGCCGTTCTTCGTACTCTTTGCGGTCGAACGAGTAGAGGATGTCATCGACGGTGATACCGTCGTCGAGCTTGAGGCCGAGGGCCGCGAGTTTGGCGAGTTGTTCCTCAAGCGTCATCAGGGTGACTCCAAGCCGCGAAATGGCGATTAGCCTGACCGGTGCTGGCGGCATATTACCGCGCTGGCGGCATATTACGGTGCGCCGGCTGTAGATTTCGCCGCCCGGTCAACATATCACGGTGCGCCGGCGTCAAATTCGACTCGCGATCATTAGAACTCAAGCGTCCGCCTTCGTCAAGGAGGCAAAAGCTAATCGACACGTTGTCGTGGCCGTTTTTCCTTCCAGAGGCTCGCCCTCACACCGCCCCACGAAAAGATCAAAGGTGTCCGGACCCTTTGATGAGTGAAGTCACCTAGCAGCGGGTCCGGACGCCTTTGATTTTCGCCATCAATCTTTTGGGCCATAAGGCGGCTCGGCTGGACTGCGTGTCGTCCCGCCTACGGCGCGCCAGCGTCGCCGCCCGGCATGCCTGTTGCGATGGCATATAGGCCGTACCCGCAGACCATGACCATGACAATTCCCGCGACCCGCGTCGCCCAGAATTCGCTTCCGGTCAGTGGGCGATCGTCGTCCGCGTCCCGACTGTTCAACACAACCCACCCAGGCCGGACAACCATACACAGGCCGAGGCCCATCATTGCCGCCCCCACGCAAACGAAGACGAATCGGTCCATGCGCCCCTCAAAAAAATCGAATGCCGAACCGAATTGGCCGTACTCAAGGCGAAGGACGGCCCGTTGCGTCCGCGGTGCGCACTCGCCAAGAATTACCAAGAAGGGAACGAGGAATTTTCAATCAGACTCAACATAGACGCCGGCTTCGTGCGGTTACCGCCGCCAATCACTTCGCCTCGTCCAGCATCGCCCGCACCTTCTTGGCAAGCCCAAGCGGAGTAAACGGCTTCTGAAGGAAAGCGTCCGTCCCGCCCATCACGCCGTGCCGGATCACGGCGTCGTCGGTGTATCCGCTCATGAATAGAACCTTCAACCCCGGGTGCCGAGACCGCAGGACCTCGGCCAGTTTCCCTCCGCCCATCTCGGGCATCACCACATCCGTTATCACCAGATGGATCGGGCCGGAGTGCTGCGTCGCTCGTTGAATGGCGTCGGTCCCGCTCGCCGCTTCGAGCACTTTGTAGCCCTGAGTTTCGAGGGAAATCCGGGCGATCTTTCGCACGCCTTCTTCGTCCTCCACCAGCAAGATCGTCTCCGTCCCCGGGCGCAGGTCGATGGCGCCGCTAACGGTGTTGCGTGTCGGGGAGGCGTCCACGGCGGGAAAGAGGATTTTGAACGTGGTTCCGACCCCGACTTCGCTGTCCACGCTGATGTGAGCGTTGCTTTGCTTGACGATCCCAAATACGGTTGCTAGCCCGAGGCCCGTCCCCTTGCCCTGCTCCTTCGTGGTGAAGAACGGCTCGAAGACCTGGGCCTTGATCTGCTCCGTCATCCCGTGGCCGGTGTCAGTAACCATCAGCAGCGCGAAGCGGCCGGGTCCCAGGTCGGAGTAGGCAGACTGCCCCTTCTCCAGCAGTAAGTCGTGCGTCTCGATGGTCAGCCGCCCGCCCGTCGGCATGGCGTCACGGGCATTCACGCACAGATTCATGATGATCTGATCCACGTGCCCCGGGTCGGCCTTCACCGGCGGCAGTTTCGGGTCGAGGATGGCGGCGACCGTGATGTCTTCCCCGATCAGACGCCGCAACAGCTTCTCGCTCTCGGCCACCACGTCGTTCAGGTCGAGGACGACCGGCGCGATCACCTGCTGTCGGCTGAAGGCGAGGAGTTGCCGGGTCAGGCCCGCCGCCCGCTCCCCGGCGTGCCGGATGGCAACCACCATTCCCCGGTGGGGATTCGTCAGGGGTATCTCACCCAGAAGCATGTCGCTATAGCCCGAGATGACCGTGAGGAGGTTGTTGAAGTCGTGGGCCACTCCGCCCGCCAACCGCCCGATGGCGTCCATCTTTTGGGACTGCTGGAAGGCCTGCTCCAAGGTCCGCCGCTCGGTCACGTCGACAATCACCCCGACATAGTTCACGAGTTTGCCACCGTCGTCGTGCACCGGGGTCAGGAACAAGTCGTTCCAGAACGGCGTCCCGTCTCGCTTGTAGTTCAGGAGTTCGACCGCACATTCCCGCCCGGCGAGGATCGCTTCGTGCATCACGCGAACGGGCGCCGGGTCGGTATCCGGGCCCTGGAGAAATCGGCAGTTCCGCCCCAAGATGTTGTCGGTCGTGTATCCCGTGATCGCCTCGAAACCCCGGCTGGCGTAGATGATCGGGTTGTCGGCCTGGTTCGGGTCGGTGATAAGGATGCCCTGCGATACGGCCTGAATGGCCCGGTCTCGAAGGCGCAGCCCTTCCTCGGCCTGCCGTTGCTCCGTGGCGTCCTCGCACACGCCGACCCATTCCCTGATGGCCCCGTCCTTATCGGGTATCGGTACGCCCCGGACGGAGAAGTGCCGCCACTCGCCGTCGGCCCGACGGATGCGAAAGTCCACCTCGATCCGCTCATTGGACTGCAGCGAGAGCCGCCAGCGCTCGTTTGCCCGTCGTCGGTCGTCGGGGTGGATTGCGTTCAGCCAGCCCCAGCCGCGGACCTCAGCTTCCGGCAAGCCCGTGTACTCGCCCCAGCTCGGAGTCGCGATGTAAAGTTCCCCGGTCGCATCCGTCGTCCACACGATTTGGGCGCTGGCCGTGACCAGCGACCGGAAGCGGCCCTCGCTCAGTCGCAACGCATCTTCAGCCGATTTTCGCTCGGACAAATCGCGGACCACCTTGACGAATCCCCGCACCCCACCGGCGGCGTCGCGGAGGACGGTCATCGTCCCGTTGGCCCAAAAGCTGGAGCCGTCCTTGCGGACCCGCCAGCCCTCCTCGGACGTTCGTCCTTTGGCGGCCGCCAGATCGAGTTCGCGCTGGGGAGCTCCGTCCGCCACATCCTCGGGCGTGAAAAACACCTTGCGGTGCTGCCCGATGATTTCTTCGGCCGTGTAGCCGTAGATATGGGCCGCACCTCCGTTCCAGGTTTGAATTTCACCGTTGACGGAGAGCATGTAGATCGCGTGGTCATGGACGCCATTGACGAGCAGTCGGAATCGCTCCTCGCTGGCCCGCAACGCCTCCTCGACCCGCCTCCGCTCCGAGATGTCTCGGGTGATCACGGCGAACCCGACGTTGTGGGCGTTCTCGGGCAGGGCGGTCACGGTCTGAATGGCCCAATATAGGGAACCATCCTTCCGGGGTCGATTTCCCTCATCTTCGTACCTCCCGCTTGCCAGAGCGGCGTCCAGGATGCGTTGCGGATTGCCGTTCGCAACGTCCTCCGTGGTGAACATCTTGTCAAACGGTTGGCCCAGCACCTCCGTGGCCGTGTAGCCCTTGATCCGCTCAGCCCCGGTGTTCCAACTGGCGATCCGGCCCGTCGGGTCGAGCAAGTAGATGGCATAGTCCTTGACGCTCTCAACGAGGAGACGGAACGGGTCGGCGGCGTGGTGCAGCAGGGTGGTCGTGAATGGGGAATCTTCGTGTGGTTTCATAAGAATTCACCCTCAGGCATCCCAGCTGCAGAGGTCGTGCCACAGGTCCAGAAAAACACGTAGTCTTCTGCCGAACAGTGGGTCGGCTCAGACGCGACCTACCCCACCTGTCACCAACGCTCCAGGGGCGCCCTTGGCCCCCTGGGCATCCTCAGCGCCTTCGCCGGCACCGACGAACTTGGAGTGCGAGCGTGGCAAGCGGCTTCATGCGAGATCTACGAGATTAGCGACCAGCATACCACGTTGCACGGCGACGGCCAAAGAAAGTTTTGACGCGGCTCCCGACATGATCCAGGCAATAGCGGAATCGAGCAGCACCGGGCCGCAGCTACAGCCGCCGATTGTCGGAGCGGCACCGTGACCCTGCGGGGATTGAGCCGCATAATGATTGACACTTAGGTGTCACCAGAGAGCGGCTCTACCGATTGTGACGTGGAAAAAGTCGGTATCCGGTTTGCGTCGAAGGAACGGCCATCAACCTGCAGGGGCCATAAGGTGGTTCGGCGGCTGAACCCTATTCTACAAAATGCCCCGGATGTTGCTCGGCCTCGACCTCGACATGTCTCGTACCAAGGTTGACCCAAGTGTTACAGAGCCAGCCGCCCGCTACACTGAGACATGCGCGATACCACGGCAGCGGACGATTTGGGTCGTCTCGAAAATCGATGGGATAGCTCGTATACAGAAAACGCGACAACCCACGATAGAGCCGATGAGGTCGTGTCGCAATGCTGCTGTATGGTTCGTTGAAGCTCGCCCAAACCAGGTGGAATCGATTGAATGCCGCAGCGCCTTCGGCCGAGGATCGGATGCAGTCGCGGATGGCATCCCAAAGTTCGGTCGTCATCAGAAGTTGTTCCACGAAAACACCCACTGAACCGCGATTGACCAGATCATCCAAAGAAATCGCACCATACTCGGTCAACATCTCATTTTTCAGTACCTCACCCAGTCGTTTCGGTGGCACATCGATAGTAACATGCGTGCCGTCATCAAGGAGCAAAATCGAGCCCAGGTCGGTCTCGGAGAGTCCTATCAACTTGGGCGGGTAGTCTGACACAATGCCTCCGCCGCAGAACGACGCAGCTCAGCAGCGGCGGCCGCGCTGAGAGCGATAATGTCACGAGGAAGCAGAATCGCGGCCGCCGTCTGCTGCAAATGGATACTCATCATTGCCTCCCCTGGGATGGGCCGGGCTTGTCCCAGTGGGTATATACGGCTCAAGGCCCGTAGGCTTTGGCCCGGTCGTGGGATTTTCAGAAGCGAGCGTACGCTTCAACCACAATGCGGGATCGAGCCCGGCGCCGTCCAAGCGGAGGCAATGACGATGAGATTCTACAACCAACCCCACAACTTCTACTGCGGCATCGACCTTCATGCGAGATCAATGTATCTCTGCATTCGCGATCAGACGGTCGCCATCGTCCTGCATCAAAACCTCGTCGCCCAACCCGACCACTTTCTCAAGGCGATCGAACCGTACAGGGGCGATCTCGTCGTCGGTTGCGAGTGCATGTTCGCCTGGTACTGGGTCGCCCATCTGTGCGCTCGAGAGAAGATCGCGTTCGTGCTCGGCCACGCGCTGTACCTCAAGGCCATTCACGGCGACAAGACCAAGAACGACAAGCTCTCCGCCCTGCTGCGCGGCAACTTCCCCGTCGCGTACGTCTATCCGCAAGGGCTGCGCAAGACGCGCGATTCGAGCCCGCTACTTTGCCTGGCCGCGCGCGGGGAACGGAAGCGTTTCTGGGGCGTCGATTCGGGCCGAAAGCCCCGACGCGACAGCGTCTTTCGCCGAGGCAAAGGCGACGGGCGTTCCGACCCCGCAAATGTGTTTGGCGCCGCCTCACGCGCGCAGAGCGTCGTGAGCGACGGTCGCCCGAATCGCGAACGATTCCGACGCAGAAATCCAACAGGATGCCTCGTCAAGACCGCCTGAAGGCAACATGGGCAACGAAGGAATTAGTCGAATTCTTCAACAGTCCGCGGTGCGCGCTCTTGACGAGGGAGGCAATAAATGGGTTCGCCCTTGCCTCACTTGCCGCTGGGCTTTTTCAACTGTTTCTTGACACGCTTCACGGCAGGTGCAACCGCGTCGAAGCCGCCCTCGATGCAGCGCTCGTAAAGTTCGAGCGCCTTGCGGAGGTCCAGCGGAACGGCTTTGCCGAACTCATAACAGTCTGCCAGTTCAGCGGTGCAGCCCATGTCGCCAAGCTTCACACCGCGGCGATACCATTTGATCCCTTCGCTCGGATTCGGCTCGATCCCTCGTCCCTCGATATAGCATTCCCCAAGGCAGTGCATGGCAAGGGCCACACGTTTGTCTGCGGCTTTTGCGAAGAACTCGAATCCGCGCTTGAGGTCTTGGCCAGTTCCAGTGCCACGCTGAAAGCACAAGCCGAGAAACGTGAGAGACAACAAGTGACCTTGATCCGCTGCCTTTTGGTAGTACTCAAAGGCAAGGCGTTCGTTCTTCTTTATGTCTTCGCCGTCCTGGAGTTGTCGGGCGAGTTGGAATTGCGCCTGCGGCTCGCCAAGTGCGGCCGCCTCCTTCAAGTAGTCCAGGTCCGTTTTTTCGGCATCCGTCGTCAAGAATTCGACACGTGTTTCCTCGTCGTCGGTCAACATTGGAAACGCATCGACGAAGTATTCGCCGATGTTCTCCTTCGATTCTCCCGAGTTCAGAAGCGCCATTGCGAGGGCGGTCGACAGAACAGTTCCATGAAAGCTTTCGAAGCTCCCACTTCCGCAGCCGTCGCTCCACTGCGCTCTCGTCGCCTCAACGAGAAGTTGTGTTTCTTCCTCGGACAAACGACGTGGCACGTGGTACGCGGTGCTAATGCGAAGCACCGACGTTTCCTTGTCAACGACGAATCGCAATCGTCCGCCTGAAAAGCCAATCTTGCTCAGGGGCGGCTCGTCAAAGAGGTCGGCACACGCTTGTTCCGATGCCAAGCCGTGAAAGCGCGCCAGCGTTTTTCGATCCATGATCGGCCTGGAGGCGCGGGGGTTGTCCGCGAACGCCTGTGCCGGTCCAAAGATAACGATCGTGGGCATGATGGAACCCGATGAAGTAGTGCCCGTTCTTGCGGCGAACGAAACCCTTCACCTGCCGGAGCCGCTGGTGAGACGTTGTGTCGCGAGAAACCGTAATGCGGCCGAGTTCGCGAAGCACGGCGTTCGACGTGTTGCCCCACCACGAATGGCGTCTTCCTTCTCGAACCAACACGCAGCCGTGCTTTTGCAGGTGACGGATCGCGTCGTGCCGCTTCACGCTGGGATGCTCACTTCCTCGTAGGCGCCCGTTGCCGCGGCTTTGGCTTCCGCGCGATTCATTTCGAGCGCTTCCTCGAGCGCGTCGTTCAAGTTCTCAAGCAACTCTTCCCGGGTCCGACCTTGCGAGTTGACGCCGGGGATTTCTTCGACCCAGCCGATCCACCATTCCTCGTGCTGCTGAACAATCGCGTGGTAGCCGGCCTGCATGGCAAGTCTCCGGAATGCTTCAAGGATCGAGAGGGCTCTTGGCGCTTCGGCCGCTCTTGTTGAGCACGAGCGTGTAGATCACCATCGTACTCGCGTCGGCATTGCCCAGCAACTCTTGCACCCTTCGAATATCACTTCCATGTCGTTAGTTGGCTCCGGGAAGCCTGGACGCCAGCGCTGAGGGGAAGTGTACCATGCCGTAGCCGCGCGCCAAGTCAATTTTGCGGTGGTCGGCAATTTTATTTAAGTGTTCCTGGAGGCGAGGTGCGAGCGATCCCTGTCGCCCTTGCGGACGCAGATTTCGTGGCGCTCGAAGTCGAGATCTTTGACGCGCAGCCTCAGGCCCTTCAGGAGCTGAATGCTGGAGCCGTCGAGGAGTTGGCAATTGGCGCGGATGACGCCTTCCGCGGCGCGGTTCGATCGATAACGGGGTCCGACGAGTGCGATTGGCCAGCGGGGGCGATGCGCGGTTCGGAAACGAGCCCAGGCGATTTCGCTTCGGGCATCTGCTTCCGCGCGGAATCGGCGGCAGCGCTCGCCGGGCGCGGCGACGGGCTGGGCGAAACGGGTTCCTTTCGTTGCGGAGCGGTTGGAACCTCGGCGGACGACGGCGCGGGGGTCGGGGCAGGCGCCTCGGGCTTGGCGTTGGGCTTTCCCATCACGTACGTCAGCACCATCTTGGCGGCGGTCAGATTGCCTTCGAGCGCCCTCTTCAAGAGAACGCGGGCCAGGGCCTGCAAATCCTCGAGACTGACGACGGAAGCGAACGCGGCACGGAACTCGGCGGGCGTCGAAAGCGGCGGGCAGGCGATCATGGCGAATCTCCGGAAGCGGTGGAATGGGAACCCTCGAATCACACATTAACACATGTACACATATCGTGTCAACGGCTATTCGCGAAATTTGTCCTTTTTTGCTGCCGAGCCGGAAGCGTAAGCGACGACCTGCGAAGATCGTCGCTTACGCTTCCGGCTCGGTAATTCGATCCCTCACTAGTTGACCGCGTGCAGAATACAATACCGGGCGCGATCGAGAGGGCTCTTCGCAACTCCCTGGGCGACAGGCCTTTGACCCGCGCCAGTCTGCTCTATCGGATTCGAGACGGGCGCGGGGCTGCAAGACGCGGAAAAAGGGATGGGCACGTTTATTGTAGTTGATAACACTTATCGAAATCGCTTCCGTCGGGAGCAACGGCGTCGTGGCGCGTGGCCCGGCATTCTTCCGCGGCGAAGGGAATTGCACCGTTCGCCCGCGGAAGTAAATCTGGCCCCGGGATTGATGCGCGGTTCGTTAGGCGTTGTACGTCGTCGAGGCCGTGGTGCCGCCGCGGCCGGTCCAGTTAGTGTGGAAGAATTGCCCGCGCGGCTCGTCCACGCGTTCATACGTGTGGGCGCCGAAGTAGTCGCGCTGGGCTTGCAGCAGGTTGGCCGGCAGCCGCTCGCACCGGTAACCGTCGAAGTACGCGAGGGCCGCGCTCATGGCGGGCAGGGGGACGCCGTGCGCGATGCCCGTGCCCAGCGCCCGTCGCCAGCCCGGCTGCGCCCCCTCCATCTCGGCAGCGAAGTACGGATTGACCAGTAAGTTCGTTAGCTGCGGATCGCGGTCGAACGCCTCCTTGATCTTGCCCAGGAACGCGCTGCGGATGATGCAACCGCCTCGCCACATCAGCGCCACACTGCCGTTGTTGATGGTCCAGCCGGACTCCTTGGCCAGCGCGTTCATCAGCGCGAAGCCCTGGGCGTACGAGGTGATCTTGCTGGCGTACAGCGCCATCTCCACGTTGTCGATAAACGCCTGCCGATCGCCCGTGAACTTCAGCTCCGGGCCGTGCAGCACCTTGGCGGCGGCGGCGCGCTCGGCCTTCTGCGATGAAAGGCAGCGGGCAAAGACCGCCTCCGTGATGAGCGTTAGCGGAATGCCCAGGTCCAGGGCAGAGATGACGGTCCACTTCCCCGTCCCCTTTTGGCCGGCCGCGTCGAGGATCTTCTCGACCAACGGCTCACCGGTCTTCGGGTCGCGGTAGCCGAAGATGTCGCGGGTGATTTCGACCAGATAGCTGTCGAGCCGGCCGGTGTTCCAGCGTTTGAAGACCTGGTGCAATTCGTCTGCGCTGAGCCCGGCGACTCGGCGGAGCAGGTCGTACGTTTCGCAGATGAGCTGCATGTCGCCGTATTCGATGCCGTTGTGGACCATCTTGACGTAGTGGCCGGCCCCCTCGGCGCCGACCCAATCGCAACAGGGGGAACCGTCGGGCGCCTTGGCCGCGATCGCCTGGAAGATCGGCTTGACGTGGGGCCAGGCCGCGGGATCGCCGCCGGGCATGATCGACGGGCCTTTGAGGGCTCCTTCTTCGCCGCCTGAGACGCCCGTACCGATGAAGGCCAGTCCGCGGGCCTGGAGCGCCTTGGTTCGCCGGGTGGTGTCGGGGTAATGGGTGTTGCCGCCGTCGATCAGGATGTCGCCGGGTTCCAGCAGCGGAGCGACTTCGTCGATGACCTGATCCACGGCCGGCCCCGCCTTGACCATGATCATCACCTTGCGCGGCCGTTTCAGCGAGGCGACCAACTCCTTTACGGAGTGACAACCGACGATGCGTTTGCCCTTGGCGCGGGCGGCGAGGAAGTCGTCCACGCGTGCCGTGGTGCGATTGAACACGGCCACCGTATAGCCGTGGCTCTCCATGTTGAGGACGAGGTTCTCGCCCATGACCGCCAGGCCGATGAGCCCGATGTCCGCGCTAGGTTCGTTCATCCCCGAAGCCCTCAATGAGTAAGCCAGGATCGCACGTTTTTTGACTTCTGCGCAGTGTACGCGTCGGCAAGGCGGCTGGACAGAGCCGCTTCGGCAAAGGCTGGTCTTTCGGACGCTTCGAAGGATCGGTATGATGAACTTCGCCCGACTTTACGAAGTGGACGCAATTGGACTGACGATCGAGTAGCAAGGGACCGCTGGAGAAATGCGATGCAAGTCAGAAAACTCGGCGAAATTACGCACGTTCCGGAGCTGCGCGAACTGACTCCGGAGGAACAGGCCGAAGTTTATCGGCTTGCCAAGGCCGCGTTTACCGCCGACGATTTGCAGCGATTCACGGAGCTTGACGAAGGCTTCGACATGGGCGATTTATTGACGAGCCTCGAAGAGAAACAAAAAGCGTACGAGGCCAAATCATGACCGGCCAAGGCAACGGCACGCCTTATTACAAGGTCAGTTCCTCCGGCGCGGTCAATGAGACGATCATCCGTTTGCACGAACAAGCAGCCATGGCGGGACGCGGGAAGGAGTTGCTCGCGGCCCTTCGGCAGATCTACGAACGCTTGCGCCGAGATCCGCTGATCTTTGGCGAGCCGCTTTATCGGCTGCCCGCCCTGAATCTTCAAGTTCGCCAAGGCGGCATTTCTTTCGTGGTAGTTGAGTATGGCGTACATGAAGAGCTTCCGTTCGTATTCGTGCGCGGTTTCGACGTACTCTCCTAAAAACAGCACGGGCGACATGACTGAACCTCCGCTGGTCCTGGTAACCGAAGGCTCCGATTCGACGCCGCTCGCGTGGTTGAAAGAACGAGCCCGCGTCGTCGAAGCCGCGCCGGATTCTCCCGAATACCTCGCGGCACTGCCGGAAGTTGTCGGGATGGTGGTCCGCACTTACACTCGAGTGACCGCCGCTTTGCTGGCGCAGTGCCCGAAGCTCCGCGTCGTCGCCCGCGGCGGCGTGGGCCTCGAGAATATCGACGTGAAGGCCTGCCGTGCCCGCGACGTGGAAGTCGTCTACACGCCGGATGCCAACACCCTCGCGGTGGGCGATTTCGTCATCGGCTACGCCCTGCAAATACTGCGGCCCTGGGCATTCTTCAAGGAAACCGCGTATGAGCCGAAGGAGTTCAAGCACGTGCGCAACACGCTCCGCGGCGTGCAGCTCAACGAGCTGACCATCGGCATTCTCGGCATGGGCCGGGTCGGCCGGCGCGTCGGCAAGATCGCCGCGAGCGGTTTTGACATGCGCGTGATCTACAACGACTTGCTCGACGTGCAATCGCAATTGAAATTTCCCGCAACGGCGGTCGATAAGCCAACGCTCTTCCGCGAGGCCGACATCGTCACGCTGCACGTCACCATGGAGCCGGGGAACGAGCACCTCGTCAGCACGCCGCTGCTATCGCTCATGAAACCGACCGCCATCTTGATCAACACCAGCCGCGGCGAGGTTCTGGACGACGCCGCGCTCGCCGCGACGATCCGCGCAAAGAAGATCGCCGGCGCCGCCATTGACGTGTTCGATCCGGAACCGCCCCGGGCCGACTATCCCCTGCTTGGCCTCGACAACGTCCTGCTTACTCCTCACATGGCTGCACGCACGCACACCGCCATCGAGAACATGAGCTGGGTGGTCCGCGACGTGATGGAAGTTCTGAACGGGCGGGCGCCGAAATACCCCGCGCCCTGAGGGTGGATTTCCCAAGGGGTTCCCAGGGATAGCCATCCCTGGGCTTTTACGGCGGGGGATCACTCCGGCACATACCCCTTTGGCGTCGGCCGAATCTGCAAGTTTCGGTAGAAGACCTCCGCGCTCTCCGATTGAAACTGAATCTTCCCCTTCACGAGCGGCACTTCCTTGCCGTTCACGACGTGCCGGGAGTTGGTGAGGATCATCGTCACCTTGCCGTTGACGATGTGGTAGCTGGTGCCCCCCTGACAGACGAGTTCCAGCGTGTTCCACTGGCCGGTCGGCTTCTCGTTGTCGGGATTCTTGTAGATGCGCTGCTTGACGCCGACGAACTTCTCGCCTCCCTTCTTGTAGATCAGCTTCTTGCCGTCGCGTTCGCCCTCGACGTCGACCATGGCGCCGACGAGGCTGTGGTAGTCGCCGCAGTCTTTTTCCTGGATCTGCATTTCTTGCGACTTCATCCAGAAACTCCCCTGGGCGCCGTGCGGGCCGACGCAGTGGTACAGCAGCCCGCTATCGCGAACCGTCGTCTCGCGCGGCGGCCAACGCTTCTCGCCCCACTTGAACTCGAACTTGAGGTGATAGTTCTCGAACTCCGCCAAGGTGGTGAGCGCACCCCAGATCTGACCCGAGATGCGGATCGCCGGCTCTCCGTCGACCATCACAACGCTGTAAACGTCTTTTTCGTTGGACAGTCCCAACGGCTCCTTACCCCCCGGCGGCTTCCCGAGCCAGGTCTCCCAGCCGTCAAGATTCTTGCCGTTAAACAGCGACTTCCATTCCTGGGCCTGCGCCGCGCCGGCGCAAAAAATCGCCGCGAGCGTCCAGGCAATCTGCTGGCGAATCATGGGGGGCTCCTTGCAAAAATACGGGTGTGAGTCGGGCGTGTCAGTCATGCTAACGTCTCGCGGAGACAGGTCAACGTAAAAATCGACGTTCGAGATAGGCCACCCTCGTTATCGCATCGCCCTACTTTCGGGTTGCTACGCCATCTTCGCTGATCCTTCACAATGCAAGGTTCGTCGGGCATTCGCTCTCTGTCCTCCTGCGGTAGTTCTCGTTCGCCTTTTCTTTCTGCGTCCTCGTCGTAAAAACGTCTCTACAGGAGGCGTCATCATGCATTCTCTCATCGGTCTCAGTTTCGTCTGGCTGCTTGCGCAAAATCCGCCGCAGAGCGGGCCGCGCTCCCTCGAATGGGACGGCGTCAAACGCACGTACCACGTGCATGTGCCGAAAAATTACGACCATTCCAAACCGACGCCGGTCGTCCTCGCGCTGCACGGCGCGGGCATGAATGGCCCCATGATGGAGCGCTTTTCCGGCCTCAGCGCCAAGGCCGATGAAGCCGGGTTCGTCGTCGTCTATCCTAGCGGCACCGGCGCCGGCGTCTTCCTGACGTGGAACGCTGGGTTCTTCCCCGGTCCGCTGAACAAGAAAAAGGCGGATGACGTCGGCTTCCTCAACAAACTCCTCGACGAACTGCCCAGCGTGGTCAACGTCGATCCCCGGCGCATCTACGTCGCGGGCATGTCCAACGGCGGCATGATGTCGTATCGCGTGGGCGCCGAGCTGTCGCACCGCATCGCCGCCATCGCGCCAGTGACGGGCGTCCTCGTCCTGAAAGAGTGGGCGCCCAAACATCCGATGCCGGTGCTGCACATTCACGGCACCGACGATCTCCTGGTTCCCTTTACCGGCGGCAAGAAGGAGACGCCCGAGATCTTTCGGTTTCCCAGCATCGAGGAAACCGTGCTCCGCTGCGTGAAAGCCAACGGTTGTAGCGAAGCGCCCATGGTGACCGAGCTGCCTCAGGCGGCGGATACCATGAAGGTGACGCGGAAACTGTACCCGAAGGGGAGCAAGGAAGCGGAGGTGGTGCTCTACATTATGAACAAGGGGGGCCACGTTTGGCCCGGTCAGCCCAATCTGCCGTTCCTGGGCGAATCGACCAAGAACGTGATCGCCAACGACGTGATCTGGGAGTTCTTCAGCCGGTATCAGCGTATACTTGTGAAGCAGTGAGTTTTCCATTTCGCAAGGAGAAGCCATGCAATCGAATCCTTCGGGGCGGCGTCATTTCCTGAAGTCCGCGGGCCTGGGCGCCGCGTTTTTCACCGTGCCGGGCTTATTCGCCGACGAACTCGTGCGTACGCCCCGGCAAACCGACGGGCCGTTCTACCCCGCGACCTTGCCGCTGGATACCGATAATGACTTATTGGTCATCAACAACGGCATGACGCCCGCGGTCGGCGAGATCACTCACTTCACGGGCCGAATTCTGTCGGCGACCGGCACGCCCATCCGCAACGCGACGGTCGAGATTTGGCAGGTCGACGCGCGGGGCGCTTACCTGCATCCGGGGAGCAGCAACCGCGAACGCCGCGACGCCAACTTTCAGGGTTTCGGTCGGTTTCTCACCGGCACGACCGGCGAGTATTACTTCCGCACGATCAAGCCGGTGGCGTATCCGGGCCGCACGCCTCACATTCACGTGAAGGTGAAGATTCGCGGACAGCAAGATTTCTCGACGCAGTGCTACATTCGCGGCGAAGCCCGCAACGCGACCGACGGCATCCTGAACGCGATCGCCAATCGCCCCGCGCGCGAGTCGCTCATCGTCGATTTCGCGGCGGTAATGGGATCGCGCACCGGCGAATTGCAGGCCCGTTTCGACGTGGTGCTCGGGCTCACGCCGCAACAGAATTAAGCCAAGGCGTCCAAAACGGCAGCAAGCCCAGCGGGTGAGGTACTCCGAACCTCTGGGATTCACGCCCGCCCGCCGGCCACCGCGCCAGCTGTCCCGGCCCCCCTCCCATTAAATTCGAACCGGCTCGCTTGTCTCACGTAAATTCGCAGCGCATCTCTTTCCGATGGACGCGTTTCCCCTAAAATCTCCTTCTCGATTTTGAAGCGATTTAGGCTTCTCGGGCACATGCCCTGAGAATTAGGAGGTTTTCGTGGCAATCGTTCAAGTGCAAGATCTCGTCGAATCGGGCGTTCACTACGGGCATCGCGCGAGCCGATGGAACCCGAAGATGCGGCCCTACATCCTCGGCAAGCGAAACCTCATCCACATCATCAACCTCAAAGAAACCGTCCGCGGTCTACTGCGGGCTTACAAATTCCTCGCCAAGGTCGCGAGCCGCGGCAGCCTCGTGCTCTTCGTCGGCACCAAGCGCCAGGCCAAGGAAGCCGTCGAGCGCGAAGCGGCCCGCGCCGGCATGCCGTTCGTCAACGAACGCTGGCTGGGCGGCACGCTCACCAATTATCGCACCATTCGCGATCGCCTCAAACGGCTCACGGAACTCGAATCGCTGTGGCTGCCGCACGGCGAAAAGTCGCGTCCGGACATGATTGCCTACATGAAGACGATGCAAGGCGACACCGGCCGGCTCGATCTCGCCAAGGCGCCCGATACCGCTCTCATTCGCACGTACTCCAAGAAGATGGTCTCGACGCTCAACCGCGAGCTGTCGAAGATCAATCGCAACCTCTCGGGCATCCGCGAAATGAATCGCCTGCCGGACGCCATGGTCATCGTCGATCCGAAGCGCGAGTCGATCGCGATCAAAGAGGCGCAGCGCATGGGCGTCACCACGGTGGCCCTCATCGATACCGACAGCGATCCCGACACCGTCGATCTGCCGATCCCGGGCAACGACGACAGCATTCGCTCGATCGAGTTGATCCTGGCGAAACTTGCGGATTCGGTGCTGGAAGGCAAGGCGGCGATTCCGCCGGAACTCGCCCCCGCCGCTCCCGGGACCGCGGCGGCTCGGCGTTCGACCGCCCCCGTGCCGCCCAAGTAACCGAACCGAGTCGTCGGCCGAATTGTCTGATGTTTATTACGAGAGCGGAGGGCCAATCGCCTCCGCTCGTTTCACTTTTCGCCCTGTGTGAGGATTGCGAACATGAGTTTTACAGCTGCGGACGTCATGAAGCTGCGCGACCGGACCAAGTTGCCGATGATGGATTGCAAAAGCGCCCTGACCGAATCGGGCGGCGATATGGACAAGGCCGTCGATATTCTCCGTAAGAAGTTCGCCAACGCCGTCGCCAAGTTCAGCGATCGCGAGGCGGCAGAGGGACGCGTCGCCATCTACATCGACGCCGACAAAAAGGTCGGCGCCATGGTCGAGATGCGCTGCGAAAGCGCCCCTTCCGCCAAGTCCGATCAGTTCATCCAGCTCGCCGCCGACGTCGCCAAGCAGGTCGCCCTGCAAGCCCCGGCCGACATTGCCGCCCTCCTGGCGCAACCGTTCGTCGGCGATGCCCAGAAGACGATCCAGGACCGCATCACCGAGACCGTCGGCCTGATTCGCGAGAACATGAAAATCCAGCGATTCGTCCAGCTCGACGGCATTGTGGGCGAATATTGCCATCACGACGGCAGCGTCGGCGTGCTCCTCCAGGTCACCGGGGAAAAGTCCGACCCAGCATTGCTTCGCGACATCTGCATGCACGTCACCGCTCGCAATCCGGTGTCCGCGCGTCGGGAGGATGTCCCCGCCCCGACGGTCGCCAAGGAACTCGAGATCTTCAAGGCTCAGGTGGCGGCCATGGGCAAGCCTGCGAACATTGCCGAGAAGATTGCCGAGGGGAAAATGAAGACGTGGTATGCCGAGAACGTCCTCGTCGAGCAGCCGTTCGTGAAGGACGACAGCAAGACCGTCGGCGAACTCCTCAAGGCAGCCGGCCTGACGATGAGCAAGTTCGTCCGCTATAAAGTAGGCGATTTGAGCTAACCGAAAGAAAGCCCAGGGATGGCGATCCCTGGGGCTGGAAAGCCCAGGGATCGCCATCCCTGGGCTTTCGCGCCGACAGACTTTGCCCTGGCATCTCTCCCTCACATCCGTTAGACTCAAAACCTTGGGTCGTCCTAAGTTCAGTGAAACATCGCCCCCCTTCCGCGAGGACACGCTCATGCGTTTTGCTCTCCTATTTTGTTGCCTCCTCGGCACTTCTAGCCTGCACGCGCAAACGCCTGATGCGGAGAAGATCAAGGCGCTCGTCGGACAGCTGGGAAGCCCCGATTTCAACGAACGTCGCTCGGCTTACAAGGAGCTGGAAAGTTTCGGGCAAGCAGCCGTCCCGGAGCTCAAGAAAGCTGCCCAGGAACGCGACCTCGAAGTACGCACCCGGGCGAACGATCTCTTGCGCAAGTTCGAAGAAAAGAAGACGCAGCAGGACGTGCTGGCGCCCAAGAACGTGCGTCTCAATGTGAAAAACGTGACGCTCCAGGCTGCCATCGATGAATTGGCGAAGCAGAGCGGCTACACCCTCACGGTGCAGGGCGATCGAACCTCCCTGGGCGAAGTGAAGATCACGCTGGACACCGGAGACGTGACGTTTTTCGAGGCGCTTGATCTGCTGTGCGACGCGGGGGGCCTGACGGAGTCGTCGCCGGCGCCGTCGGCGATCGATCCGAACATTCCCGGTTTGCCGAGGCCGCTCCGTCCCGGCGGCAAGATTCGCGTGCTGCCAGCGCCGATCCAGAAGTTGCCCTTCAAAATCCAGGCGCAGCCGATTCAGATTGTTCCCGCGCCGGCGCTGCCGGTCCCCGCACAACCGGTTCCGGCTCAACCGGCTCCCGCAATCGCGCCGGTTCAACTGGTCGCGCAGGAAGAAAAACCCGCGCCGGTCGCGCCGCGGCAACCGCCGATCTTTCAACCCGCGCCGGCGCCGGTTCCTCTACCTCAGGCCGCACAGGTCTTGTTCGATTTCGCCGAGGTGGCGCAGCCGACGGTCTCGCAGGTCAATCGCCCCATCGTTCTCACAGTGGCGAAGTCGATCCGGACGCCGACCAGTTATCACGGCTCGACGCGCATGCGGCTTTTGAGCGTCAAGCCTGGCCCGAACAACGATTGGGTCTTAACGTTCGACGTGGCCGTGGAACCTCGCCTGGGCGGCATTCGCGCCGAGGGAACGCCCAGCCTGGAGAAGGCAGTCGACGACCGCGGACAAAGTCTCGTGCTGGCGATGGAGCAGGTCGCCAAACAGCCCCCGGTGGGCGAGTTTCAAATGCCGCAAATCATGTTCGACCGCCTTGGCGGGCAGGCGAACCGAACCCGCGTCACGCTCCGCCTCGCCAAGGGCGAAAAGGACGCCAAGGTTCTCGCCGAACTCCGAGGCAGCATCACCGGCGAAGTCGACGTCCCCAACGAGAAACTCTTCGAGTTTACCGACGTCCTCAAGTCGGCCGGCAAGAAAGCTCAATCGGGCGACAAGGCCTTCGAACTCAAGTCGGTCGTCAAGGATAAGGCCGGCAACTACGTCGTTCAACTCCACGCCGACGCCGCCATGGGAAACAACGGCTTCGGCGGCATCAACGGTCGCGTCGTCATCCAGGGAGGCGGCATGGTCGTCATCAACGGCCAAGTCATCAGCGGGCAGCCCAGTTCCGCAGATCAGAGCCCGCTCCTCATCGACGCCAAGGGCAAGTCGTTGATGCTCGTCAAGTCCGATCAATCCATGGTCTTCGACAACGGCAAATCGAGTACGCAGATGACGTACACATTCAGGCCCCATCCCGACCAGGGCGAACCCGTGACGCTCGTGCGTTACGGCATGAAGCCGACGAAGGTCCGCATCCCCTTCTCTTTCCAGAACCTCCCCCTTCCGTAAGATGCTCCCCAATCCGCTCGGACGCGACGCGCTCGCGGGTTCTCCCCGCGAGCGTTTGCTTTTTACCCCTTCTCCACGAGACTCGCCATGAATCGCTTCCTCTGGTCGCTCGCCCTCGCACTCCTGCCCGCCTCGCTTTTCGCGCAAGGCCCTGTCTGGCATCTCTACGTCGGCACCAGCACCGGCAAAGTGAGTAAAGGAATCTACCGCCTCGATTTCAACGTCGAGACCGGCGCCCTCAGCAATCAAGAGTTGGTCGCCGAGATCAAGAATCCCTCGTTTCTCACCATTCATCCCTCGAAGAAATTCCTGTACGCGGTCACCGAGATCAGCGATGCCAGCGGCAAAAAGATCGGCGGCGTCCAGGCGTTTCAGCTCGACGCGAAGTCCGGCAAGCTCACCCCGCTCAACCAGCAGCCTTCCGGCGGCGCCGGGCCGTGCCACATCGTCACCGATCAAAAAGGCAAGGTCGTTCTCGTCGCCAACTACTCCGGCGGCAGCGTTTCCTCGATTCCCGTCCAGGCCGACGGCAAACTCGGCGAACCGGTCTCCGTCATCCAGCACGCCGGCTCGAGCGCCGATCCCGCACGTCAAAAGCAGCCCCACGCCCATTCCATCAACGTCGACCCGACGAACAAATTCGCCATGGCCGCCGACCTCGGCATCGACAAAGTCCTCATTTATAAGCTGGACGACAAGGGCGCCCTCACCCCTGGCAACCCCGGGCACGCCAGCGTGGCGCCGGGCTCGGGCCCACGCCACTTCGCCTTCCATCCCGACGGCAAGCACGCCTTCGTCATCAATGAAATGCTCATGACCGTCACCTCCTTCAAGTACGACGCCTCGAAGGGAAGCCTCACCGAGATCGAGACCGTTACCACGCTCCCCGCGGGCGTCGGCCCCGGCAAGGGGCTTTCGACCGCCGAAGTGTTGGTGCATCCGAGCGGCAAGTTCGTTTACGGCTCCAACCGCGGGCACAACACCATCGCGATCTTCACGTTCGACGCAGCCAAGGGCAAACTGACGCCGGCCGGCCATCAAGGCGCCACGGTCAAGACGCCGCGGAACTTCATGATCGACCCGTCCGGCAAATGGCTCTTGGTGGGCAATCAAGACGGGAACAACATCACGGTATTTCGCGTGGACCAGGTGACGGGGCAGCTGACGCAGGTAGGCGAGCCGGTGGCGACGCCGACGCCGATCTGCCTGCGGATGATACCGAAGGAATAGGCTGGGGAGAAAGAAAAGAGTGGGCGGTACTGGGCTCGAACCAGTGACCTCAACGATGTCAACGTTGCGCGCTAACCAGCTGCGCCAACCGCCCGCTTGATGCTTTGAAGATAGAGGCCCGCACCGTTTCCGTCAAGAGGGATCCGGCATGAGTGAATCACGAGGCGTCTCGCTCCACACGCGCATCCTGTTCGCGCTAATCCTGGGCATCGCTTGCGGGCTTGCCGCCAACGTCTTCGTGCCGAGATCCTCCGAATATCATCCGCGGCTCGAAGGACTCATCTATTACGTCATGGAGCCGATCGGCGACATCTTCCTGCGCCTGCTCAAGCTCACCGTCGTCCCCCTCGTCTTTTCGTCGCTGGCCTTGGGCGTCGCTCAGCTCGGCAGCCAGGGAAATCTTGGGCGCATCGGCCTCAAGTCGTTTGGGTTCTTCTTGATCACCATGACCTTCGCCGTCACGATCGGCCTGACGATGGTCAACGTCATTGAGCCGGGGAAGTCGATGCCCCAAGAGACGCAGGAGGACATGAAGCAGCGCTATGCCACCAAGGCCAAGGATGCGGAGAAACGAGGCCAGACTACCGAACTCGATACCCGGGCGCTCGTCAAGATGATCGTCCCCGACAATCCGCTTGCTGCCATGACCGCCAATCCGCCCGAGATGCTCGCCATCATTTTCTTCGCCTTGCTCGTCGGCATGGGCCTCCCGCACCTGGAACCCAATCGGAGGCAGATCGTTCTCTCGGTACTGGGCGCCATGAACGATCTCATGGTCATCATCATCGGCTGGGCGATGCGCATCGCTCCTTACGGGGTCTTCGCGCTCATCTTCTCGGTCGCCTCCCTTTTCGGACTCGAGCTTTTCAAGGCGCTCGCCTGGTTCGTCGGCATCGTCATCGTCGGCATAGGTCTGCAAATGTTTGGCGTGCTCTCGATTTTGCTCGTGGTGCTGGCGCGGATCAGTCCCTGGACGTTCTTTCGCAAGGTCCGTCCGATCATGATCACCGCGTTCTCGACGAGTTCGAGCAGCGCGACGCTACCGACGTCGATCGCAGTTGCCGAGAAGGAGTTAGGGATACCGCCGCCGATTGCGGGATTCGTGCTGCCGCTGGGGGCTACGATGAATATGAACGGCACCGCGCTCTTCGAGGGGGTGACGGTCATGTTCCTCGCCCAGGTTTACGGCATCGATCTTTCGTTGGACCAACAGATCATTGTAGTCGTGATGGCGGTCGTAACGGCGATCGGCGCCGCGGGCGTCCCGGGCGGTTCGCTGCCGCTCCTGGCGATCGTGCTCACGATGGTCGGCGTCCCGGCGGAGGGGCTCGCGATCATCCTCGGCGTCGATCGCCTGCTCGACATGTGCCGAACCACGCTTAACGTCATCGGCGACGTCGCGGCGGCGACGTACGTCACCCGCTCCGAGGGCTATCCCCTCCTGCCCGAATCGAGCGCGGTCGGCGAATCGCCGCCGGCCGTCTAAAGTCGCGCCGCTATCGGGTTCGACGGGCGCGTTTTCGGGAACTATTTCCCTTCCCGGCGCGTCCAATACTTAGGAACTCGCGCAGAGCCGACGACGTTCCCCGGTTTTCGTTTGACATGCTCGGGCGTTTTGCCCTAAGATGATGGAAACTCGCACCTCCTTTTCGGTTGGCATCGGAGATTCACGAATGGCTACCACTTCACGCATCCAAAAAGGGGCCAGGGCCCTGTATTTGGGCCTCACCGGCCTCGCCCTGTTCGGGCTCTCGGTCTGGTTTGCCGAGGATAGCTCGGCCCAGGTCAAGAAAACCCTCCCCCCCAAGGGAACGACCGCGCCCCCCATCGGCGCACTCCCCAAGGCCAACCCCGGCGCCAAGACTAAAGACCTCTGGGCCAGCACTCACGGCGGCATCGAGCAGGTCAACTACATCAACGAACTCGTCGAAAAGCAGTGGTCCGAGAACAAGATCCGCCCCGCCGAGCGCTGCTCTGATTACGACTTCATTCGCCGGGCTTCGCTCGACATCATCGGCCGAATCGCCACCGTCGACGAAGTCAATCGCTACATGCGCGACCCCGAATCGAAACGCCGATCGATGCTAATCGATCGCCTGCTCGACAATCCCGAGTTCGGCGACAACTTCGCCAACAACTGGACCACCATGCTGCTCACCCGGCAAGGTTCCAAGGAAGTGCATCGCGATCAGATGCACCTCTGGATCGCCGAGCAGCTGAACAATCCCAAGACCAAGTGGACCGACGTCGTCGCTCAGCTCGTGAGCGCCAAGGGAGCGACCAACGAGAATCAAGCGGTCAACTTCGTCCTGCACCACATGGGCGACGAGATCCGCAACGACCGCGAGAACGGCGCCTGGGACATGGTCCCCGTCACCAGCCGAACCACCAAGTTGTTCCTGGGCGTTCGCACGCAGTGCGTGCAGTGCCACGACCATCCGTTCAACGGCGAATGGACGCAGGCCCACTTCTGGCAGATCAACGCGTTCTACCGCCAAACGACCTCGAACGGTCGGCCCGGCATGATGAACGCCAAGAAAAAGAAGGGCATCGAAGAGAAGGCCGTCTACGAGCTGCGCGACGAACCGGATCTCAACTCCAAGGGCCTCGTCCCCTACGAACGCCGTAGCGGCGTCCTCTACTACGCCCGGCCGGCGTTCCTCACCGGCGAAAAGGCCGACCTCAAGGCGAGCAAAACCCGCCGCGAACAACTCGCTCACTTCATCACCACCAGTTCTTACTTCTCCAAGGCGTTCGTCAATCGCACCTGGGCCCACTTCATGGGCAAGAGCTTCACCAAGGACGCCCCCGATGATTTCGGCGACCACAACCCCGTTAGCAATCCCGAACTGCTCGAACGGCTCGCCAAGGATTGGGCCGAGAAGTACGATCACCAGCCCAAGGATCTGATTCGCTGGATCTGCAACAGCCGGGCGTACGGCCTCAGCAGCGTCGCCAACGACACCAACGACAAGCCCGAAGACGAAATCTACTTCGCCCGCATGCTGCTCCGGCAAATGACGCCCGAACAGCTCTTCGAATCGGTCGTCATCGCCACCGAAATGAAGGCGATCCAGGGCGACAAGAAGAACAAACGCGACGCCAAGCAAGCATGGATGGATCAACTCGTCAACAATTTCGGCAACGACGAAGGCGAGGAAGTCTCGTTCAACGGCACCGTTGTTCAGGCCCTCTTGCTGATGAACGGCAGGGACATCAGCGAAGCCATCAATACCGCGAACATCTTCACGGTGAAGCTGGCGAATGAACGGCAGATGCTCAATGCAATTTACATGCTGACGCTCAATCGCCCCGCCAGCGACGCGGAATACGACCGCATCATGGTGAAACGCGAACCAGGCGCTGGCGGCATGTATTTACGCACGCTGCCCCGCGTCAATGCTCCGGCCAACAGCCCGATCATGACGACCGAGTTTTACAAGGACATCCTCTGGGCCGTCCTCAATAGCAACGAGTTCATCTTGAATCATTAAGCGAGCCGACGCCGAAAGCCCAGGGATGGCTATCCCTGGGGAATTGAAGCCCCAGGGATAGCCATCCCTGGGCTTTCGCGTTTAATGAGATCGCGCCATGCGGCGCTCAACTGCTGCGTCACCGGCCCAGGAAAATCGAAGACGCGGCTTTCCAACTGCCGCACTCCCGCCAGACAGTATGAAGTATTCGTCAGCATCGCCTCATCCGCCAGCAGGCACTCCGGCAGCCGAAGTTCGCGTTCCTCGAAGCCGATCCCGAGTCCCGCGCACAACTCCCGCGTCACCGCGCGACTCACACCCGGAAGAATGATTTCCACCGGTGGCGAGATGACGACGCCGTCCTTGACGATCAGAAAATTGGCGGCCGACGTCTCGGTCACGCGTCCGTGTTCGTCGAGCAATAAGGCGCTGGCGTCCGGATGTCGGCGTTTCACCTCCTTCTCGGCGAGCCACCAGTGGAGTCGGCTGCGGTGCTTGATATGCGGATCGACGTTTGCGAGTTGGCGCACGTTCGGAACGAGAAGATGGCAGCCGCTGACGCTCAGCGCGTCGAGCCGTGCTTGCGGAATCGGATAGGTGTAAATTCCGAATGTCGCGGTACGATCGCCGGGCCCGCCGGGTTCGCCGAGATAGTAGCCGACGGCGCCAGGGGTGGCGAAGAGGACGACGCAGAGCTCGTCGGCGCCGGCGTTGTGCCGCACCAGACGGTCCGCGGCGACGGAGATGTGTGCGTCGTCATGAATCAGATCGACGCAGGCCAGAACGCAACTCTGCCGAAAGCGGGCGAGATGTTCGGGCCAGCGAAACAGTTGGCCGTCGAATGTGCGAACCAGATCGGTGACGGTGACGCCCCAGACAAAACCGGTATCGTGCAGGGCGAGCGACGCCTGGGAGCGCGGGAGAAATTCGCCATCGAGATAGGCCAGCGGTTCGGACATGGGAGCGTCAGGCGGCGCGGGATCGGGATCTTGTACGCTCGAGATATTCTACCAGAAGCTGCACGGTGCGCGCGGTCGCGCCCTGCTGGGTGCGTACGAAGGTATTCGCACGCGTCCCCAGTAGCGCCCGTTCGTCGGGCGATGCCAGGAGTCGGCTCAAGGTCTCGTGGAGTTCGCGGGCATCGTGAATTTCGATGGCAGCCTCATCACGGAGCAGACGCGCCACGGCGTCCTTGAAGTTCCAGGTGTGAGGCCCGAAGACGACCGCGGCGCCGTAGGCGGCCGGCTCGATCATGTTCTGCCCGCCGCGCTTGCCGTCCAGACTGCCGCCGACGTAGGCAACATCCGCGAGGCCCCACGCCGCGCTGAGTTCGCCGATGGTGTCCAGAAGTACGATCGGACTGCGCGTCGGTTCGGCGAGTTCACTGCGCCGAACGCACGGCGCGTCGGCGAGCAATTTCGCAACCTCGGCAAAGCGGTCCTTTTGCCGGGGAGCCAGGATCAAGCGGAAGTTCGGCCAGGTTTTGAACGCATGCTGGAAGAACTCCAGAAGCACCGACTCTTCGGGATCCTGCGTGCTCCCCGCGACGAGGACGAGATCATCGTCTTCGATCTGGAGTAGCGAACGTAAGGCGAGCGTGCGCGGATTGTCGCGCTGGCTGACGGCGCCGTCGTACTTGATGTTGCCGGTGACGACGACATGAGGGGCGCCGAGCGCCGACCAGTGCTCGGCGTATTCCTCAGTCTGCACCGCGCAAAGATCGAGGCGCGCGAACATGCTGCGGACGAGCCAGCGTAGACGCTGAAAGCGGGCGGCGCTGCGCGGGCTCATCCGGCCATTAACGAGGGCCAGACCAATCTCTCGGCGCCGGGCCAGATCGAGAAAATTGGGCCAAAGTTCGCTTTCGGCCAGGACGACCAGATCGGGACGAATGGCATCCAGCGCGGCCTGGACGGCCCAGGTGAAATCGAACGGCCAATAAAAGACGGGGAGATCGGCGAAGATCTTCTTCGCCTCTTCAAGTCCGGTGTCGGTGGTGGTGGAAATGACGCAGTGCCAGTGCGGATTCAGGCGCCGGGCTTCGCGGACGAGTTGCCGAAGCATGTGGATTTCGCCGACGCTGACGCCGTGAAACCAGACGACGGGGCCTGTTCGGACCGGCAGCGTCGGCGCTCGGCCGAGAAACTTCTGAGCGAGTCCCCCGCGAACTTTCTGGGTGGTGAGTAACTTCCACGCCAGCCAGGGGGACAGGAGCGCAAGCAGCAGCAGGTAGATGACATTGCGCAGATAAGCCATGGCGTCCGTTCCCGTTCCGCGCGAAAGCCCAGGGATGGCTATCCCTGGGGTGTTGTGGAACGGAAGCGTAGCTCATCTGCGTAAAAAGTACAATCCCGGCTCAGGGTTGCTGCAGGAGCGTCTTGACGTCGTCGTACGCTTTGACGAGGGGGCGGTCGGCCTTGTAATGATGGACCGTCATCCAGGTGAGGGCCTTCGCTTTCGGATTGGCCGGATCGGGCTCGGCATAGGGGACGCCGTCCGCCTCGGCGTAGATCGTGCGAACGACGGCGACTTTGTTCGCAGCAGGGGGCGCCAGGTCGTAATCGCTGCCGCGCGTCTGGAGGAACCAGGCGTTGTCGCGAAAGCCCGCTTCGAGCCGCCTGGTCGCCAGGGCGGTGAATTTCATCCGTTCTTCGTCGGTGAGCGAGGCGTTCTTCTGGATCTTGGCGATCATCTGCTGCGTTTCGGAGACGTCGAAACTCACCCAGCCGTAGGGGGGCAGGTAGACTTCCATCCGGCAATGCGAGGGGGAGTTTTTCGGATAGGGGTTAATACCGTAGGTCATTCTTGCCGGGTAGCCAAGCGAGCGTCCCAGGGCGGTCGCCAGGCCGTGGTAGTCGCTACAGTGGCCAATCTTGTTATCGAGGGCAAAGACGGCACTGGCCTGCAGCGAGCATTCTTCGTGGCTGTACTTCATGGTGTTGTTGATCCAGGCGAAGACCGTTGCCATCTCGACGGCCGGGCTCGACCTTTGCTTGACGACCTCCTCGGCGACTTTCAGGAAGCGGTCATTCACGGGGATGAAGGGTTCGTCACGCAGATACGGCTTGAACGAATCGGGCCAGTTCGTGACTTTCTCGACCTTCTCTGGGTCAACGTCCCAGTTGACCTGATGCAGTTTGACGGTGAAGCGATGGCGCACGATCTGGGCGCCTTGCGGATCCTTGAACTCGAAATACGCGAACCTGTTGCCATGCATCGGCTCCGCGGCGATCTGCGGCTTCAGTTCGACCGGAAACGTCGTGAAGGTGCTTTCGGTAACTTCCTGAATGGCATCGCTGGGGGGAATTGGCATCCAGATTTTGAGGACTTTGGCCTTGTAGGGAGGCGTGACGACAGCGGAGAAATCGACTTCGAAGGTGATGGGATTCGATTTTCGGCCCTGGTAAGGCTGATTCGGATCGAGTTTGCCCTGAGCGAAACTCGATCCCGCGAGGATGAGGAGTGCAAGGAGGGGACGCATGGGATTACCAGGGAAGGCGGGGGAGACGTTCTGATATTCCAAAGATTATCCGCATGCCGGGCGGGCGGCAAGCGGCGGATCGACATTTCTCGGCTTGGACGATACCCCTCCAGGCGCCGACAAAGGCTTATCTGCGATGACGGCGACAAGCGTCAAACATGGGCCAGCAAGACACGTCATCCCCGCGAAGGCCGGCGGCAGAGTTTGTACTTGAATTGCAGGAATCGGAATGACACAATGACTTTCGCAAAAGGCGCTTTCATCGCGTCAAGTCCCCAGGCGAGGTAGACGAACCCATGAAGCCCCCCATCAAATGCTCGGGACCGCTCGGCGTCAGCCGGCGAAACATGCTGCAGGTCGGCGCCATCGGCGCCCTCAACCTCTCGCTGCCTCGCCTCCTGGCCGCCAATCAGCGTTCGGTCCAACGCGGGGAGACCGCCAAGGCCGATTCTTGCATTCTCGTCTTTCTCAACGGCGGTCCCAGCCATCTCGATACCTGGGATCTGAAGCCCGATTTGCCGCAAGAGATGCGCAGCGAGTTTCAGCCCATAGCGACCTCGATACCAGGCGTTCATCTGTGCGAACACCTGCCCAGACTGGCGCCGCTCATGTCCCGCTGCGCTCTGGTCCGCTCGGTGCATCACGATCAAGTAGCCCATGCCCCGGCGGTCTACACGGCCCTCACCGGCGTCAAAAGCAACGTCCGCGCCGGTCTGCTCGGAGCCAAACCGACGGATCATCCCGCGATCGGTTCGATGTTCGGCTCCTTTCGGCCCCCCGTCGCGAACATTATGCCCTACGTGTTGTTACCGTACCTGACGGCCGAGGGCGCCGGCGGACCGCCGCAACCGGGCTTTCTGGGGGGATGTCTGGGGAAAGCACACGATCCCTTCCTCGTGCTCCCGGGCGGGTCGGGGCCGGGCGATCTGAACATGCCGGCGCTGGTGCCCGGGGCGGGAATGACCGCTGCCCGGGCCGAGGATCGTCGGCGCCTCCTGGCGGGACTGCTCGAAACCGGCGTTCCGGTTCGCGCCCTGGCGGCTCAGGAGATGCAACAATTCCAGGCGCGGGCCTGCGATCTGCTCGCCTCCCCAGCAGCCCAAAGGGCGTTTCGGCTGGATCAGGAATCGTCGGCAATGCGCGACGCGTACGGTCGCAACGTTTACGGCCAAAGCATGCTGCTCGCCCGCCGACTCGTGGAGGCCGGCGTCCGCCTCTCCTGCATTTCCTGGGCGCCCGACGCCAACGCCACCTGGGACACGCACGGGGCCAACTTCACCAAGCTCAAGAACGATCTGTTGCCGCCGTTCGACCTGGCATTCTCGCGCCTGCTCACCGACCTGACCGACCGCGGCATGCTGGAACGCACGCTGGTGGTCGTCATGGGCGAGATCGGCCGGACGCCGCGCATCAACAATAATGCGGGCCGGGATCACTGGGAGTTTTGCTACACGGTCCTGTTTGCAGGCGGGGGAACGAAGGGCGGCTTCACCTATGGAGCCAGCGACAAGCGAGGGGCCTACCCCAGCAATTGCCCGGTGACGGCGAGCGACATCGTCGCCACGATCTACCATGGCCTGGGAATCTCGGCCGATCATGAAATCCACGATCGGCAGAACCGTCCCATGGCGCTGGTACCGGACGGCACGCCAATCCGGGAATTGTTCGCGTGAGGCCCGCCGCTCGGAATCGGCGACTAAACTTCTTGTTGGAAGTGCATTCGCAACTTCTGGATCGCCTTGTATTTCTCGTCGCTGACGCGCTGGGTGCTCATCGACAATTCCTGGGCCATGTCCGCGATCGAGTAACCCTCGCACGTCATTTGCAGCAAGCGCTGCTGCCGGGGACTGAGGAGTTCGCCCGCCGCCTGGCGCACCAGGTCGCCGGACTCGGTGAGCGACTTCTCTTCGAGGCCGTGCTGATCGACGACGGGGTAGGCATCGATGGTGAGGAAGCGCCGGGCGCGCAGATGGCGTTTCTTGACCATGTCGATGGCCCGCATCAATTCGAGGCGTGAGTCGCCTTGTTCCTTGAAGATCTTGGTCCAGTTGGGTGCCGGCAGCTTTTGCAGGAGTCGGGTGAAGACTTCCTGCGTGCAGTCAGCCCACTTGTCGACCGGCACGCGGGCGTTGCGCCAGCAGGCGGAGCAGTAGCGCGAGATGCTATCGACCGCGGCCGGCGCGATCTCGCTCGCCTGGCTCGCCGAGGGCAGCGCCAGGGCGGAGCCCAGAACCATGGCCATGATCAGGGGGCGTTTGCTGGTCGGACGCATGAGCCGAATCTCCCGTGGTGCGGATTCTCCCGAAGGCATGGGACGCTGGTTCCACCGGTTCTCGCTGGGGCGAAAAAGAATTAGCCACAGAGGTCACAGAGGACACAGAGAAAGAAGAATGGACGAGGACCGCCTGCTGCGCGAATTGGCTTTTTGTATTCCTCGGTGTTCTCTGTGACCTCTGTGGCTAATCCGTTCCCATTATAATGCGCGCCTGACCGCGCCGGGAAGCGAATTGGCCGATGCCCGCGCACATTCCTAAGCTACATGCAAGAAGATTCTCCCTCAAACCAGGAAATTTGATCCATGTCCAAGCACGTTTACTTCTTCGGCGGCAAGTCCGCCGACGGCAACGGCAAGATGAAAGAGCTCTTGGGCGGCAAGGGCGCCAACCTCGCGGAAATGTGCCTCATTGGCATCCCCGTCCCCGCTGGCTTCACCATCACCACCGAAGTCTGCGCCGCCTACCTCGAACAGGGCAAAAAGCTCCCCGAGGCCGCCGTCCCGGAAATCGACGAGGCCGTCAAGAAGGTCGAAGCCGCCTTCGGCAAGAAGTTCGGCGACAACAACGATCCCCTCCTCGTCTCCGTCCGCTCCGGCGCCGCCCTCTCCATGCCTGGCATGATGAACACCATCCTCAACCTCGGTCTCACCGACGCCAGCGTCGAAGGCCTCGCCAAGAAGACCGGTAACGCCCGCTTCGCCTACGACAGCTATCGCCGCGTCATCGACATGTTCGGCTCCACCGCCATGGGCTGTGAGCACGAAGCCTTCGAGCACGAGATCCACGCTCTCAAGGCCGAGAAAAACGTCAAGCTCGACACCGACCTCAGCACCGACGACCTCAAGGAACTGGTCAAGCGGTACAAGGCCGTCTACAAGAAGCACGTCGGCGAAGACTTCCCGCAAGATCCCAAGAAGCAACTCATGCTCTCGATCAACGCCGTGTTCAACTCGTGGAACGGCAACAAGGCGATCGAATACCGCCGCATCGAACGCATCACCGGCCTCAAAGGCACGGCCGTCAACGTGCAGGCGATGGTCTTCGGCAACATGGGCGATAACTCCGGCACCGGCGTCGCCTTCACCCGCGACCCCAACACCGGCGAGAACATCTTCTACGGCGATTACCTGATCAACGCCCAGGGCGAAGACGTCGTCGCCGGCATCCGCACCCCCGAGCCGATCGCCAAGCTCGACGAGCAGATGCCCAAGGTCTACAAGCAGCTTTGCGACATCCGCCAAACGCTCGAGAAGCACTACAAGGACATGCAAGACATCGAGTTCACCGTCCAGGACGGGACGCTGTACATGCTGCAAACCCGCGGCGGCAAACGGACCGGAACCGCGGCCGTCCGCATTGCCGTCGAGATGGCCAAGGAAAAGCTGATCGACGAGAAGACCGCGATCATGCGTGTCAGCCCCGATTCGCTCAACCATCTGCTGCAACCGCAGCTCGACCCGAAGTCGAAGGTTGTGCCGGTCGCCCAGGGCATCGCCGCCAGCCCCGGCGGCGCGTCGGGCATGGTCATCCTGAGTGCCGAGGCCGCGGTCGAACACGCCGCCAAGCACCCGAACGATCCGATCATGCTCGTCCGCAAGGAGACGAGCCCCGAAGACGTGGCCGGCATGCATCTGGCCAAGGGGATCCTCACCAGCACTGGCGGCAAGGCGAGCCATGCGGCCGTCGTCGCCCGCGGTTGGGGCAAGCCCTGCGTCGTCGGCTGCGAGGCCATGAAGATCGACGAGGCCAAGGGCACCATCACCATCGCCGGGCACAGCGCGAAGGCCGGCGACTTCCTCACCATCAACGGCACCACCGGCGACGTGATGATCGGCAAGGTCCCCACCGTCGCCCCCACCATGACCGGCGACTTCTCCACGCTCATGGCTTGGGCCGACAAGAGCCGCAAGCTGAAGATCCGCACCAACGCGGACAGCCCGGCGGACGCCCTGAAAGCCCGCGAGTTCGGGGCCGAGGGCATCGGCCTGTGCCGCACCGAGCACATGTTCTTCGGCGAAGACCGGATTGTCGCCATGCGGGAAATGATCCTCGCCCCCGACGAAGCCGGCCGCCGGGCCGCGCTCGCCAAGATCGAGCCGTTCCAAAAGGCCGATTTCGTGGGCATCTTCGAGGCG
>JBBQPM010000055.1:0-37096 GCA_038217425.1 Gemmatales bacterium
GCGCAAATCTTGCGACAAACGTTGAAGAAACGCGATATTCCCAGGGAATTACTGACGCTGAGATGAAAGAGGCCCCTCCCGGATTCGAACCGGGGATGGCGGATTTGCAATCCACTGCCTTACCGCTTGGCTAAGGGGCCGCCGATCTTACTAATCTAGCCGCGGTCGCTGACCGCGTCAATCGGGCTTTCGTTCGCTACGAACGACTCTTTGCCGCCTCGAGCAATTCCTTGAAGACGCCTTCGAAGTCGCGGTGGTTCTGCTTCTTCGCCTCGTCGAGGCCCGCCTGGGCCAGTGCGTTGGCGCGGGCGCCCTGGTTTGCGGAGAGCATGGCCTCGGCCGCCGAGACCTGGAACTTCAACTCGCCGGGCGAACGCTGCGCCAGTCGTTGGAAGACGTCGAAGGCCTGGTCGACTTCGCCGCGCTTGACGTGGACCTGGCCGCGACGCAGCTCGTAATCGTTGCGTCTGCGACCTTCGTTGTGCGAGCAGTCGTCGCTCTCGCCCTGGTTGACCCAGTCCATGGCCGAGTCGAAATTCTTGGCCGACGCGGACATGTTGATGAGGTGATTGAACCAGACGTACCGGTCGGGCCGGCCGGGAACGGCGGGGCGCTCGACGAGGGCCTTGGCGAAGCCGGCGGCGAGTTCGTGGGCGTCGAGCTTCTTCGCGGTCTGGAAGGCCGACTCGAGTTGGGCGTCGTCCAGAGATTCGGCGGGGAGCTGGGCGAGGTCGGCGGCGGAGAGGGCGGTCACGTCGACGGGGGCCGCAGGTTCCTCGGCAGCGGGCGTGGGGGGCAGGTCGTCGAGCCGCAGCCTCGTGAGCAGCCGGCCGAAGTCGAAGGCGATGGTGCCGGTGAGGCCGGCGCATTGTTCGATGAAGCGGACCAGGCCAATGACTTTTTTGCGGAGCTGCGGATGCCCGGCCGCGTCGGTGGGGGGGACGCCGCCCAGCGATTTGAGCGGCTTGTGCAGCCATTTCTCTTCGTAGAACTTTTGGATGTAAGCGGTCGTCCGCTGACGCACGTCTTCTTGCGAGATCGCCGGTTTCGGATACGCGATCGCCTCGGAGAGGACGTCGACGAATTTCGCGGGGAAGCGACTAAAAAATGGCTCGCCGGTCCACGGCCCGATCTTTTCCCTGAGCGACTTAAGCGCCTGGTCGAGCAATTCGCGGCTGAAGTTCCAGAGCCGTAACATACTCCCCGTGAAAAGCACGTGCGCCGCGGGCCGAAGCATCTTCGGCTCCGTCGATTCGACCAGCGACACCGGCGGCGCTTCCAGCAGGGTGCCGACGAGCGTGCCTCGCTCCTGGTCGACCTGAATGCCGATGAGTTGGCCGTTTTGACTGAGCTGGATCAGATGGTCCGCGAGAGGCTGGGGCTGTTTGACCGGAATGAGGTAGCTGTGATTGAGGTAATCGGATTGATCGAGGGCCTCGACGCCCAGGCGCAGCACTTCGACGAGCGTCCAGGCCTGGGCGGCTTTCTCGACGTCAGGTTCGAGCAACAAGTAACTTTCGATCGCCTGGATGGCGAGGAGGTTGTGGCCGAGCCAGGCGTGGGTGAGGCCGAGGTTGTACCAGGCGGCGGCGTCCTTGTCGTCCTGCTGCACGAGAAACTGGAATGCGAGGACGACGTCGGCGAGTCGGCCCAGACCTTGTTCCAGGATCTTCCACGCCGCCTTGCGCGCTGCGGGCGCGTTCGCCGCCAGCGGGCGATACTCGTAGCGCTTGCGGGCGCACTCGGGGAGCTGGTTGTTTGCCGTATCGAATAATTCTCTAAGACCCTTGCGTAGATCGTCGGCTCCCTCGGTGGTATTCTTGAGCGCCAATTCCAGGGCGGCGCGGGCGGCGACGGGGTGGTTCACTTCGAGTTCGCGTTCGAAGATCGAGAGGTAGACCTGGGCGAGGATCGGCGTGTCGGGATGGTAGAGTTGCGCGGCCTTGCGAAAGAGGATCAGGGCGCCGGCGACTTCGTTTTCGTAGAGCCGAAAGTTGCCGCGCAGGAAGTAGCCGAATGCGTAGTCGGGATTGATTTTGAACGCCTCGTCGAGCGTCTTCTCGGCATCTTCGGGACGGTCGTTTTCGAAGAGCAGGGCCGCCTTTTGTCCGAGCGGTTCCGCGAGCGTGGGATGCTGGGCGATGACCGAATCGACCTTGGCGAGGGCGGCGTCGAACTGCTGCGCTTCGCGCAAGCCGAAGAACTGCTCGAGTTCTTCGTGGATGGGCTGACAGCACCACTTGAATTTCTTACCGCTGCCGCACAAACACAGAGAGTACTGATCCTGCATGAAAATCCTCGGTTATAATCCTGCAATCCTGGCGTCGGTCACGGGGAGATGGGTGGGGACGTTCCATGCTGCCTGCTCGATGAACCCGGGACGCCTGGTTCGCTACATTTTAGGAAACGAAGCGATTTGGGGTATCCCTGGCGACGCGGACCCGTTCGGCTAAAATAGCGACCGTTCGGAACTCCGACCGCTCTACAGGTGCCGCGATGAAACCGTTCGTGATTCTCGCCTGCTCGCTTGCCCTCATGGCGTCCGGTTGCAATTCCAGTTCGCTCAGCTGGAATGAGGTCAATTCCTCGAAAGGGAAGGACTGCAGCATCACGGCGGAGAATGCGAAGTTGGCGTACGTCGTCAAGTATCTCGAAAGCCGACTCGAGAAGACGATCCAGCTCGGCGCCGGCGTCGATCCCGATCAGGGCGTGACGCTCACCCAAACCAGCAAATCGTGGGCGGAAATCCTCGACGCGGTCGCCGACAGGCAGAATCTCAAGTCGACGACGGAAGGCAAGACGATTACCCTGGAAAAGAAGTGACCATGTCGCCCATCGATCGGTTGCTGGCCGCGGAACCATTTGACGAAGCGCCTGAATTCGAGCCGGCGGTGGCCGAGTGTCGGGACGTTTTGCGTCGGCGCTTTCCGCGCTACGCGGAGTTTCTCGATCGCCGACCGGGCGAATTCCCCGCATTGTTTTTGCCGGTCCTGAAGTCGACGCCGTTCGCAATGCCGGCGGATGTCGAGATCTCGGTAAAGCTCACGAGTTCCGGAACAACGGGACAACCGAGCGAGACGCCGCTCGACGCGGAGAATTGGCAGCGGCGAGTGCAAGCGATGCGGGCGTCTTACCAGGGACTCGATCTGTTCGGGATTTCGATGCATGCCCTGGCGTTTCTCATGGACCCCGCAACGACACGCATGGCCGGCTCGCTCGTGATCGACGCGGTTCTTCGTAAGATGCCGAACGTAGTGTCGATCACGTACCTCGCGAAGATGGGTTCTGCGGGCCCGGAGTTCAAGGGGGCGGAAGCGCTCGCGTCGCTCAAATATGCGGCCGCGCAAGGTCCGGTCGTCCTGATCGGCTATCCGGCGCTGATGTCGGCAATCATGGCGGGTTTGATGCAAGCGGGCCAGACACGCCTGCCGCTGCCGAGCGGAAGCTGTATTCTCACTGGCGGCGGCTGGAAGTCGTTCTTGCCGGGCCTGCCGCTCGATCAGGCGGAGTTTCGCACGAAAGCGTCGGCGTTTTTCGCCGTTCCGCCCACGTCGATCCGCGACATGTTCGGCCTCTCGGAATGTCCCGCGGTCTTCGTGCAGTGTCGCGAAGGACGCTACCACGTGCCGGCCTGGGCGCGGGCGCATGCGATCGATCCGGAGACGGGACGCGACGTGCCGGCGGGGGATACGGGGATCTTGCAACTCACCGTGCCGCTGACGACGTGCTATCCGCTGCTCAAGATTTTGACAACCGACAAGGCGAGCGTGGAGATGGGCTGTGGGTGCGGCTTGCGGGCGCCGTACTTGACGCCGCGCGGCCGACTGACGGCGGCGCGGTTTGAAACCTGCGCCATGAAGATCGGCGCCGCCGTCGGAGGTCAGCCATGAATCTCTTCCGCCCGGCTACCGCTCACGAACTCCGCGAACGATTCGTTCAGCTGCGTCGTGCGGGCCGAGATCTCACGTCGATTCCGCTCTCTGAAGTTCTGGAACTGCTGGGCCGACTGCGGCCGCTCTGGCAACCGGGGACCGAGTATCACGACCAGGCGCTGGCGCTGCTCACGAGCCCGTGGAGCCGGCGCGCGGTCGAGTCGGCGCTCGCGGGACTGGCCCTGGGCATGACGCCGGAGTTGGTGCAGGCGGGGCTGACGCGCGAGCTGGGACGCATCGATCTGCTCGACGCCTGGGAACCCGATCCGTGGGGCGTCGGTCACGTCCGCGGCTATCCGCTGGGCGTGGTCGCGCAAATCCTGGCGGGCAACGTCTTCCTCGGCGGCGCAATTGCGCTGTGTCAGAGCTTGCTCACCCGCAATGCCGTGCTGCTCAAGTTGAGCCGGGAAGACAGCGGCTTCACGGCCCTCTTCGCGCAGTCGCTGCGTGCGGCGGATGTGAAGGGCCTGGCGACGAACGCGGTGACGCTGGCGTCGTGGGATAGCCGGGAAGAGACGCTCAACGACGTCGTCCGCAGCGAGGCGGATGGACTCGTCGTCTGGGGCGGCGCGGGCGCCGTGGCTGCGTACCCGGCGGAGCGCTGCAAGGGCCGGGTGATCCATTATGGTCCGCGGCTCGGCATCGGCCTGGTCCTGGCGGGCGTCGATCTGGAAGCTGTGCTTCCGGGGCTGGCCTGGGACGTCGCCCTGTGGGAGCAGCAGGCGTGCAGTTCGCCGCGACTCTTGCTCGTGGAGGCGCAGGACGACCTGCCGGCCCGACTGGCGCGCGGCCTGCAACGGGCTCTGGTAGATGTTCGCAACGAGTTTGTTCCTAAGAATCTGTCGTTGGACGAAAAGGGCGAGGTGCTCTCGGTCCGCGAGTTGGCCTGGTGGAGCGGCCAGGCGGAAGTCTTCGCGCCGGCGGACGCGATGGATCACACGGTGCTGCTCGCGCGCGACGCCACGGGCCAGGTTCCGCTCGGTAGCCGAATGGTGTTGGTGCAGCCGGTGGCGAATCTCGATGCGGCGGAAGCGGCGCTCGCTCCGTACCGTGCGGGGTTGCAGACGGCGGTGCTCGCCGCGGCGCCGGCGCGTTGGCAGGGCGCAATCGATGCGCTGGTGCGGGCGGGGGTGACGGAAGTGGCGGCGCCCGGAGCGGCGGCGGCGCGATTCCTGGGATTGCCGCACGAAGGCGACTTCGCGCTGCGTCGGCTCATCCGCTTGATCGGCGTGGACCTCGGCGCCGGGCCGCTCGCGTGTCCGGGTCGGGAACTCAAGGCCACCGCACTTGCACTAAAACCCGCCGCCGAATGACGCGCCGATCTCGTACCAGCCGTTGGGCAAGCGCTGCCGACGTACGAGGTTCGCGAGCCCGGCGTACGGCCTCAGTCGGCCTTGGTCGGGAACGCTCACGTAGAATTGATTCGTCGTCAACTCGAACGGCACCAAGAAGCTGATGCCGCCGAACGAGATGTCCTGCGACTGGGCCACCACCGGAGGCGCCAACTTCGACCACGACGCCACCGGATGCACCACGACGCGCTCTTGCCACGCATGGCGCGGATGCCGCCGCTGCTCCGATTTCGTGAGCAGGTACTCGCGCAACTTACCGAGCAGGCGAGGCCCCTCGGCGTTGAGCAGTTCCATCGCCCCTTCGCGGTTCCAGCAACCCGTCGGCGTAATGCGGATCACGATCTCGCTCGACCGTCCCTCAGCAGGGAGGTTGCACAGCCGGAGGCACAAGCCGGAACTACGGCCGACGCGGTCGCGCCATTCCCCGGTCGAGGCAATGCGCGCGTCCCAGGTGGCATCGTCGACCGTCGACAAGGAGACTCCCAGGTCACGGCAAAAATGCTCCGCGCGATCCCTCACTTCGCTACGTTCCAGCAGGAATCGGCACGCGTGCTCGATCTCGCGCCCCGGGTCGACGCGCAGGCACAGGCTGCCATGCGTTTGCAGGCTCTGCTGATCGCTGGCCAGGCCGACGATTTCCGCGACGAATTGATTCAGCGATTTAACGTAAGGCGAAACCGTAGGCTCGACGAGCAGGGCAGGGAGCGACACGGGCTCGACGACCTTGCTGCGCGGCGACTGTACGGCGCGCAAGGCCTCGAGGAGGTCCTGGCAGCGGGTGAAGCGTTCGCGGGGATTGAGGGCCAGGCCCCTGCGCAGGACGGGGAGTTCCGCCTGGGTCACCGTGCTCCAATCGAGGGAGCCGGGACGGGGCCGACCTTTGTCGTCGGTGCGCCAGTTCTTCCAGGGATGCACGCCCGATTTGAGCGCGACGTAGGTCATGGCCAGCGAAAAGACGTCGGTCCCCGGGCCCGATTTGCCGACATACTGTTCCGGAGCGGCGTAGTACAAATTGTCCGCCGCTGCGTACGATCCGGCGAAGGAACGGGCTTGTGCCGCAAGTCCGAAACCCCACATCTGCAGCCGATTCTCGTGCACCACGATCTGATTCGGATTGATCGCCAGATGTTGTAAGCGGTACTGCGTGCGCAGATCGTCCAGCGCTTTGGCGACCCCCGATAACTCGTCCAGGAGCCAGGTCGAACAGAGCCCGACCTGTCCCCCCGCCCAGGCTTCTTCGAAAGCCGACTTGAGCGTCTTGCCCGGCAGCGGCGCCAGCAGCACGAATTGATCGTCGCCCCACTCCCGGATGCCGAACGGCAATAGACTCGGATGGGCAAGGGTCTGCATCCGTTCGAGGCAGGGCACGATCTCGGCGTGATTCCAGACGGGGAGGAACTGAGCGAGTCGGCGGACGCCGTCGGGGTCCATGAGGATCCAGGTTTGGCCCAGCGGCGTGGACGCGATGCAGCGCACGAACTGTTGTCGCGGAAACGCGGAGCGCATCGCCGAGGTCGGCAGCAGGTCGCGGAGTTCCCAGGTATCGATGTCGTGGGTGAGGGGATAGCCGAGCCAAAGCTTGAACTTGTGCGCGCGGGGCGCCGCGATCGTCTCTTGGGGCGATTTCGCAGAAAGCTGAGTTGAGGAAAGGAAGCGGCTCACGTCTGAGGATCCTTTCGGAGCGGAAATAATGCGCGTCTGGCAAGCGTACCCTGCAAAAATGGAAATGTCCACCGCTGCGGGTGGAATTATCGTTAAAATCGGCGCCTCGTTTTTGCGTATTTCAGACAAATCACGTCGTCGGATTCCGCGAAACTCTTAAGTGGCGTAGAGGAAATGACGATTACAAACCAGGCAGACCTTACCGGTTGTATGGAAAAATCGGATTTTGCGGAAGCTACGGAACCTGAGGAGGCCCTGGCATGGAAGCCTTGATGCGGAAGTTGGCTGCGGTGGTTGCAAGCGCAGCCGTCCTGTTGGGGATGTTCGGGCTGGCGCAGGCAGAAGAGCCGGCCCCTCAGTCGTTTGCCTGGGACATTTTCTTGCCGCTCACGCTCGGTCAGCCGAGCGAGGCGCTGGCGCAAGGCCCGTCCTCGAGTTCGCTCGGTCTCCTAGACCTGGGCCTGGGGAATACGGGCCAGGGGGGCTACTTCGGGGCCATCGGCGCCAGCGGCACGCAGACGCCTCCCGCTGGCGCGACGCCTACCTCCGGCGAAGCCACGGCAACGGCCAGTCCGAATCTCGCCAACTACACCGCGCCGACGCCCACGCAAATGAACCTCATCGCCGAGCCGTCCGCCACCGTGCTCACCGGCAGCGAATCCGCCGTCCGCGGCACCACCGACGTCGGCGATCTCCTTGCCAAATCCTTCTCTTCCACCGGGCTCGTCATCCAGCGCCGCAACCAGATCATCGGCGAACCGCACCTGCGTGCGTTTCGTCAGGGACAAATCATTACCCAGGCCGACGGCGCCTACTGGTTTCCGGCGCGGCCCGATCTCGACACCATCGTCAGCAAGATCGACTCCTCAAACGTCGCCAATATCGTCGTGATCAAAGGCCCCTACAGCGTGCGGCACGGCCCCAGCTTCTCCGTCATCGACATCGAATCGATCGCGCCACCCCGTTACCAGAACGGCGTCGAGTATCACGGCTCCTCTAGCTTCGTTTACAAGACCAACAACCAGGCCTGGTCCGGACAGCAAGGCGTCTGGGGCGGCGGAGCCGACTACGGCTTCCGCGCAACCTGGGACTCCCTCACCGGCAACGACTACTACGCCGGCAACGGCGCCCAACTCCCTTCCAGTTACAACTCGCAAAACTTCAACGTAGCCCTGGGCATGGATCTCTCCGACATTACCCACCTCGACATCAAAGCCCTCCGCATCATGCAGCGCAACGTCGAGATCCCCGGTACCATCAGCGATCTCCGCAAACTCACCACCGACGGGATCACGACGCGGTTCGTTGCCGACGAAACTCATTACTTCACCAAGTTCGTCTTCGAAACTTGGTACAACCAAACCACCTTTGCCGGCGACGATTTCAGCACCGGCAAAAAGAAGCAAATCCCCGAACTCGACGGCGTCTTCATCGGACAAGACACGCAGTTCGGCCAAAGCCCGCGCGGCAGTCTCGCCCTGGTCACCGGAGGCGACGGCGCCGCCTGGGGATATCGCGAGTACCTCACCTGGGGCCGGGAAAACGAACTGCAGTTCACCTTCGGCACCGACCTGCACTACCTCAGCCAACGCATTGACGAGCGCAACACCATCTTCGTCAACACCCCCATCCAGCAAGGGTTCATCCTCGATTCCGAAGACTTCGGCGTCCCGCGCGGCCGAACCATCGATCCCGGCATCTTCATCGACGGCGCCGCACCAATCAGCGAACGCTTCACCGTTCGCGCCGGCGGTCGTATCGACTTCTACCAAACCGGCCTGCAATCTCCCGTCGCTAATCTGGCGCAGTTACAGGCCAACCTCGGACCCAACGTCGACATGGAACGCTACTTCACCATGGGCATGGGCTACCTCACCAGCGACTTCAAGTACAACGACAACTGGACAGTAATCGCCGGCGGCGGCTACGCCCAGCGCGCCCCGACCCTCGTCGAACTCTACTCGAATCAGACCTTCCTCGGTCTTCTGCAGAACGGCTTCGTCAGCAACGTCGGCAACCCGGGCCTGCGCCGCGAGCAACTCTATCAGGTCGATCTGGGCGTCCGCGGGCAGTTCGAAAACGTCCGCCTGGGCGCCACCGGCTATGCAGGCTGGGTCAAGGATTTCATTACGTATCGACTCACCGGCGAAACCGGCGATCTGGCCTTCATCAACACGATCATTCCCGAGTACCAGTTCATCAACACGCCGCGCGCCACGCTCATGGGCGCCGAATCCTATGTCGAGGTCGACGTCGTCGAATGGCTGGCCGCGTTTGGGACGTTTTCTTATCTCGACGGCCGCGACCGCACTCGCCGGGAGACTCTCCCTGGCATGTGGCCGATGGAAGGCCGCGCCGGCATCCGCATCCACGACGCGCAACCGCGGCCGCGCTGGGCGGTCGAAGTTTCCTCGCGCATGGTCGCCTCGCAGAATCAGTTCGCCAAGAGCTTGCTCGAAGAGGAGACGGCCGGGTTCACGATCTTCGACGCCCGCGCTTACTGGGCGGTTCGCCAAAACTTATTGCTCACGATGGGCGTGGAGAACTTCACGGACCGCGGCTACCGCGAGCATCTCGATCTACGCACCGGCCTGGGCGTCTATCAACCCGGCATCAACTACTACACCGGCGTACGCTGGAGCTACTAATTGGACTGCGCCACTTTTCTGGCCTTGTCAACACAACGTCAAGGGCAAAAACAGGTTGTCTCTACCCCCGAAGGGTTTGCATCGAGGCGGCCATACGGATGCAACCCCTTCGGGGTAATCCTGTGTGACGCCTTTGTTCCCTGGGTTGCGAGTACGCAACCCAGGGCTTTGAGATCCTACCCCTTCGGGGTGAATGTAAATGACTTCACTTATTGAGTTTACGTTAGAAGATTGAGGAAAACGGGCGCTGTCCAACTAAGATTTGATTCGGAATTCGTTTAGCGCTCGAATTGAATCGGCAGACGGTCGAATGATGCGGTCAACTGCTACAACTCGAGCGCGAAAGTCGAACTACACCGCCGTACTTTCCAGCAATCCGCGTTCCTTGAGCAGCATCGCCGCCTGGGCGCGGACCAGGATGTTCTTCTCGAACATCTTCTCGAGTCGAGACAGATCGTCCTCCTCGCTGGCCGACAATCCCTGCGCCAAACGCTTCGTGTACAGCGTCTCCATGTGGTCGGTCACCGATTCGGGAATCTTGGCGCTGGCCACGCTCCACAAGGTTTGATCTTCCATCAGCGACAGCGCTTCCATGATCGATGCCAGTTCCGGCGTCAAACTCTCTTCGTCCGCAGGGAACGCTTCCTCCAGGGCCTTGGCGATCTCAAGATCGACATCGGTCCCAGCCTGTGCGGCTCGCCGTTTGATTTGCTGAAGCAGCGATTCGGTCAGCTGCAGCGTGATGAAGTGCCCCATGAAACTCTCTCCAAAGAAATGCCATCTCACGAACGAGATGGTAGGACAAGTGTGGGGGAGTCGAAAGCTCAACAGTATCAGGTTTTGAAGCGAATTGCCAGCGAAAAAACGAAGTTTTGCCAGAGGTCCAACGAAAGACCTGCCGGGAGTGGCGCATGGGCAAATCGGGCGAATTGGAGCCCGTCTCCTCAGCGAAACGTCACCGCGTACGCGGTCGCCTTGTTCAAATGCAGACGCAGAAGATAACGCCCCGGCGGCAACTCCTCGACACGTTTCTCCTTCCACGCTACCGTGTGACGCAGCGAATCCCCCTCCAGCGGCGCCGCGTCTTCCTTGCAATAGCCGCGAATGCGGTAGCCCTCTTCGTTCAGCAGTTCCGCCCACACCACGCCGTCCTTGGCGTCGGCGTTTACCAGGATCTCCTTCACGCCCTTGAGATCGAGGGCCTTTAGCGTGATTTGACCGATGTGCTCGAGCGGTTTGCGAATGGTCATCTGGTCGCTCTTGGCCACGGGGCGAATGCCGGCGAAGCGGTCGCGCGGGATCGACGCCATGCCCACGCCGCTGCGCTGATCCTTCTCGGTCAACTTCTTGCCGCCGATCGTCCCCATGCTGTAGGCTCCGTAATAGAAACGAATCTCGTCCTCCAAAACGATCGGCGTCGAGTTCGTGTACATCGATCGGCTATCGAATAGGCTCGGCTTCTCGCTCCGCGGCAGGAAATACGTGTCGCGGAACGAACGGTCCCATGTGTAGCCGTCCTTGCTCGTCATGAGTTCGATGTTGTTCGCCTGCTTGATCCGGCGATCCATGACCTGATTCAGACAGAAGTAGCGATCTTGATAATGAAAGACCGGCGTCGTATGGAACTCCGCCCACGGCGGGTCGCGGTCGTCCGGCGCCAGGATCAACTCCGGCTTGGTCCAGTGGATAAAGTCGGTGCTCTGGGTTCGGCCCATCGCGTGCTTCCAGGCGTGCCCGCCGTCGGGAGCGGAGATCCAAAATTTCCCGTAGATAACCCAGCAGCGCCGCACGGGATCCCAGAAGACGTCGACGGCGTCGGACATGGAAAACGGAATCATCCAGGTTCGCCGAACGACTTTCTTGGCGTCGACGGTCTCCGTATACGTCGGGTCGCCTTCGAACGGGGCGGAGAGTCCGCGACCGCCGTACGAAGTTTTGTAGAGCGGGCCCTTGCCGTGCTTGGTCCAGTGGATGCCGTCGGGCGAGAAGGCAACGTGCAGCCCGGCATATTCGCGCTCGCCGTCGACGGACCAATCGTAGTAGGCCATCTTGTAACGCTTGGCCGGGTCTTTCTCGTTTTCGTCGACGACGACGGAGTTGCAGTAACGATCGCCGTACCCGCCGTTGCTGAGCAGGACGATGTTTGACTTTGCGAACTCCTTATGCGGGAAAAGATCGAGTTCCGGCCTCTCGAAGACGATGCCGTCCTTGGACTCGGCGTAGGCGACGACGCAATAGAACTTGCGATCCCCGGCCCGTTTGCCGAAGTACGCTTGATACCAGAGTTGATACTTCCCGGTCTTGGGATCGCGATAAATACTCGTCCAGCCGATGGCAGTCTCCCATCGTTTTTCCATGGCGACGAGAAGCGGCGAGCTTGGATGCCGCGTCGGCTGGGTCATGACCCGTTGGGTGCCCGAGCGGTAGAGAATATCGTGATCGTCGACGAAAAGGAGCGTACGGCCCAGCGCCGGTTTGGGATCGTCGCCGCGGGCTTCGAGGATGCAGACGAGCAGACCAAGGACCGCGGTGGCGCGTTTCATGATCGTTCTCCCGGAAGTGGAGCCGTGGGGTTCTGTCATCGTATCGACAGAATTCGCAACCGTTCCGCGTAACGCCCGGCCAGATCGTCCCAGTAGTAGTCGCGCGCCCGCGCCCGGCCCGCTTGCGACAGACGTTCCGCAAACTCGGCATCGGTGAGAATCTGCCGCAGCGCTGACGCGAACGCCTCGACATTGCCGGGCTCACACAATAGCGCCGCACTGCCGGCGACTTCGCGCAACGCGGGGATGTCCGCGAGCACCGTTGGCACGCCCTGGGCCATCGCTTCCACGGCGCTCATGCCGAAGCCTTCGATTTCCGACGGCAGACAGAACGCTGTCGCCGCTGCGATCCAACGACGCAGCGCATCCGTGGAGGCGACGTGTCCGAGAAACTGGGCGTGAATGTCATTGGTCTGTGCCAATCGTTCCCAGGCGGCGCGTTCGGGACCGTCGCCGGCCACGACGAGCCGGCACTCCCCGAGCCGAGCCGTCGCCCGGATCAACACGTCGAGGCGCTTGCCGGGCACCAATCGGCCGATGAAGAGAATCGTCGGCTTCGTCGGCGGCTGACGCACGTAGGTTTGCAGCTCGCGATACGCCACGCCGTTGGGGATGACGTCGATCGGCGTGCCTCCGAGTCGGCCGCGAACCTGATCGGCCGCGGCCTGACTGACGGCGACGACGGCGTCGAAACCGATCGCGAGCGCCGTCCGTTCCCAGATTTCGCCGAAGGCCCCGGTGAGCTTTCCTTTCAGCTGGATCCAGCGCCCGATCCAGCACTCGTGGTACGTCGCCATCCGAGGGATCCGGCGCAGCCGACCGGCGAGCGCCGCGGGCAGGTAGCCGATGAACGAACTCCCCTCGAGAACGTCAGCATCAGTCCGCAGCAAGAGCCAAAAGGCGCACCAGGCGAACGCGAACCGCGCCAGCACGGCCCCCTGGTTCGTGTAGGCGTAACTGGGCCCCACGCGCACGACGCGCAGCTGGCCGATGGTCTGCCGGCGCGGCTGGCCGGGTTGATGCGAGCAGATCACCAGGGCGTCGAACGGCAGGCGCGTGGCGAGTTGCCACATCCGCTGTTCGACGCCGCCGGTGACCGCGTCGGCGCTGGCCGGGAAGAACTCGGTGCAGATCGCGATCTTCATTCAGGGCATGATATGCGGATCTGCCCCTCGCACTCAGGCCGATTTCGGTTACAATGAGGGGGCCTGCCGAACCGACTCGTCCCGCTTGATTTGCACGAGAACGCCATGATCGAAGTCAACGAAACCCAGGAACGCACGGGGCTGGGCAACTATTTCGTCGCCAACTACCCCCCTTTCTCTGCATGGAAGCCGAGCCATTTGCCGTCGGCGCAGACCGCATTGGCGACGCCGCCCGACCCAGAAACGCCGCTGGGGCTCTACCTTCACATCCCGTTTTGCCGAAAGCGCTGCAAGTTCTGCTACTTCCGCGTCTACACCGACAAGAACGCCCGCGACATCGACGTCTACCTCACCGCCCTCGTCCGCGAACTCGAGATTTATTCGCAGCAACCCGTGGTCGGCGATCGGCCCGTTCACTTCGTCTACTTTGGCGGCGGCACCCCATCGTACCTCAGCAATCCGCAGCTCAAGGATCTCTTCGCCAAGGTGCAGTCGCTCTTCCCCTGGCATCACGCGGCCGAGGTCACCTTCGAATGCGAGCCGGGCACGCTGCAGCAGCACAAACTCGAGATGCTGCGCCAGGCCGGCGTCACGCGTCTGAGCCTGGGCATCGAAAATTTCAGCGACAAGATTCTCGAGTCGAACGGCCGAGCCCATCTCTCGGCCGAGATTTTCCGGGCGTACGGTTGGGCGCGCGAACTCGATTATCCGCAGATCAATATCGATCTCATCGCCGGCATGGTGGGCGAGACCTGGGACAACTGGAGAGATTGCGTGACGAAGACGATCGAGCTTTCGCCCGATAGCGTCACGGTGTATCAGATGGAGTTGCCGTACAACACGGTCTTCTCGAAGGAACTGAAGGTCGTGGGCCAGGTGGAGGTCGAAGCGAGCGAGATCGCCGATTGGCCGACGAAGCGGGCCTGGGTCGATTACGCGTTCAACGAGTTCGTGAAGGCGGGCTACAGCGTCTCGAGCGCCTACACGGTGGTGAAAGATCCGAACCGCACGAAGTTCGTCTACCGCGACAGCCTGTGGAGCGGGGCGGACATGTTCGGCACCGGCGTGGCGTCGTTCGGACACGTGGGCGGCGTCCATCTGCAGAACGTCGATAAGTGGGAAAACTACACCAGCATGCTCGAGGCCGGCAATCTGCCGTTGGGCCGGGCGCTCCCCGTTGCCGCGGATCAGCGTCTGCGCCGCGAGATGATGCTACAGCTCAAGACGGGCCGGCTGCGGACCGAATACTTCCAGCACAAGTTCGGCATCGACATCCTCGACAACTTCTCGGGCGGCTTTCAGCATCTGCAGAACGAGGGTTACCTCACGCTCGGCCCGGGCGAGGTGCAGCTCACACGCACCGGGCTCTTGCAAATCGATCGTCTGCTGCCGGCGTTCTTCGAGCCCGAGTTTCGTAACATCCGCTATACATAAACGAATTGGCCACAGAGGGCACAGAGAGCACAGAGAGCACAGAGGAATAAAGACGGGACGACTCAACATTGCGAAGGTATTTTGCTTGCCTTTCTCTGTGTTCTCTGTGACCTCTGTGGCTCGATTGATTTGCCTTGGTTATCCCACGCACATAGGAAGTCATGGCCGAGACGACGACGTTCATGATGGGCAAGTTCGCCGCCGTTCTTCCGGACGACGTGCGCTATTGCCGCAATCACATGTGGTGCCGGCCCGAGGGAGACGCATTGCGTTTCGGCTTCACCAGCTACGCGGTTCGGCTGATGCAGGACGTTTACTTTCTCGATTGGCTCGTGAATGAAGGCGACGCCCTGGCGCTCAAACAGCAGATCGGGCACATCGAGACGTCGAAGGCGGTCTCGGATTTGTTCGCACCGCTGGCGGGGAAGATGCGGCGATTCAACCCCGAGGTGCTGACGGATCCGTCGGGCATTAACGTCGAGAACTACGGCTCCGGCTGGTTGTTCGAGATGTTCGCAGCGCTTGAAGGGACGATGGACGTTCAGGAATACCATGCGTTCCTGGACGCGAACTGGGAAAAGACGCAGAATATGCTCAAAGGGCACATGTAATATGAGTCGACATCGCCTCACCGTGGTACTTTCGCAAGCACAGGGCAAGAACCCCGCCAAGCGGGCGCTCGAGGAATCGATCGTCGCTGCCCTGATCATGGAATCGGGGCTCGACGTCTCCGTCATTCCGCACCTGTACGACCTTGGAGCCGACCACACGGGCCGGTTGTTCCTGGGCTCCGTCTCGGGCGACATGGTCATATTGTCGTGGCTTTTTCCCCGGGCCGCGTTCTGGGTGCTGGACCGCGACGGCATCAAGGGACACTGGGGCGAGACGCAGCTCAAACCGCCGGTCGACGACGATGAGGACGAAGGCGAACCGCCGCCGGCGAAGGGGATCGGCTCGCTCGAGGTTCCCGATCGCCACATTTACGGCCTGGATCTACGCGACTTCAATGCCCACGATCCGTACATTCAAGAGATTCGCCGGATCGCCGAGGAATCAAAAGCCCGTCACGAGGCCAAGAGCGTGAAGCCGGCGCCGGTCGTCGAGCTGGGCGTCGGCTTGCTCAAATCGAAGTTCACGCCGGACGACTTGCTGAAGACGCCGGGCCGACGCTGGTATCCGGTCATCGATTACAGCCGCTGCACGAATTGCATGGAATGCCTCGATTTCTGTCTGTTCGGCGTCTACGGCGTCGACGACCTCGAACGGCTGAACGTCGAAAATCAAGACAACTGCAAGAAGGGCTGTCCCGCGTGTAGCCGGGTCTGTCCGGAGCAGGCAATCATGTTCCCCGACTACAAGACGCCCGCGATCGCCGGGGCGCCGGTGGGCGCGATCGGCAATCTCAAGATCGATCTGACGAAGCTCTTCGGCGGCGAAACCAAAGATGCGCTCTCGCAAGCCGTGGCCGAGCGCGATCGGGAACTGGTCGCCGACGGCCGGGATGCAGTGGGCGCGACGGTCGGCTTGCCCAAACGGCAAACCGGCAAGTCGGAGCAGCCGAAGGACGATCTCGACAACCTGATGGACGCGCTGGACAATCTGGATCTGTAAAACGGACGGGGCGGAATCGATATGTACTTTCGCATGATGAAGCGCATCCTCCTGGAGACCGACAAGCGCCTGCTCTGGAAGCTCGCCTGGAATATGGGCGTCAAGGGGATGCTCTCGGTCGAGAAGTTCAAACGCCGGCTGAAGAAGGGCCAACACTTCCCGCCGTTCCTCTACGTCTCCGTGATCAACAGCTGCAACCTGCGCTGCCAGGGCTGCTGGGTCGACGTCTCCGCCAAGATGGAAGCGATGCAGCCCGAAGTCTTTCACAAGATGGTGAAGGAAGCCGGGGACATGGGCAACGTCTTCTTCGGCATCGTCGGCGGCGAGCCGTTCATGCATCCGCACCTGTTCGAGCTGCTCGAGCCGCATAAGGGATGTTACTTCCAGATCTTCACCAACGGACATTTCATTACGGAAGACCGCGCGAAGACGATGCGCCGGCTCGGCAACATCACGCCGCTGATCAGCGTCGAGGGATCGGAGATCATCAGCGACCAGCGCCGCGGCCGGGACGGCGTGCTGTCCAAGACGATGCAGGGGATCAACAACTGCCTGAAGGAAAAGCTATTCACCGGCGTCTGCACCAGCGTTGCCCAGACGAACTACGACGACCTCGTGAACGAAAAGTGGATCGATCGGCTCATCGACATGGGCGTGATGTACACGTGGTTCCACGTCTACCGCCCCATGGGCCCCGACGCCGCCCCGGGCCTTTGCCTGACGCCCGCACAACAACTGGAGCTACGTAAGTTCGTGGTCGAAATGCGTTCGAAGAAGCCGATCGCCATTGTCGACGCCTACTTCGACGGCCAGGGCCAGGCCCTCTGTCCCGCGGCCACCGGCATCACGCACCACATCAATCCCTGGGGCGACATCGAGCCGTGCCCGATCATTCAATTCTCGAAGGAATCGATCAAGCACGACCGCGATGACCGCCATCTGCGGGAAAAGATCCAGGATTCCGCCTACCTGCGCGACTTCCGCGACCTGGCCCGCAGCACCACCCGCGGCTGCATCGTGCTCGAACGCCCCGACTTGCTCAAGAACCTCGTCGAGAAGCACGACGCCCGCGACGCCACCGTTCGGCAAACCGCCCATGCGGAACTCGAGGCGATGGAAGTGCGCACGTCGCAGTTCAATCCGCTCGAAAAGATCCCGGAGCGGAACTGGGCGTACCGTTTGGCGAAGCGATTCTGGTTCAACGACTTCGGAGCGTACAACGGCATGGACCACAGCCAGGCGTCGGCGCCCGCGGTGCTGTCGCGATCGCGGTGAAGGCGAGCCAGGTCGCGTGAGCGCCTGGAGTTTTCCTGGTCGCCACAAGTTTCGCGCACTCCAGGCGCTTACGCGGCCTGGCTCGCCAGTTTATTTTGGCCGGTCTGAATTGCCTCCGGCAATCCCCGAGTGATTCGCACCACGAACCGCTCGCCGGAGATTGCCATGAGCCGCCCTTTCGCCGCCTTGATCGTCCTCTGCCTGACGTCCTCCTTCGCCGCCGCCCAGGGCCCCGTGCTGAATATGGTCGCGGTCGGCATCAACCAGTATCGCACTCCTGGCATGAATCTCCGCTATGCGGTCAGCGACGCCCGAGACGTGGCCGCCTCGCTCAACAACAATCGCATGTTCGTCCGCAAGGACATTAACATCCTCGTGGACAGCCAGGCGACCGTCGCCAACCTCATGGCCGGCCTCGATCTCCTGGCTCGCCGAGCTAGCGCCAACACTTACAGCGTGCTGTATCTCTCCGGTCACGGCACGCGGGACGCTAAAGGGCATTTCCTCTATCCGAGCTACGATTACAATCCGCAACGAGCCGCCGCCACCTCCATCTCCGGAGACGTGCTGCAGTACCGCCTACGCCGCATGCCGGGCAAGGTGATCCTGATCATCGACGCATGCCATTCGGGCAGCGCCGGGCTAAAGACCGACTGGGTGCCCCCCGCGAACTCGAATCAGACGATCATCATCAGCTCGAGCCTGTCCCGCGAGACCAGCCTGGAAATGAGCCACCTGAAGAACGGCGCCTTCACGCAGGCCTTCGTGGAAGCCATGAACGGCGCCGGCGACCAGAACAAGAACCGCATCGTCAGCCTGCAGGAGGTTCACAACTACGTCTACACGCGGGTGGTGCAGCTCACCGGCGGGAAGCAGCACGTCAAGACGTTCGTGCCGACCGTCGCCCATGGAGCCATCACGATGGCAACGCTGTCGACGACGCCCGCTGCCGGCGCGGTCGTGTGGACGGGCCGGGAAACGCTCGCGGGTTTCGGCGCCCTGTCGTTCTCTTTGTACACCGGCGGGCGCGTAGTGATGAACGACGCCAAGGGTCAATTCACGGGAACCTGGACCACGAACGGCAGCACGGTGACCTTGAGATTCGCGAATGGCAAAATTGTCTACACGGGCCATATGACCGGCACGACTTTCGCCGGCATGGCCCAGAACGTGAGCCAGCGCTGGACCTTCTCGCTGACGCGCCGCTAAGCCGGTCGCTTGTTCTTCCCTACGGTTCCGCGGTCTGCTATGTTATCCAGTGACCGCCATGATCCTCGAAATTCAGGAACAAGCCAGTGGCCAGGCCGTCTGAGCAACTCGTGGGAAAACGCGGCGAGAATCTCTTTCGGGTGGCGATCGGAAAGTGGTGCGGAGGCGAACCCTGGTTCGATGAACTTTTCTTGGGAGCAACCGCGGAGGGCCTGGATTTCAACGTCTTTCCGCTGGAATCGACGGTGTTCATGGCAAGTTGTTACGTGCAAGTGAAGGCCACCCTGCGAAAAAATAGATACGCAGGCTCCGGGAGGAACCGCAAGCTCCGCGTTCGCTTGAAGCAGAATGACGCGAAGAAGTTGGGTACAATGGGAGTACCGGACAGTACGTCGTCGGGATCGACGTACTGTCCGGAGCCGCTTACATTCGGGCCGTTCTTGCCGGCTCGAAAAGAGGGTTTACCTCGATTTCGACGCGTCGGCGCCTGGATTGCAAAGCGATCAGAAACTTGTGGCGCGAAGTCGAGGAGTTTTGGATTCGACGCCCGGCGCGATTTACCGAGTCGGCCTTTCAGGAATGAACGTATGAGGAATGCAACCAAGACGGACCTGATCGAGCGTCGATCCCACGCTCTCGCAGAAGTAATGCTGACGCGCCGGCTCGACATCGAGGTTCGCGACCTTGCGTTAGAATCCCTCGATTTCCTTGGCGTCATTCATTCCGAACTCGACGAACCGATGCAGCGACAGTTTTTGCACTTCGGAATCATCGTTCGCGGCACCGATCGATTGTTGGAAAATGAAGTGGAAGCCACGGAATTTGCCCGAGGTCTGCAAAAACAGACGAATCGTTTGAAGAATGAATCGACGTGGTTCATGCCGGTCATTCTGTTGCTTTTCTCGATGCAGAACGACGAAGGATATTTCGCCTGGATGGTCGAGCCCGACAAAGAATCCATGAAGCTACTGCAGCGACGGCAGCCTGAATGCGTTGCGTTCGACAAAAAACAGCTAGATCGCATGGTGAGCAGAATCGAGAAATACTACGCACGTCTGGAGTCCAGCGGAAGCAGCGACGATTCAAGGCGATTAGGCGAACAAAAGGCGAAACCATGAATCGACGCGCATTTCTCTCCGGCGGCCTGGGCCTTGGCGGCATCGCTCTTTCGGACCTTCTGGCCGGCGAAGGCGGGGTCCTCGCTCGGCCGCATCATGCGCCCAGGGCCAAACGCGTCATCTTTCTCTTTCAGAGCGGCGGGCCGTCGCAGCTCGAGACTTTCGACTACAAACCCTTGCTGAGCCAGATGCAGGGCGAGCCGCTCCCCGATTCGGTACGCCAGGGCCAACGGCTCACCGGCATGTCGGGTAATCAGGCGATCCTGCCGCTCGCGGGATCGGTGTTTCCCTTCCGCAGGCACGGCCAATCGGGCGCCTGGATCAGCGATCTGCTGCCCCACACTGCGTCGATCGTCGACGATCTCTGCATCGTCCGTTCGATGAACACCGACGCCATCAACCACGACCCGGCCATCACTTTTTTTCAAACGGGGTCGCAGCTCGCGGGTCGGCCCAGCATCGGCGCCTGGGTCAGTTACGGGCTCGGCACTGATAACGCCAATCTCCCCGCCTTCGTCGTCCTCATCACCCGCGGCAAAGGCGATCAGCCCCTCTACTCCCGACTCTGGAGCGCCGGCATGCTCCCCTCGCGCCATCAAGGCGTGCAGTTCCGCCCCGGACGCGATCCCGTCCTCTACCTCGCCAATCCCGACGGAATCGACGCCCCGAGCCGACGGCTCATGCTCGATCGGCTGCGCGAATTGCAGGAGCTTCAGCCCGGCGAAAGTGCCGAGATCCAGGCCCGCATCGCCCAGTACGAGATGGCGTTCCGCATGCAGACCAGCGTCCCCGAAGCGACCGATCTTGCGGATGAGCCGGCCCACGTGCTCGACCGTTACGGCCCTGACGTACGCCGGCCCGGGTCGTTCGCCTACCATTGCGTGCTGGCGCGCCGGCTCGCCGAGCGCGGCGTCAAATTCATCCAGCTCTACCACCAGGGCTGGGACTCCCACGGCGGGCTTCCGGGCGCCATGCGGACGCAGTGCCGGGAGACCGATCAACCCGCCGCCGCCCTCGTGAAGGATCTCAAACAGCGCGGACTTCTCGACGAAACGCTGGTCATCTGGGGGGGCGAGTTCGGCCGTACCAACTATTCCCAGGGCAGGATCTCGCCAACGAGTTACGGACGCGATCATCATCCGCGCTGCTTCTCAATGTGGCTCGCCGGCGGCGGCGTCAAACCCGGACTCGTTTTCGGCGAAACCTGCCCCTTCGGCTACAACATCACCGAGAATCCGCTCCACGTCCGCGATCTCCAGGCCACGCTGCTGCACCTGCTCGGCATCGATCACGAACATCTTTCCGTCCGCTCGCAGGGCCTCGAAGTGCGCCTCACCGGCGTCGATCCCGCACAGGTCGCCCACGAGATTCTCCGCTGATACGCGAACTCCATCCCTGGAACCTGACGCCGAAGGAGGCGGTCGCGCTACAGCGGCAGCTCGCCCCGAGCGTCGATTGCACCCGGCCGCTGGGCAAAGTCGAAATCATCGCCGGCGCCGACGTGTCGTACAACCGCTTCTCGCCGAAGTTGTACGCCGCGGTCGTGGTGCTGCGACTCTCCGACGGCGCCGTGCTGGAGACGCAAGGGATCGTGGGTCGGGCGGCGTTCCCTTACGTCCCGGGATTGCTGTCGTTTCGCGAGATCCCCATCGTGCTCGAGGTTTTCGCGAAGTTGCAACACCGGCCGGACGTCGTGATGGCGGACGGGCAGGGGATCGCCCATCCGCGCCGACTGGGGCTCGCGGCTCACCTGGGGCTTTGGCTCGATTTGCCGACCTTCGGGTGCGCCAAATCGCGTTTCATCGGCACCTACGAAGAACCAGGTACGGACGCGGGTTCGACCAGTCCGCTTCGCGATGCCGAAGAAGTGATCGGCGCCGTCGTGCGTTCCAAGCGGCGCTGCCAGCCGCTCTTCGTTTCCGCCGGGCACAAGATCGATTTGGCGAGCAGCGTTCGGCTCGTGCTCGAAACGTGCCGGGGTTACCGCATTCCCGAACCGACCCGGCAGGCCCATCTCGCGGTCAACGAACTGCGGCGACGCGATTCCGACGAAACGCTACACTGAAAGGATGCCCCCACCGCCGCCGAACCTTGAGCCTGGCGAAACCGTCGTCGCCAGCTTTGACGCCGACCTCGACCAGCGCCTGGATTATGCCCAAGAGCGGATTGTCCTCACCGAGCGCCGACTGCTGGGTTTCAATGAAGGCGTTTGGCAATCCTGGACGCTCGATCCGACCGTTCGCCTGAAGACCTCCGAGCAAGGGACCGTCGGCACGCTGGAAATTCTGTCGCCCGATCGGCAGCTCGCGCACTGGCGTTACACCGCGGGATTGGTCGCCGGCGCCCGCGGGTTCGTGCAGAAATGGCAGACGCAGAGGACCGGCATTCCGCCTGTCGCCTCGGTCTGCCCCAGTTGCGGCGGGCCGATTCCGCCGGGCGAAGATCGCTGCTACGTCTGCAATCCCCGCGAGGAGAAGAAATCCCTCGCGGCCCTACTTCGGCTCATCGGCTTTGCGAAGCCGAGGTTCGCGATGATGTTCATCGCGTTCCTTTTGACGTGGGCGAGCACCATCGCCGCCATGATTCCGCCGTACCTCTATCGGCCCCTCATGGACGACGTGCTGATCCCGCGCGAGAACTGGAACCTCGCCCGTTGGTATCTCGCCGGCCTTCTGGGAGCCGCGGTCCTGGCGTGGATCCTCGACTGGGCCTGCTACTACGTCTCCGCCTGGGTCAGCGAACGCATCAGCGCCGACCTACGCATGCGCACTTACTCCCATCTCCAGAGGCTTTCGCTCGAATTCTTCGGCGGCAAGCGGACCGGCGACCTCATCTCGCGCATCTCCACCGACACTGATCGGCTCTGCACGTTCCTCTCGACGCACCTCGTCGATTTCATCACCAACTGCCTGATGATCGTGATGACCTCCGCGTTTCTCTTGTGGTACAACGTCCAGCTCACGCTCATCGCGCTCTTGCCGTTCCCGATCATCATGTGGCTCGTGCAATGGGCTCGCAAACGCTTCCTGTCGGGCTACCATCAAAGCAATCTCGCCTGGGCCGACATGGTCAGCGTCCTCGCCGACACCATCCCCGGCATCCGCGTGGTCAAGGCGTTCGCCCAGGAGTCGGCGGAGATTCAACGCTTCCGCGACAGCAACGACGCCGTCCTCACCTCGAACGACCGCAACAATTTTACCTATTCATTCTTCGGGCCCACCGCGACGTTCCTCACGACGATGGGGTTGCTCATCGTCTGGATGTTCGGGGCCGCGTATGTGTTCGACGCGGTCATCACGCTCGGCACGCTCACGATGTTCATCGCCTACATCACGCGGTTTTACACCAAGACCGAATCGATGATCCGCATCTTCTCGAACATCCAGCGTGCGGCCGCCAGCGCCACGCGCATCTTCGAGATCCTCGATCGCGTCCCTTCCGTCCCCGAACCGGATCAGCCCGTAATTCCCGGCCGGCTCGAAGGCAGAATCGAGTTGCAGGGCGTGCGTTTCAAGTACGGCACCCGCGAAGTGTTGCACGGCCTGGATCTCACGATCGAGCCGGGCGAAATGGTCGGCCTGGTCGGGCATTCCGGGGCCGGCAAGAGCACCCTCATCAACCTCATCTGCCGATTCTTCGACGTGGCCGAGGGCGTCATCAAGGTCGACGGCACGAACATCCGCTCGTTTCCGGTCGAGGATTATCGCAAGAACATCGGCATCGTCCTGCAGGATCCGTTCCTCTTTTACGGCACGATCTCCGAGAACATCGCCTACGGCAAACCCGGGGCGACGCGTGCCGAGATCCTGGACGCTGCCCGAGCCGCGCGGGCTCACGAGTTCATCCTGCGACTCCCCGACGGCTACGATTCCATCGTCGGCGAGCGCGGCCAATCGCTCTCCGGCGGCGAACGCCAACGCATCTCGATCGCCCGCGCCCTGCTCATCGACCCGCGCATCCTGATCCTCGATGAGGCGACGTCCTCCGTCGACACGCAAACCGAGCGCGAGATACAGGCGGCTCTGGAGACGCTCATTCAGGGTCGCACGACGATTGCCATTGCACATCGGCTCAGCACGCTGCGCAAGGCGAATCGCATCGTGGTGCTCGACCGCGGCAATATTCTGGAGGTCGGATCGCATCAAGAATTGCTGATCAAGGGGGGCAAGTACGCCGCCCTGGTCAAGGCGCAGACGCAACTCTCGCAGGCGGAGACGTAGTCTGTTCTCGTTCCCGGGCTCCACCCGGGAACGAGGATCGGATTACGCCAGGAGCGCCGGGATTAGTTGCGCCCCTTCGACGCCCGTCAACTTCTGATCGAGTCCCTGGAACTTGAACGTCAGGCGTTCGTGATCGACGCCCATGCAGCGCAGCACCGTCGCGTACATGTCGAGTAGATGGGCCGGGTTCTCGGCGATGTTGTAGCTGAAGTCGTCGGTCTCGCCGTAGGTGATGCCGCCCTTGATGCCGCCCCCCGCGAGCCACATGCAGAAGTTGCGCGGATGATGGTCTCGGCCATAATTGTCGCGCGTCAGCGTCCCTTGCGAATAGACCGTACGACCGAATTCGCCGCCCCAGATCACGAGCGTTTCATCCAGCAACCCGCGGCGTTTGAGGTCGATGACGAGCGCCGCCGTCGCCTGATCAGTGTCCATCGTTTGATTCTTGAGCGCCTGCGGCAAGTTGCCGTGCTGGTCCCAACCGCGATGCAGGATCTTGACGACGCGGGTGCCGCGCTCGATGAGGCGTCGGGCGAGCAACGCGCTGTGGGCGAACGAGCCGGGTTCGCGGACGCCGGGGCCGTAGAGGTCGAGGACGTGTTGCGGTTCGCTGGCGAGATCCACGAGGTTCGGCACGCTCGTCTGCATGCGGAAAGCCATCTCGTATTGGGCGATGCGAGTCTGCGTCTCGGGGTCGCCGAAGCGTTCGAAGTTGCGCTGGTTGAGTTGGCTGAGAGCGTCGAGCATGGTCCGTCGATCCTGGCTCGAGACGCCGGCGGGGTTTTGCACGTAGAGGACGGGATCGCCGGCGCCGCGGAGGGCGACGCCGTTGAAGCGCGTCGCGAGGAAGCCGGACGACCACATGCGCGTGAAGAGGGCCTGGCCGTTGCCCGACGCGGGGAATCTCGGCGTCAGCACCACGAACGCGGGGAGGTCGTTGCTTTCGCTCCCCAGGCCATACGCGAGCCAGGAGCCCATGCTCGGTTTGCCGGGGATTTCGCTACCGGTCATCACGAAGGTGCAGGCCGGGTCGTGGTTGATGGCGTTGGTGTGCACGGTTTTGACGACGGCGATTTCATCGACGATCTTGGCGGTGTGCGGCAAGAGTTCGCTGATCCAGGTGCCGCACTTGCCTTCGCGAGTGAACTTGAACTTCGACGGCGCGACCGGGAAACGCTGTTGGCCGCTGGTCATGGTGGAAAGGCGTTGGCCCCCCTGCACGCTGGGGGGCAGATCGCGATCGAAGTACGCTTGTAGGCCCGGCTTGTGATCCCACAGATCGAGCTGCGACGGCGCTCCGTTCATGTGCAGGTAGATGATCGACTTCGCCTTGGGCGCGAAGTGCGGCAACCCCGCGAGCGGCGGATGCACCCGCGCCGGCGTCTGCGCCTGGGCCGTCTTGCCGAGCAGCATGTTGAGCGCCAGTCCGCCGACGCACATGCCGGCGGAGCCGAGGAATTGGCGACGCGTTTCGTTCAGGTTGTATTCGAAGAGGGGATTCATGGTGATGCTCCGTGGAAAGCGCAGGGATGGCTATCCCTGGGAAGCCCCAGGGATAACCATCCCTGGGCTTTCGTCGAACGGTCCGCGTATTAGTTTCGATTCACCGTCTCATCGAGATTCAGCACGAGATTCGCGATCAGAGCGTACGCCGCCACTTCCGACTCCGCGAGGCCCGTTTTCGGTTGCGATTCGCCGATGCGAACGACTTTCTTTGCAGCGTCGCCGTCCTTGGCGAAACGCGCCAGATTCTGCTCGAGCGCCTGCTGCACGATCGCCAACTCCTGCGACTCCGGCGCCCGGCTCAGCACCGTGCGGTACAGGAACGCGATCCGCTCGGCGGGCGACTTGCCCCCTTCAATAATCATCCGCTCGGCCAGGGCGCGGGCGGCCTCGAAATGCTGCACGTCGTTCATCAGTTGCAACGCCTGAAGCGGCGTGTTGCTCCGCTCCCGGCGATTGCACGACGATTCACGATTGGGGGCGTCGAAGTTCGTCAGGTACGGCGGCGGCGCCGTCCGCTTGTAAAAGACGTAGATGCTCCGGCGATACAGGGCCGATCCCTTGTCCTGCGTGTAGGTTCCCGTGTTCGAACCGCTGAACGCGACCGGTTCCCAGATTCGCTGCGGCTGATAGGGCCGAACGCCTCGGCCTCCCATCTCGAGATGGATGAGGCCGCTCACGAACAGAGCGTTGTCGCGGATCTGTTCCGCATCCAAGCGGAAACGCGGGCCGCGCGCGACCAGGCGGTTCTCCGGGTCGCGCTTCCACAGTTCGGGCGTCACGCGCGAACTCTGCTTGAACGTCGCCGAGTGCAGCATCAGACGCGTGAGCGCCTTGACGTCCCAGTTGTTCTCACGGAACCAGACCGCGAGATGATCGAGCAACTCGGGATGGCTTGGCAACTCGCCCTGCGAACCGAAGTCGGCGCTCGACTTCACCAGGCCGACGCCGAAGTATTGTTGCCAAAATCGGTTAACGGTGACGCGGGCTGTCAGCGGTTGTTCGGGTGAGACGAGCCAGTGAGCGAGATCGAGGCGATTCGCGCGCGGCCCGACTTTCTTGATCGCGGGCAAGACGCCGAGCGTGTTCGGTTCGACCTTCTCGCCCGGCTTGGTGTATTGGCCGCGCATCATCACGAAGCTTTCGCGCGGCGCCGGCATGTCCTTGAACACGAAAGTACCCGGGATCGATTTGTCGAAATCGTCGCGTTCCTTGGTGACCGCGGCGAGTTTCTTCGTCAGTGCATCGAACTCCGGCTTGGTAAGGGCGCAGACGTGTTCGAAATAATACTCGCGCAGCTTGACCTCGTTGGCGCCCTTGAGCTTGTTCGGATCGACGACGGCGAGCTTGAGCAGATTCTTGATGTCCTGAGGCAGGGCCTTGTTGTCCTTGCCGCCGTTCTGCTTGATCCAGATTTGCAGCGACTTCGTCAGATCGAGTTTCTTGAGGTCGGCGTCTTTGACGGCCGCAGGGTCGTCGTACTTGAGCGACTTGACCTTCTCCTTGATCTCCATCTGCAGGTCGGCGATTTGCTTGACGAGCGTCGCGAGTTTTTTGTCTTGTTCCGGACTCGAGGTTTTGATGGTCGGCTCGGTGAGGAGTTTGTTGCCGTCGAGCGCGGGGCCGGCCGCGGAGTAGAAGAAGGCGTAGAGCGAGTAAAATTCCTTGGCCGAGATCGGATCGAATTTGTGATCGTGACACACGGCGCAGCCCGCGGAGAGGCCGAGCCAAACTTCAGTCATCGTACTCGTGCGATCGACGGCATTGCGGAAGACCCACTCCGAATCGATCGAGCCCCCTTCGGACGTCGTCACGTTGCAGCGGTTAAAACCGGTGGCGATGAACTGGTCGGGAGTCGGCTTGGGCAACAGATCGCCGGCGAGCTGTTCGACGGTGAAGCGGTCGAACGGCATGTTTTGATTGAACGCCTTGACGACCCAGTCGCGGTAAAGCCACATCTGCCGTTCGTTGTCCAGATGCAGGCCATGCGTGTCGGCATAGCGTGCGACGTCGAGCCAGTGCCGGGCCATCTCTTCGCCGTAGTGCTTCGATCCTAAGTAACGTTCCACCATCTTCTTGTAGGCATCGGGCGACGCGTCCTTGAGGTAGTTCTCGACTTCCGCAGGCGTCGGCGGCAGTCCCGTGAGCGTGAACGCGACCCGGCGAATCAGCGTGGGCCGATCCGCCTCGGGCGAACCGGTCAACTTCTCCTTGGCGAGCCGTTGAGCGATGAACCAATCGATTGGGTTCGCCGGCGACTTCGGCAGCGCGGTCTTGACGGGGGCCTCGAACGCCCAGTGCTTCTGGTACCCGGCCCCCTGAGCGATCCACTTCTTGAGGATCTCCTTTTCGTGGGCCTTGAGCGTCTTGTGCGACGACGGCGGCGGCATCCTCTCGTCTTGATCGTTCGAGAGAATGCGGCGCACGAGTTCGCTCGCCTCAGGCTTGCCGGCGACGATGGCGGCAGCGAGGGCGCTATCGCGCTGATCGAGCCGCAGGCCCCCCTTCTTGGCGGCGGGCCCATGGCAACTGAAGCAGGCGTCGGTGAGAATCGGGCGGACGTCGCGGTTAAACTGGATTGGCTCCTCAGCCCGGACCGAGATCGCGACGAGGGCGAGGACGGCGAGAGTGCGAAGGGAGATCATACGTCAGTCCAAGGTGGGGATGCGGAGGGCGGGTTAGTTCCGTTATTCTACCCGGCCCAAGCGGCGCTTGCCAGCCCATTACGCTCGGCGGTATACTGAGGGCATGAATAAACGAAGCCCCTTCCCTGGCATGGATCCTTATCTCGAAACTCGCTGGGGCGGCGTGCACCACAGTTTAATCCAATACAGCCGAGACGCCTTGCAACCACAGTTGCCGGACGACCTGCTGGCCGACATTGAAGAGCGAGTCTACGTGGAATCCGCCGAGAATCGTCGGCGTTCCATAATCCCGGATGCACGCGTTTTTGAATTGAAGGCATTCCCGTCGCTCGCCGGCAGCGTTCTCGAAACCAATGGAATTGCAGTTGCCGAGCCAAGGATCTTCTTGGAAGACGAAGCGGAGATTACTGAGGGCTCGATCCAAATTCGCGAAGCGAGTGGAGACCGGGTCATTACCGTGATCGAGTTTTTGAGCCCCGCCAACAAATCGGGCGGCGAGGGAACCCGTCTTTACCGGCAAAAGCAAGATGAAATCCTGCGCTCCGATACGAGCTTGGTGGAGATCGATTTGGTGCGCGCCGGTCGACGCGTACTGATTCTCGCCGCTTATCGAATCCCTGAAGAGCTACGGCACGATTCGCTAGCGTGCATTCGCCGTGCATGGAAGCCGTATCAAACCGAACTCTACAACTTCCCGTTGCGCGAGGGGCTACGTGCATTGCCGATCCCCTTGCGCGAAGGCGAGCCGCCCATTCCGCTCGATCTGCAGGCGATCCTGGATCAATGCTACCAGAACGGCCGCTACCACACGCTCGACTACGCCAAGCCGCCTGACCCGCTGCTGCGGCCTGAAGACGCCGAGTGGGCGGAGGAAATCCTCAAGGCCGCCGGTAGGCGCTAAGTCCATTCCCAGAGTCGATGAGAAGCAATGGTCGCACTCCGATCAGGCGTGGCCTTAGAGTGGATTCGACCGCACGCGCTCTTCATGGCAATTAGCCCCTGGGCTGGGCACGGGATGTGCAATGTGATTCTGGCATGAACGCCAAGAATCACGACCTGGATGGCAGTGCCCCCGACAAATCCGGCGTCGCGCTCCTGTTGATCGACGTCATCAACGATTTGGAGTTTCCCGAGGGAGACCAACTCCTGCGATACGCGCTGCCAATGGCTCGGCGAATTGCCGACCTTAAACGCCGCGCGCGACAAGCAAAGGTTCCCGTCATCTACGCCAATGACAACTTCGGCCGCTGGCGCTCGGATCTCAACGCGCAAGTCAGTCACTGCCTCGACGACGGCGTCCGCGGTCAGGGCATCGTCGAACTGCTAAAGCCTGAGCCCGACGATTACTTCGTACTCAAGCCCAAACATTCCGGTTTCTTCTCGACGACGCTCGATACGCTTCTCGGGTACTTGCAAACCGAAACCGTGATCCTCGCCGGTATGGCGGCGAACATCTGCGTGCTGTTCACCGCGAACGACGCCTACATGCGCGATCTGAAACTGGCGGTCCCGAGCGACTGCGTCGCCTCCAATACCCCGGAAGACACTCGCTACGCGCTCGAGCAGATGCAGAAAGTATTGAAGGCAGATATTCGACCTTCAACGGAGATGTCATTCGACGCCGAGGGAGTGAAGCCATGACGATGAAATCGCACTGGGTTCCCGGGTCCAAGATGCCGCACTTTCCCAAGCTGCGGGAAGATCTCAAAGTCGATGCGGTCGTCGTGGGCGCCGGCATCATGGGGGCCACTGCCGCCTATCTTCTCAAGAAAGCGGGCAAAACCGTGGCACTGCTCGAACGCGACCATTGTGGCAAAGGCGATACGGGGAACACCACTGCCCACCTCACCTACGTCACCGATACTCGGATTACCGAACTGACGAGCACTTTCGGCAAAGATCATGCCCAGGCGGCGTGGGACGCGGGACGGGCGGCGATCGATCAAATCGAAGCGATTGTGAAAGCGGAGGAGATTGACTGCGGCTTCGCGCGGGTTCCGGCCTTTTTGCATGCGCCCTGGAAAGGAACTTCCAAGGACGAGGCAGACAAGCTCCGAAGAGACGCGGCGCTGGCGGACGAACTGGGCTTTGACGCACGCTACGTCGATTCCATCGCGTGGGTCGATCGACCGGGCGTCCGCTTCGCGAACCAGGCGCGCTTTCATCCGCTTCGCTATCTCGCGGGGCTACTACCCAGAATCGCAGGCGACGGCAGCCACGTCTTCGAGAGTTCGGAAGTCAGCGAATTTCAGGAAGAACCGCTGGCTGTCAAAGCGAACAAGTACACGATCACGTGCGATTACATCGTGATCGCGACCCATGTGCCGCTGGTGGGCGTCGCGGGTTTCCTCAGTGCGACGTTATTTCAGACCAAGATCGCCCCGTATTCGAGTTACGTGATCGGAGCCAAGGTTCCAAAGGCGACCGTCCCCGACGCACTCTTCTTCGACACAACGGACCCTTACTATTACCTGCGCGTTGATCCGCACCCCAAACACGACTACGTCATCTTCGGCGGCGAAGATCACAAAACTGGGCAAGAAACGAACACCGAGGAAAACGTCCAGCGTCTGGAAGCGATGCTCGCGTCAATTCTGCCGGAAGCGAAGATCGACGCACGCTGGACGGGGCAAGTGGTGGAAACCCACGACGGCCTCCCGTTCATCGGCGAAACCGCTCCTCGGCAGTTCGCCGCCACGGGTTTTTCGGGCAATGGCATGACCTTCGGCACCCTCGCGGGCATGATGGCGGCCGACGCGGCGCTGGGCAAAAAGAATCCCTGGAGCGACCTTTTCGACGTCAATCGCAAGAAGCTTGCGTCCGTGTGGGACTACGTCAAGGAGAACATCGACTACCCCTACTATTACCTGAAGGACAAACTGAAGTCCGCCGAGGGGGCGTCGCTCAGTGAGTTACCCAGCGGCGAGGGGAAGATTCTGAAGCTCGGCAGCGAGCGCGTGGCCGCCTACCGAAGCCCGCAAGGGAAGGTAACGACGCTGTCGCCCGTGTGCACGCACATGGGTTGCAACGTTCACTGGAACCTTGCCGACTCCACGTGGGATTGCCCGTGCCATGGTTCCCGCTTTGCACCGACCGGAGAGGTACTCGGCGGCCCTGCCGAAACGCCGCTTGAAGAGATCAAATCCAACTAGCGAGCCGGTCGCGTCAAAGACGATCTTACAAAGATCGTCTTTGGATTGGATTGACGGCGGCGAACAGCGTTCGTTCCGATTCTTGCTAACGCCGTTCGTTCGGCATTGCCGAACAAATACTTCACGTTTCTTCAGCTTTCAGGCCGATATCTCCTTCATCGGATGCCGATGGGAGATTCTGTACCATGCTTTCGGAAAATGACGGTAATAACGAAAAACGAGTCTTGATGGTCCTAGGGACGCGACCCGAGGCCATCAAGCTTGCGCCGCTTGCCCGTACCTTGGGGGCCGGTTCGGGCGTTACATTGGAGATCTGCAACACGTCGCAGCATCGCGATCTCGTGATGCCGGTGCTGGACTTCTTCCGTGTGAAGGTCGATTTCGACCTGGACGTGGGAACCGGTTCGCAGACGCCTGCGGAGGTGACCGCACGCGTCACCCAGGGCGTTTCGAAGTTGCTTTCCCGGAAAAAATACGATCGCGTCGTCGTTCAAGGGGATACCTCTTCCGCCCTTGGAGGGGGCCTGGCGGCTTTCTATCAAGGCGTCCGTTTGGCCCATGTTGAAGCTGGCCTGCGCTCCGGCGACCTGCACCTCCCCTTTCCCGAGGAAGGCCATCGCCGAATGCTCGATGCGTTGGCTGAAGAACTATTCGTTCCCACTCAGGAGGCGTTTCTCAATCTCCAGCAGGAAGGCATTCCTCCCCAGCGGATCCATCTCACCGGTAACACCGGGATCGACGCACTCCTCTGGGCGCAACAAGAATTGACGCGAAACCCTCGGCCGCTGGATATCCCCGTGGCGGAAAATCAGAAGCTGGTGTTGCTCACGACCCATCGCCGCGAGAGTTTCGGCGCTCCTTTGGAGCGCACCTTGCAGGCGGTTGCCGAACTTGCCCGTCGTCATCCCGACGTTTGCATTCTGTTTCCGGTCCATCCCAATCCGCGAGTTCGCGAAGTCGTCCATGCCGTGCTGGGCTCCGTGCAGGGGGTGCATCTTCGGGAACCGATGGTCTATCCGGATTTCGTCCAGGCCCTCATGCGAGCCGATTTGATCCTGACGGATTCGGGGGGCTTGCAAGAAGAAGCGGGCGCCCTGGGGAAACCCATCCTCATCCTCCGGGACGATACCGAACGTCCTGAAGGAGTTCGCTGCGGATTTGCAGAACTGGTGGGGACCGATTCGCAGCGCATTCTGGAACGGGCCGAGGCGATTCTCGAAAGACCGTCAAATGGGGCTGCCTCCTTCGTTCCCCTGTACGGCAATGGGCAGGCATGCGCTCGAATTCTCGAGGTTTTCTTGGACCAGGGCCGAAAGCTGAAGATTGCTGCGTAAATTGGCCCTGGTTTGGTCGTGTTCTTGGCGAGCGGCTCTTTTTCGACTTACCTGATGAGACGGCATTACAGGGCCAAGAATTGCGCGCCCCACGCACCTCCGTAAAGTGAACTACTCCGGCGGGTCGACCTTCATCGACGCCAGGATTGCTTGCACGACCGGTTCGAAACTTTCCAGTTCCAGATCGTTCGCTTGCCAAAAAATGAGCACCGTGCCCTGCTCGATGTAGAAGCTGCGCGTCCAGCAGGTATTGGTCAGGTCGAAGCTGAAAAACCGCATCTCGTGCCCAAACGACGGCTGCCCGGCGAACGTCTCGTACGTTTCCTCGAACTCGAGACTGTCGTATTCGGCCTTCATCGCGTCCAGCGCGGTCTGGGCCATCGTTTCGATCTCGGGCGTCTCGGGATCAAAAGTGACAAGCAGGAACGCGGGCCCGGGACTTTGGATCTCGACGATCCAGCCTTCCTCGCGTTCCTCGCGCGTGAGCTTCCACGACTCGGGATACTGGAAGGCGATGCCGTTTTCCTGAAACCGACCCGGCATGACGCTAATCCTCATCTACGCTCGCCCCATGCGTTCTTCGTCCAGGGACGGCAGATACACGTTGTCGGCGGCGTGAACGTCCTCGCGCCGGACAACTTTCCAAAAGGTAAGCACGATCACCTTCAGATCGAGCCACAGGCCGCAGTGATCGACATACCAAACATCGAGCCTGAGCTTGTCGTCCCAGGCGAGGTTGATTCGCCCGTGAATCTGCGCCCACCCGGTCAGTCCCGGCAGCACGTGATGCCGACGTCGTTCCTCCTCGTTGTAGAAGGGCAGGTAGCTGATGAGGAGTGGCCTCGGCCCGACGACGCTCATTTCGCCTTTGAGGATGTTCCAGAGTTCGGGGAGTTCGTCGAGGCTGGTGCTGCGTAGAAACTTGCCAAAGCGCGTGAGTCGCTGATCGTCCGGCAGCAAGTTCCCGTCGGCGTCGCGCGCGTCAGTCATGGTGCGGAACTTCACCATTTCGAACGGTTGCTCGTCTTTGCCGGGCCGAGCCTGGCGAAAGATCACGGGCGAGCCGAGTTTGAGACGCACCAGGATCGCGACGATGACAAAGATCGGCGCGAACAGAATCAGCGCGGTCCCGGCCAGGACAACGTCGAGCCAGCGTTTGCCGTACCGCGCGTAGAAGGTCACGTTAGACTCCCTGGAGCTTGGGCTTGCCAAGAGCATCATGGTACAAATCCTCGTGTAGGGAAATCAGGCGACGAATGTCGTATTCTGTCATGCGAGCTCGCCCGGTTTGACCCAGCGCCCGCGCGTAGGCGGAATCGTCGATCACGCGTGCGAGCTGCTGCGCGAGGGCCGGCACGTCCCCCACGGGGAACAGCAGACCGGCGCCCGATTCGAGCAGGTCGGCGTTGCCGCGAATCCGCGACGCGATGCATGGCGCCTCCAGGCACATCGCTTCCATCAAGCTGCGCGGCAACCCCTCGCGCTCCGACGGCAAGAGCACCGCCTGCGCCGCGCGAATGAGCCCCGCGATGTCCCGGCGATAGCCCAGGAAGCGAACCCGATCGGCAAGGCCGAGCTTCGCTGCATGCGCCTTCATCTCGTCTTCGAGCGGACCGATGCCGGCGAACGCGAGGACTGCCTGGGGTCGTTGCAATTTCGCAAACGCCTCGAGTGCGTCGCGGTGACGTTTGCGCGGGATGAACTCGGCGATCATCAAAATCACCGATTGCTGAGGCGAGACGTTCATTTCGCGGCGCAGGCGCGTTGCCGTTTCTTCCGATACGGAAGCGCGTGCGTACTGACTCAGATCGACGCCGATCCCGGGCATATAGTGCAGTCGCGCGGCCGGCACGAGACCGAGTTCGAGAGCGGATTTTTCGTCTTCGCGATTGATGACGACGAGGCGGTCGGTCCACGGGCCGGCCCATTTCTCGAGCCGTTTGTACAGCGCGTTCTCGAACCAGCCGCCGCCGGAATGGAAGTGAAAACCATGGGCCGTGTAGATCACGCTGAGTTTTCCCGGCGCCCGCAATTTGCGCAGAGCGAAGCGAGTGACGAATGCGGCGACCGGCGTGTGGACGTGGACGAGATCGTACGCTTCCCGCTGGACGAGTTCGCGGACGAACTTCGGGACTGACAAAAAATGTGCGGGAGCGAGCGGATTGCGCGACCAGGCCACGTCCCACACGCGATCGAACGCGGCCACGCAATCGGGAAACTGCGTCACCCCGTTGGCGAGCGCGTCGACACGCCAACCCTGGGTGCGGAAGTGCTCGGCGTACGGCAGCAGAAATGACTGCAGCGTCGGCGGAACAGTCGTGACGATGAGCAGCTTGGGCATCTTCATTTCCCCTTGAGCCAGTGCAAGGTCTTGTCGCAGAGAGCCTGATAGAACGCACGCCGAAGCGGGGCGATGCGATCCTGATGATATTCGCGAGCCACGCTGAGGTTTCGAGCCGACATGCGAACGAGTCGGCCGGGTTCGGTCGCCACGGCGCGAATGGACTGGGCAAGCGCGAGGGCGTCGCCGGGCGGGACCAGGTCTTCCGGGGGCAGCAATTCCGGGATGCCGCCGACCGTCGAGCCGATACACGGCAAGGCACGCGCCATCGCCTCGACCATCGCCCGCGGCAGGCCTTCCTGATGCGACGGCAGCACGAAGAGGTGGGCGGCATCCAGGGCCTCGCGCACCTGGCCGCCCACGGTAAGCTGGCCGCGAAACGTCACGATGTCGGCGATCCCCAGACGCTGTGCCAGCGCCTCGAGTTCCCCGCGAAACTGCCCGTCGCCGATCAGCGACAACTCCAGATCGAGCCCGTCGTGCTTGCACTGGGCGACGGCCTGGATGAGCACGTCGGGCGCCTTGTACATCTGGGCCATGGTGCCGACGAAGACGAGTTTGAGTCGGCCCGGCAGACGTTCGCCGCGCGGCGTGGAAGCCAGGGCGCCGTCGGAGATCTCGACGTCGGAGAAGGCAACTTCGCCTTGCGGGCAGGGATAGCGTTTCTGTAGCGCCGAGCGGGTGACGTACGACGCCTGGCACGCGGCGGCGCACACCTTGCGGAGCCCGCGCGTGAACCACCAGCGAAAGAACGGGCGCAGCGGATGCCGAACCGAACCGGACGCGAAGACGTCGTACGGATCGGCGACAACTTCAACGGCGTACGGCTTTCCCCGGTCACGCATCCAACCGGCGATTTGGCTTCCCGACGTCGACGGCACCCGTAAGAGGATCGCGTCGTCTTCGCGGAGCGAGTTTTTGAGGACCTGGGTGACTTTGCTGCGTTTCTTGAGGTATTGCCAGGGGCCGATGTAGTACGGCACCTGCACGTACGACACCCGGTCGTCATCGGCACGCCGCCAGTCGGCGCCGACGGACTCGACCGGTTTGACCCGCGCCACGACGCGGACGTTGTCGAAGACTTCCAGGTACGGTTTCCAGAACGTGGCCGGGAATTGCGTCTGCGTCCAGACGGCGCCGTCAGGCGTCGCTTCGAATCGATGCTCGAGCGAAACGAGAAGATTCATGCGGTACTCCGAACGAGGTACGAGCGACGCATTTCGTGAATGACGAAGACGGCGAGGTAGGGAAGCACCGAGTACCAGATGAGGGGCCGAAACACGAGCGCGGTTTCCTCGCGGACGAAGAAGGTGAAGAAGCTGGCGAACGACGCGAGCATCGCCAACCGCGCCGGCGAGCCCTTGGCCCAGCGCACGAACGCCGCGTAGAAGAAGCCGATGCCGGCCATGATCCAGGGCAAGCCGATCCAGCCGAACGCCAGGTACGCCTCGGCGATGAAGGAAAACCCGAACGACCCGCCGCGACCCGCGAAGAGCGGATCGACGGCGTTCACGAGCCAAACCGTGGGCGACCCGTACGCGATGGAGGGATGCAGATCCCAGGCGAAGTTCGGCATGAGCGTGAGCAGGCCATAGTAGTAGGTGAGCCCGGCGTCGAAATCGCGGGCGGCGGGGACGAGTTCCATGGTCCAGGCGACGACCATGAGCGTGCCGCCGACCTCGGAGACGGTGGCGGCGAACGGATTGTCGATGCCGGTGTAGACCTGACTGAAACGTTCCCAGGAGAAGCGGTCGTCGCCGGTGACATTGCGGGTCATCGCGAGGACGGGAAAGACGACGCCGACGACCGCCAATCCTACGCCGCCGACGAGAACCCACGGGAGCGGCCGAACCATTTCTTTCCAGAGCCAGGCATAAAGCACGAGCGGCATGATGGCATAGTAGCGAGAGCCGAGAAAGAGTTGAATGCCGGCATTGGCGAGGAGTACGAGTCCGGAGGCCAGGCGGGCTCC
>JBBQPM010000056.1:0-36681 GCA_038217425.1 Gemmatales bacterium
GTCGACGGCGGCTTCGTCATGCACCGGTAAGCTTCCCGTCGTGGGGCACGATTGTAGCGTGCCATGCTTCTCCCGCGGCACGATACAATCGTGCCCCACTCTTAACGCAGATTGAACGGCGTGATCGTCAGCGGGATCTCCGTCACCGGCGTCTGCCGTTTCTCGCTCTCCTTGCGCACCCGCTTGTACACGTAATGATCGAGTTCCTTCAGATCGACGAACCCGTCGCCGTCGTCGTCCGCGGCACCTTTCAATCCCTCGACCACCGCCAGCGTGAACAGTCCATGGCCCCACTTCGGGCTCTCCAGCGAATACTCGTTCCCCGTCGACGAACACATCACCACGACGCCGCACTCCTCGGAGACCATGCCGCGCAATAGTTCGTCGCTGGCGTTGGCGGCGGCGAGCGCCTTGCCCCCCTTGATGCCCCCCGAATGGCATGCGTCCAGGAGCAAGATGATGCGCCCCGGCGTCTGCGCAATCTCCTCGCGCAGCCGCTCGCCGGAGATGCCCGTCTTGGCGATCTCCTTCGGATCGACGTTGACGGGGAGCAGATAAAAGTTCCCCTTGGCGTCGAGTTCGCCGTGCCCCGCGAAGGAGATGATCGCCACGTCCCGCGCGGTCATCTTCTCCTTGAGCGATTTGAGGGCGGCGAAGAACTTCTCCGGCGTCACCTTCTTGTCGGTCATCACGTCGACGTACGTCTCCTTGTAGAGCTTACTCTTCCCTTTGAGGGTCTCGGCCAGGACGTTCGCGTCCTTGTGTGCGAACTGCAACTTAAGACTTCCTTCGTATTCAGAAACACCTGTGGCGAGGACGTGCAGGGAAGGAAGCTCCACTTTGACTTCGGGGAGATCGATGCGCCGGACGCCTCGCGTCGCGACGTTCTCCGCCAAATGCACCGTCGCGGCGTCCGAGACGGTCTTACTGACGGCGCTGCTCGCCTGCACCGCGATCTGGTACGTCCCCGGCTCGAGCTTGATCTTGAAGGTCGTCTGCACCGAACCAAGCTTGGGGTTAACGACTTCGCGATACCCCTTCTTGCCCGCGAACGGCCTGCCGTTCACCAAGAGACGCAGCGCCGTGACCGGATATTTGCCGGTCGACTCGGCCTCGGCGCTGACGACCAGCGTGTCTCCTTCGAGGTCGGCCTTCAAGTCGGTCGGCGTGACGAGCTTGACCTTGGGGGGCAGGATCTCCTCGAGATCGTCGATCTTGATCGAAGGCCCGCCGCGAACGAAGTCGGCGTTGGCGAGCGCCTTGGCGACGTCGCCGATCTCCAGCACCCGGCGAATCACGTCGGGGCGATACAGCGCGGCGCGAAACTGGCTCGCCGGGTAAAACTTGCCGAAATCCTTGTGTCCCTGGTTCACTTGCCAACCCATGAGCCGTTCGCCGAACGCGCTGGCGGCGTAGTAGCCCTGACGCGTCCAGCAGATCCACTGCGTGCCGACGATGGCGAGATTGAGCAGCGGTTCCCGATTCATCGGATCGTAGATGCGCACGACGTTGTCCTCCCACAGGGCGGCGACGTATTGCCGACCGGCAGTGGTGACGGGAGACAGCGTCAGCGAGCGGACTGGACCGGTCGCACTGTAGAACAGATGCACCTTGGTCCCGGTGAGGATTTCGACGAGGTACAGCCCGCGCTCGGTCGCCAGCACCGCGTGCTTGTCGCCAACGAGAGCGAAATCGTCGATGATCGGATCGCCCGATACGCCGACGCGTTCCTTCACGAGTTTGCCGGCGACGTAAACGTCGATCTGCGTAGCATTGCGGCGTTTGAGCAGCGTCGCCTTGGAGAAGCCGTGCTTGGCGCCCGGAATAAACTCGCCCAGGGGAGCGCCAAGGTTTTGCGGGCCGAACTGGAAGGAACGGTCGAAAAAGTCTTTGGTGAGCGTATTGGGGAATTCGATCGGCAGGAGTCGCTTGCGCAAGTTCAGCACGAGTTGGCCGCGATATTCTTTGTCCCAGGCCCAGGCGATCTGCGTGAGCTTGCGTTTGTTGTCGCCCACGAGGCGGGGCTCAGCGTTGGGTTTGCTCAGGTTCCAGATGTAGATGGCGTGATTGGCGTCGTCGGCGACGGCCAGAGAGCTCCCCTTGACGGCGAACGCAATGTCGCCGCTCGCCAGCACGTCGCGTTCATTGTTGATGCTGCCGATCTCACGCACGAATTTGCCGCTGGGGATGTGGACAAGATTGATGTGCGTTTGCCAGCGATCGAAGGCGGTGTAGATGAGGCCGTCGGAGTTCGGGGAGAAGGCGAGCCCGCCATAGGAGTTGGTGGCGCGAAAGGCGTTAATCGCTTTGACATACTGGCCCGACGATTTCCACAGATGGACGTACTGACCCTGCCCCGCCGCGGCGAGGTAGGCCCCGTCGGGCGACAGGGCTGCACGCTGGATGGTGAAATCCTTGCGTTCGAAGATCGTCGCTTGCTTATTCGACACAGTCCACATCCGCAGCTGGTCCGTGGCGGCGGACATCAACCGGTCCGAATTCCTGGGGTCGTACGTCAGTTCAAGGACCCGCTCGGTATGGCCGACCAGCTTATCGACCAGGCGATTGGTCGTCAGATCGAACAGGTGGATGGCATGACTCCCCGCGCCGGCGGCCGCCAATCGTGTGCCGTCGGGCGAGAACGCCAATGCGAACACCGAGCCAAGATGGTCGCGGAAGACCTGCGTGATCTTCTCCGTCTCCAGCGAGATCAGATAAATGTGGGCGGCACCCAACTTCTGCTTCTTGTCCGTGGACGCCCAACCCGCCACCGCCAACGTCTTCTTGTCCGGCGACAGCGCGCCCGTGTAGAGTTCGCCGAAGCGAAAATTCCCCGTCGGCAAACGCAAGACTTGCACCTGCTCCCCCTTCGGATCCCAGAAGCGAACCGTTCCGTCCTTGGAGACGCTGATCATGCGCCCCTTGCCGGTGTAGAGGAGCTTGCAGACTTCAGCCGTATGCCCGCGGTCGTCGAGCCGTAAGATCGGCTTCGCCTCCTGGGCCGGCGTCGGCAGCGGGAATAGCGCGATCGCGGCGAACAGCATCCAGAATCGCATGGGGCACCTCGGGGTCGGGTCGCAGGGGCTCGGAGAAACAAACACCAGCGGCAAGATTTTCGGACAAGCGATCTTGCAATCCTGACGCAAAACGCGCACTGTAAGGATATTCCGAAAAGAGAGGTTAGCCCATGCCTCAAGTCCGTATCAGCCTGGCCGAAGCCTGCGGCGATCTACCCCCCGTCTGCCTGTGCTGCGGCCAACCTGCCGCGCACCGCATCGCACGCCTCATGACCTGGCGGCCGCGCTGGATCTCGATCTTTTTCTTCTTGGGCGTTCTCCCTTATTTTATTCTGCTGCTCTTCCTGACCCGCACCGTTCGGCTCAACGTGCCGTTCTGCGATCGACACAAACATCACTGGCGGCTGCGCAGCGTCCTCATCGTCGCCTCGTTCGCCCTCGTCATCGGCGTCACCTACGCGGCGCTGCACTTCGGTCAGCAGATGCCCGTCGGCCCCTGGCGGCGCCTGTTCACGGTCTTCGCGTTCCTCGCCGGCTGCAGCCTCGTCCTCATGTGGGCGCTGCTCGTTTACATCTGCCAGATGACCGCCGTGCAGACCCACGAAATCAACGACGCGGAGATCGTCCTCGACGGCGTTTCGCCCACGTTCATCGATGCACTGATCGACTGGGACGTCAAGCAAGTCCGCTATCCCCGAACCGAACTCGTGGCCGGCGATCAGATCGTGCTGCTGGGCAAGACCCACGTCCGCCCCGGCGCCGAGCAAGCGACCGCTTGACGCGACCGGCAGCGCATCTATAAATCAACTCTCAAGCCCACGGCACTTTCTCCGTGGGCTTTTGCGTCGGAACGAGACCTCTCATGAAAAGCGCAGGGCCCAAAACGCGCAGCCGCGAAGTCGTCGCCGCGCCCGTGGATCACTCCCGCATCGAGGCGGCGGTCCGCGAAATCCTCCTCGCCGTCGGCGAAAATCCCGACCGCGAAGGCCTGCGCGAAACCCCGCGCCGCGTCGCTCGCATGTACGAAGAAATCTTCGCCGGGCTGCGCCAGGATCCCGCCAGCGTCCTCAAAAAGACCTTCACCGAAAAGTACGACGAGATGGTCCTCGTCAAAAACATCCACTTCGACAGCATGTGCGAACATCACCTGCTCCCCTTCTTCGGTACCGCTCACATCGCCTACCTGCCCAACGGCAAAATCGTCGGCCTCAGCAAGCTCGCGCGCGTCACCGAGATCGTCGCCAAGCGGCCGCAAGTCCAGGAACGCATGACCGAGGAACTCGCCGACCTCGTCATGGAAGTGCTCGAACCCAAAGGCGTCGGCGTCGTCCTGCAAGCCTCGCACACCTGCATGTCGATGCGCGGCGTGCGCAAGGCGAACAGCGTCTGCTCCACCAGCGCCATGCGCGGCGCCTTCAAAGAAAACCTCGCCACCCGCTCCGAATTCATGGCGCTCATCCAGGGCAAGTGATCTCATGGCCTCGGCCTTCTCGTTGCGTTTGGCCTTCGGCATGATCGGCTGCCTCATCGTGCTCAATCCTGCGATCGTCCCGCCTCGCTTTTACCGCGTGCAGTTCCTCACCGTCCTCGGCTTGCTCGTCGTCGCCGCCGCGTTTCTGCCCCATCCCGCGCCGGTGCTGCTGTGGATCTCGCTCGGCGCCGCCCTCGTTCTCGCGTTCCTCGCCTCGATCGTCTGGCATCTGCACGAAGCCCCCGGCGGCCGAACCGTGAGCGCGCTCACCGGCCTCGCCTTACTCGCCTCGCTCCTGCAAGCCGGCTGGCTGCTCCACGCCGACGGTTCCCCCTGGCTGGCGCTGGACGATCTCGCCTCCGCCGCCGTCGTCGGCAGCGCGATGACGGCGATGCTCATGGGACATTCGTACTTGATCTCGCCGACGATGTCGATCTCGCCGCTGATGCGTCTGCTCGGCTTGCTGTTTGCTTCACTGCTGTTTCGCATCGGTCTCGCCGGCTGGGGGCTGTGGCACTGGACGCCGATCCTGGATACGCAGAATAGCTTTTGGCTCCTGGTCCGCTGGGGCCTGGGCTTTCTCGCCCCGCTCTGTCTCGGCTGGATGGCGTGGGAAACCGCCCGCATCCGCTCGACCCAATCCGCCACCGGCATCCTTTACGTCGTTGTCATCGTCTGCTTCCTCGGCGAACTGGCGAGCCAACAACTCCTCGAAATCACCCGCACCATCCTGTGAAACCATGGCTCCCAAAGTCCTCTTCGTCTGTCCCCGCTGCGACGTCCCCTCCTCCGCTCCCCTCGTGGAACCGGTCGAATGGAAGTGTTCCGCGTGCGACCAGTTCCTGCATCTGGAACCGCAACCCAAAGAGTTGCCGCACTGCGCCGTGTGCGGCAACCACGAGATCTACAAGCAGAAGGACTTCCCCCAACGCTTCGGGCTCGGCCTGCTCGTGATCGCTTTCGTCGCCTCGATCTTTACCTACGGATATTATCATCCAGTCTGGACGTGGTCGATCCTGATCGGCACCGCGATCTTCGACGGCGCGCTCTACCTGATGGTGGGCGACGCGCTCGTCTGCTACCGCTGCCATGCGTACCACAAGGGCTTCGAGACGACCAAGGAACACGAACCGTTCGAGATCACGGTGGGCGAACGTTATCGGCAGGAACGTCTGCGCAAGGAGCGGCCATGACTTACAACTTGAAAGGCCGAGTCGCCCTGGTCACCGGCGGCAGCGGCGGCATCGGCCAGCAGGCGGCGCTGGCTTTGGGAGCGGCGGGGGCGTACGTCTTCGTGCATTATCATTCGAACGCCGAGGGAGCCCGCGCGACGCTCGAGCAGCTCGAAACCGCCGGCGGCGCGGGCCTGATCGTCGGCGCCGATCTGACGCATGAAGAGGAGATCGTGAAGCTGGTCGCCCGCATCCAGCGCGAGCAAGGCCGGCTCGACATCCTGTTCAACAACGCCGGGTCGCCGGTGCGGAAGGCGTTGCTGGCAGAGTGCCCAACCGACCTTTGGCGCGAAGTCTTCGAAGTCAACGTGACGTCGGCCTTCGTGCTGACGCGCGAGGTGACGCCGCTGCTGAAGGCAAGCGGCCGTGGGGCGATCGTCAACAACTTGTCGCTGTCGATTCAGTCGGGGGGCGCGGGAGGCGCCGGCGCGTACGCGGCGGCCAAGGGGGCGCTGCAGGTAATGACGCGGACGTGGGCGAAGGAGCTGGCGCCGAGCGTGCGGACGAACGCGATCCAGCCGGGCGTGATCGAGACGAAACATCACGAAGTCTTTTCGACGCCCGAGAAGCTCGCGGAGTACCGGAGTCAAACGCCGCTCGGTCGCAATGGGCAGGCGGACGAGGTGGCCGAGGCCGTCGTCTTCCTGGCGAGCGACGCGGCGCGGTTCATCAACGGGGCGATCCTGGACATCAACGGCGGCCGGTTTTTGCGGTAACCTAGCCCGCAGCGCAAGCAAGGGACTATTCTACCTTGCTTGCGCTGCGGGCTCATGGAAATCTCCTATGCCTTCAACGTCTCGTCGTGCTTCATGTGACTGGGCGGCAGGTCACCCTGGTGCACGAACGCCAGCGCCGCCTTGGCTCCCGCGTGTTGCTCGGCGTCATTGTCCTCCCACTCGATGCTGACGGCGCCGTCATAGCCGACGCGGTTCAGTTCGATCATGATCTCCTCCACGCTGTTGGCATCGCGCTTGCTCCCGGCCGACACGAAGTTCCAGCCGTTGAGCGGATGCCCCATCGGTCGATGCCCGCCGAGCAGACCGGCGCGGGTGTGGCCGCGAATCACCTGCACGCCCTTGATGTGGGCGCAGTGGATGTAGGCGCCATACTCGCGGATGAAGTCGATCACCGAGACGCCTTGCCATTCCATGTGCGAGCCGTCGAGGTTGAAGCCGACCGTACCGGCATAGCCCGCCTTTTCCATGAAGCGAAGGTAATCGCCCGCCGACTCGATGTCGCCCATGGCCCGTTCGCTCGGATGGCACTCGAGATCGTAGGTGACGCCGTACTTCTTGCACGCGTCCCAGACCGGCGCGAAACGCTCGGCAAGGAGTTCGAGGCTCACCTGGCGGACGTCAGGGATGTCGTAGCCGCCGATGTTCGAGGGGAGGGGCGGGAAGAGGAAGAAGTGGCTCCAGCAATGTGCGGGGGAACCGACGAAGCCGGAGATGGCGATGGTCCGGTCTTGTTGCTTGCCCAGGAAGTGCGCGAGCCGGGCGATGTTGACGAGGGCGTCGGTCGCCTGTTTGTGGATGAGCTTGCCGACTTCTTCAGGCACGAAGTAGGGATCGGTGCGCGGCGGCGCGTGCCCGACCTTGCGCCACGCCTTGTACGCTTCCGCCGCCTCGCCGCCGATGAACTGCAGCGTCTTCGCCGAGGGTTCGTCGCCCAGCGCCTGACCCTGCAAATGGGCGGCGACGGTGAAGATCTCCAGGCCGTGCTTCTTGGCAAGATCGACGCGTTCCTTGGCGTACGCCTCAGCGCCGGCGTCGGTCGAGCATTTGCTTAAGTTAAGTTCCCAGCTGGCTTCCTCCCAGCCGTCGAAGCCGACGTCGGCGAGGAACTTAACCCACCTGGTCATTTCGACGCCGCCGAACTGGCCGCGGACGAGCCCGATCTGGTGATACGAATGTTTGCCGCTGCGATGCGTGGCCGTTTGATGAAAGCCCATACGGTGCGACCCTTGTGCGTGAGGTTTTTTTGGGGTAGAACAGACAACATACAGCGAAAGCCCAGGGATGGCTATCCCTGGGGGTTCATCCCAGGGACAGCCGTCCCTGCGCTTTCGGGGAGTTCATCCATGAAGCGCGTTCTGTACGTTCTCTGCCTCTTTTCTCTGCCGCTCGCGTTGCAGGCGCAGCCCGACCCCAAGCGCTTCGAGAAGGCCATCGAAGCCTTCGAAGCCAAGGACAAGGAGACGACTTTCCCCAAGGACGGCATCGTCTTCACCGGCAGTTCCAGTTTCACGCGCTGGACGGAACTCCCCAAAGTCTTCGCCGAGTTCCCCGTCCTCAACCGCGGTTTCGGCGGTTCGCAGACCAGCGACGTCAACCATTACCTGGACCGGATCGTCCTCGTCCACAAGCCGAAAGTCGTCGTCCTCTTTTGCGGCGGCAACGATCTCCAGGCCAAACGAACGCCGGAGCAAGTCCACGAGGAATACGTCAAGTTCGCCGGGTCGATTCACAAGGCGCTCCCCCAGGCGAAGGTCGTCTTTCTGTCGATCCACGTGCCGCCGAGCCGGATCGCCACCAAGGATCAAATCCTGAAGCTGAACGCCTTGACGGAGGAGATGTGCAAGAAGAACCCGAACATGCATTACGTGAGCATCCAGAAGGAAATGCTCGGCGCCGACGGCGAACCGAATCCCGAGTTGTACGTGAAAGATCGACTCCATCCGAGTGCGAAGGCGTATGAAATCTGGGCGGAGAAGCTAAGACCTGTGCTCGCGAAACTCATGAAGTGAGGTTGCCCATGAACTGCCCGTTTTGCAGTGCGGTGTTGACGGCGACGGAAGACGTCAAAGGTTGGTGCCGAACCTGCGGCCGAAAACTGCCCGAGATCGGACCGGGGTCGTTCCAGCCGGCGCCGCCGATGCCTTTCGGCATCCCGCCGACGCCTCCGACGTCGAACGGCGGCGTTTCGATCGGATACATGGTCGGCGCCCTGATTTTTTCCTTGATCGGTTCCGGGTTCCTTTCAAGCTCAATCTGGAACGACGGGCCGCGTGCCCCGCTGACCGGCCGCGCGCGACTCTTCGAAGAACTGTTTGGCGCCCGAGGCGCTGAAGTCGCTATCGGGGTGGTTTTCCTCGGGCTTGCCGTCCTCTGTACGTGCGTCGGACTGATGGCGGCGCAGCGCCGCGAGAAACTCCTTTGGCCTCTCGGCGTCGCAGTAATGCTCGTCGCCCCGATCGTTGCCGGCTTCTTAATGACCCAAGAAACGCGCGCCGAAGTCGCTCGTCAACAAGCGATCCTCCGGAAACAAAAAGCGATCGCCGACGAACTCATGCCGCTCACGAAGGGGCTGCAAGCGCCCGTCTTCCAGGGGAAAGGCAAACTGCGAAACAAGCTGCTCGTCTGGGACGGCGTCGACAACCGGCGCAGCGCGATCCACGATTCGCTGCTCGAGGAACGGGGCAAGACCGCCCCCAACGAATCGTGCAGCGTGATCCTCATCGATCGCCACATCGATCACGAGGAGAAACCGTTCAGTAACGGCATCCGCGCCGTGCGCCGCGACCTGCATTTCGCCGTCTTCGATTGGCCCGAAAAGAAGCTGGTCGGCTACTACGGCGTGAACGGCTATGGGCCGGGGATTCTCATCACCCGGGCTCAGGGCGATACCCGCCCCGAGATCGGCGACACGCTGACGCCGCTGCACTCCTGGATCAAGAATTGCGACGTACAGCCGTAGGGGGAATCGAAAGCAAGCCACAGAGAGCACAGAGAATACAAGATTGGCAGTAGACCTCGCGTCAGCCGGCTTTCTCTGAGTTCTCTGTGACCTCTGTGGCTCATTTTTCCCGCGTCCACGACAGCAAACGCACCGGCACGCCGCGCTCGGCGAGGTAGCGTTTGGTCTCCTCAATGCCGTGTTCGTTGTAATGGAAGATGCTCGCCGCCAGCGCCGCGTCGGCCTTGCCGATCGTCAGCGCGTCGTAAAGATGCGCGGGACTCCCCGCGCCGCCGCTGGCGACCACCGGGACCGACACCGCTTCCGACACCGCACGCGTCATCTCCAGATCGTAGCCCGCCTTGGTGCCGTCCGCGTCCATCGACGTCAGCACGATCTCGCCGGCGCCCATCGCCTCGACTTCCCGCGCCCAGGCGACCGCTTCCAACCCCGTCGGCACGCGCCCGCCGTTGATGTGCACTTCCCACACGACTCGGCCGTCTCGGGTCACGCGGCGCGGGTCGATGTTCACCACCGTGGCGCAGCGGCCGAACTTCTCCGCCACCTCGCGCACCAGGTTCGGCGTCCGGACCGCCGCGGAGTTGATGCTCACCTTCTCCGCCCCCGCCTGAATCAAGCGCGTCGCGTCGGCGATCGTGCGGATGCCGCCGCCTACCGTGAAGGGCATAAATATTTGCTCGGAGACGCGGCGCACCACATCGAGCATGATGTCGCGCCCTTCATGGCTCGCGCTGATATCGAGGAAGACGAGTTCGTCCGCCCCCTGTTCCTCGTAGCGGCGCGCGACCTCGACGGGATCGCCCGCGTCGCGCAGGCTGAGGAAGTTGATCCCCTTGACCACTCGGCCGCGATCGACGTCCAGACACGGAATGATGCGTTTGGTCAGCATGTCGTCCTCACGATTAAAAGCAATCAGCCACAGAGGGCACAGAGGACACAGAGGACACAGAGAAAGCATTCAAGGGCATCTTGCATTTTAATCTCTGTGTCCTCTGTGGCTTGTATTGTTTCATTACGTCAGCCGCCGAATGCACTGTATCGCTTTAGGCCCCGCCAGTACAGGAACTTGGCGAGCACGATCATCGACGCCGCCCACGTCGCCTCGATGATGAACCCCTCGGTCAATTCCGCGGCCGACTTCATCTCCAGAAACACCATGGCCGGGAAGTACGCCAGGTACTGAAACGGCAAATACTTGAGAACCGCGGTGAGGCTCGGGTCGAGCAGATCGAGCGGGAACATATGGCCCGAGACGAAGAAATTGAGCGTGCCGATGATGTAAATGAACGACGTCACTTCGAGAAACCAGAACCCCGCCAGGCCGACGCACGCCTCGAAGAAGAAGCCGATCACGAATCCCAGCATCAGCGACAGAGCGTAGAGTCCGAGCGTGCCCCAACTCGGCCAACCGGGAAAGACGTCGCGGAAGAAAAAGAAGAGGACCGCGTACGGCAGCGACGACGTGATGATGTACGCGATCTTGTGGGCGCCGCGGTAGGCCAGCAGATACGCGAGCAAGTCGATCGGCTGCAGCAGGTATTTCTTGATATTGCCGTCGCGGATGTCGCGCGCCAGGCCGCTCGCCAGGCCGGGCATACTCGAGAACATTCGGCTAATCTGCACGAGCAAGAGATACGCGGTCATCTGCTGCAAACTGAAGCCCGACATCTCGACCGGCTCGGAAGCATGGCCTTGCCGGTCCAGCATCTCCCGGCGGCTGGTGTAGACGGCGTCCCACAAGAGAAACGTCGTAATAAGCGGCAGGAAGCGAAAGACCGTCGCCAGGAGGAAATCGCCGCGGTAGACGAGCCGCTCGACGAGCGAAATGCGCAGGATTTTCAGGTATTTGACGAGCGACTGGCTAAGGCTGAGGGGTTGCACCGGCCTGGCCCTCCTGGAAGACGCGCGAGATGACCTGATCGAGCGGCGGATCTTGCACGCTCATGTCGAGCACGCGATGCTTCTGCAGAATCGCCGCGATGACTTCGCCGATCTTGGCGCGGTCGACGTGCAGATCGACCGAGGGGCCCTCGCGCCGCGCGACTTCGCCGAAACTCTCCAGGCCCGCGGCGTGCTCGTCTTCGAGCTGCAGCTTAACGAGTTTGTACTGCCCAAACTGCTCGGTGATGCCCGAGAGGAGCCCGTCGTAGACGAGCTTGCCGTGCGTGATGATGAGGACGCGTTTGCAGAGCGCCTCGACGTCCTTCATGTAATGGCTGGTGAGCAAGATGGTGACGCCGCGGCTGGCGTTGTACTCGCGCAGGCACTTGGTGATCGTCACCTGGGCGATGACGTCCAGGCCGATGGTCGGTTCGTCCAGCAGTAACAACTGCGGCTGATGCAGCAGGGCGGCGATCAGCTCCATCTTCATGCGTTCGCCCAGCGAGAGTTCGCGGACCGGCTGCTTGGAGAGATCCTTGGCGCCGAAGAGTTCGGTGAGTTCGCCCAGCGTCTTTTGAAACGAGTCGGCGGGGAGCGAATAGATTTCGCGGTGAAGCTGAAAGCTGTCGGCCGCGGGGAGATCCCACCAGAGTTGATTCTTCTGCCCCATGACGAGCGAGAACCGCCGGCGAAACGCGTCGGGGCGCTGCCAGGGAACATACCCTAACACCGTGGCGTCGCCCTGCGTGGGATAGATGAGCCCGGCAAGCATCTTGAGCGTGGTCGTCTTGCCGGCGCCGTTGGGCCCCAGGAAGCCGACGATCTCGCCCGGTTCGATGGCGAACGAGACCTGGTCGACAGCCTTGATTTCCTTGTATTTGCGGGAGAAGAGCCCGCGCACCGCGGAGAGGAGCCCGCCTTCTTTTTGGTAGACGCGATAGGTTTTGCACAGGCCTCGGGCTTCGATGATCGGCATGTTGCTATTCCGCGGCGACGACTCGCCTGGCGCCCTCGCCCTTTTCCTCGGCGCCGGGAATCCTCGCCGCCTTCGTGGTCTGGTTGCGAATCCACGTCAGCCCCGGCGGAAACGCCAATCCGACCGTCACGGCCAGCGCCAACCCGATCGCCACGAGTCCGGGGAGGTTGCGCGACGTCTGGATCGGCTTCACCGATGTGCGGAAGTACAGCACCGCGATGACCCGCAGATAGTACCAACCGCCGACCGCGGCGTTGAGGGCGGCGACGACCAAGAGCGACCGGTAGAGCCAGGGATGATCTGTCACCGCCATGGCGCCGAAAAAGATCAGGCCCTTGCCCGTGAACCCGGTGGTGAGCGGAATGCCGATCAAGCTGAAGAACAAGATGGCGAGCGTAAACGCCAGGAGCGGATGATCCTTGCTGAGCCCGGCGAGGTCGTCGATGTTTTCGATCGGGCGCTCGGGGCGATTGAAGTGGGCCAGGATCGCGAACATGCCGAGCGACGCCGCGCCGTAGGCGATCAGGTAGTAAAGGATCGACTCGATGCCGTCGAGCTTGCCTTCCTTGTGCAGCAGGCCCGCGGTCGAGATCGCGATCAGCATGTATCCGGAATGGGCGATGCTCGAATAAGCGAGCATGCGCCGGAGGTTGGTTTGCAGCAGGGCGAGGAAATTGCCGAGCGTCATGTTGGCGGCGGCGAGGATCCAGAAGAGGATCGGCACGTTCGCGGACAGGGCGGAACCGAGGATCGACTTGCTGGGGCCCATGACCTCGGCGCTCGCCGGCGCGAAGCCCATGAGCCGAATCAGCGCGACGAAGCCGACGACCTTGGGGATCGTCGCCAGAAGCCCAGCGCTGATGTTCGAGGTCCCCTGATAGACGTCCGGGGCGTAAAAGTGGAACGGCACCGCGGTGATCCGAAAGCTGAGCCCCGCGACGATCCACACCAGCGCGATCATCGCGAGCACCGGCGGCGTCGATTGATACAGTGCGTTCAGGATCACCGAGAGGTTGGTCGAGCCGGCGAGCCCGTAGAGGTAGCTGAACCCGAAGAGAAGCATTCCCGAGGAGAAGATGCTTAGCAGGAAGTATTTAAGGGACGCCTCCTGGGCGGCGCGGTCGTGTTTGGGGAGGTAGAGCAGGATGTACGTCGGGATGCTGACCATTTCCAGGGCGAGGAACATGGTGGTGAGATCGTTGGCGAGGCCGACGAAACTGACGCCGGCGAGCAGAATGAGGAGGCACGCCTGGTAATCGCCGGCGTGCTGGTCGCTGAGTTCGTTCCAGCTCATGAGGACGATGAGGACGCCGGCGGCGAGGGCGAGCCAGCGCGTGAACTGGGCGAGGCCGTCGAACGTCACGGGCAGGATGAACACCTGATCGCCCTGAGCGGGCGGTTGGCCATGAAGGTAGAGCGCGACCCCGGCGCCCGCGAGACCGACGAGCGAGACGAGGCCCCACAGGTTGCGGTCGGGCCGAAACGTGGCGCCCAGGAAAACCACGCAGGCCGTGATGACGAGTACGATCTCCGGCAAGAGCGGCTCGTAGATGCCCGCGAGCAGCGCGGCAGCCGAATCGGTCATGGCAAACAGCGGATTCATGAATGGCTTCCCAAAAACAAACTATCGGCCCGCGACTCCGCTCGTGTGTAACGCTTGCTTGCGCTCGCTCATCAGCTTCTCGATCGACTGAATCTCCGGCTTGAACGTCTCGATCAGCGGTTGCGGCCCGATGCCCAGAATCAAGCAAAGCGCCAGGATGGGCGCGAGCGCCACGATCTCGCGCGCGTCGAGGTCGGGGACCGCGTGATGGCCGTCGTGGTGCGGCTCTTTGAGCTTGCCGAAGAAGACGTTCTTGAGCATGGACATCAGATACCAGGCGCCGAGGATGATGCCGGCGGTCGCGGCGATCGCCATCGCCGGGTTGACCGCGAACATGCCGAAGAAGACCTGGACCTCGCCCACAAAGCCGTTGAGTCCAGGCAGACCGACGCTCGACAGGCACGTGAAGACCATGGCGAAACTCAGCAGTCCGAGTTTGGAGCCGATGCCGCCGTAGTCGGCGATCTTGCGGGTGTGGTAGCGTTCGTAGAGCATGCCGACGAGGAGGAAGAGGGCGCCGGTCGAGAGGCCGTGGTTAATCATTTGCAGCATGCTGCCGGTGAGGCCCGCCTCGTTGAGGGCGAACATGCCGAGCATGCAGAAGCCGAGATGGCTGACGGAGGAGTAGGCGATGAGCTTTTTGATGTCGTCCTGGGCAAGCGAACAGAAGGCGCCGTAGATGATGCCGACGACGGCGAGAGTGCCGATGAGCGGAACGCCGATCTCGATGCAGGCGTCGGGGACTAAGGGGAGTGCCAGTCGCAGAAATCCGTAGGTGCCCATCTTGAGGAGAACGCCGGCGAGAAGGACGGAGCCGGCGGTGGGCGCCTCGACGTGGGCGAGCGGCAACCAGGTGTGCGTCGGGAACAACGGCACCTTGATCGCGAACCCGGCGAACAGGGCCAGGAAAACCCACGTCTGGAACGTGTGCCAGAAGGCCGGATCGGTCCCGGCGCGGAGATGGCCGGTCACCTGGGCGATGAGTTCGGGGATGGCGAACGTAAACTTGTGGTCGGCCGACTTGTCGGCGACGACGACGACGACGGCGAGCAGCCCGAGGAAGGTGATGATGCTCCCCGTCAGCGTGTAGACGAAGAATTTACGGGCCGCATGCCGACGTTCGGGTCCGCCCCAGATGCCGATGAGGAAGAAGAGGGGGACCAGCGTCAGCTCGAAGAAGATGTAGAAGAGGATGAGGTCGAACGCGAGGAAGACGCCGGTCATGCCGGCGCCGAGGATGAGGAGCCAGGCGTAGAACTCGTTGACGCGGTCATCGATCGACTTCCACGAAACGAGGACGGCGGGGATCATGAGGAGCGCGGTGAGGACGACGAGCCACAGGTTCAGGCCGTCGAGCCCGACGTAGAAATGCACGGCGCCGTACGCTCCGAAACTGATGAGTTCCCAGGGTCCGGGGACGATGAGCGGCTGGAAGAAGTGCTCTGACGTGACCAGAGCGCCGCCGGCGTTTTCGCCACGCAGGCGCAGAAACTCGCACGCCAAGAGGCACGCAATCGCGAACCCGGCGAGCGTCACGCCCAGGGCGAGCCAGCGGATCTCTTTGCCACGCTTGGGCCCGAGCGCGGCAATGACGAGCGCTCCCGCGAAAGGCAGGGCGAGGAGGGCGATAAGCAGTGTTTCGTAGGTATTCATTCGTTACCGTAGCAAGATCGCGATGAGCAGTCCCGCCAGGCCCAGGGCCATGAGGACGGCGTAAAACTGCACGAGCCCGTTCTGAATCGGCCGAGCCGCCCGGGCAAACACGACCGGAATCTGCGCCACCGCGTCGACCAGTCCGTCGACGAGATAATGATCGACCATGCGCAGCATCTGCGCCAGCCCGGCGAGCGGCTGCACGAACAACGCGTAGAAGAGTTCGTCGAGGTAAAACTTGTTGAGCGACCAGTGATAGAGGAACTTCGCGGAGTTCTTCAGCTCGGCGGCGAGCGAGGGGCGTTTGACGTAGGCGAGGTACGCTAGCCCGATGCCGGCGAGCCCGAAGAGGACGCTGCCGACCATGATCGGGATGTTGTGGTGCACTTCGAGCGTGACCTTCGGATCGACAAAGCCGACGGACGTCTTCATCCAGTGGTTCTGCAGAAAGTCGAAGAAGAGGTGCGTGGGCCCGAGCACGATGCCGACGAGCAGGGCGCCGACGGCGAGCACGCGTAGGGGCCAAAGCATGACTTCGCCCGATTCAAAGTGCGACTTCGCGGGCTCCGCCGAAGCGTGAGTCGGGGCTGCGTGATGATTGCCATGACCGTGCCCGTGGTGATCGTGGGCGTGGTCGTCGTGGTCGGCATGGCCGTGATGGTGCGAGTAGGCTTCTTGGGGGATTTTCTCGGGGCCCCAGAAGGTCATGAAGTAGGCGCGGAAGGTGTAAAACGCGGTCATGCCGGCGGTCACCATGGCGGCGAGGAAGCAGAAGAAGTAGATCGCGGCATGGGGGTTGTCGCTGCTGGCGCCGTGGACGACGGCGAGGATTTCGTCCTTGCTCCAGAAGCCGGAGAGGAGCGGAAACCCGGCGAGGGCGGCGGAGCCGATGAGGAACGTCCAGTGCGTCGTCGGCAAGACTTTCCGCAGACCGGAAAAGCGTCGCATGTCGATGACGTCGCCCATGGCGTGCATGACGGAGCCGGCGCCGAGGAAGAGGAGCGCCTTGAAGAACGCATGCGTGACGAGATGGAAGATCGCCGCCGCCACCGCGTACGCGGCAAGGTTTTTGTACATCAGCCCCGAGCCGAGCGCGAGGAACATGTAACCGAGCTGGCTGACGGTCGAGTAAGCGAGGACGCGCTTGAGATCGGTCTGGGTCAGCGCGATCGTGCCCGCGAGGAGGGCGGTGAACGCGCCGGTGACGGCGACGTAAGCTTGTACATCGGGAACGAGTTGAAAGAGGGGCGTGCAGCGGGCGACGAGGTAGACGCCCGCGGTCACCATCGTCGCGGCATGGATCAGCGCGCTGACTGGCGACGGGCCTTCCATCGCATCGGGGAGCCAAACGTGCAGCGGGAACTGCGCCGACTTACCGACCGCGCCCAGGAAGAGGAAGACGCAGGCCCACGCCAACAGATCGCGATGCTCCGGAGCGGCGGCGAGTCGGAAGACGACGTCGTACTCGAGCGAATAGCCGCTGATGCTCCACAAGATCAGGATGCCGAGGAAGAGCCCGATGTCGCCCAGGCGCGTCACCAGAAACGCCTTGCGGGCGGCAGCGGCGGCGCTCGGCTTCGCGAACCAGAAGCCTACGAGCAAGTAGCTACACAGGCCCACGCCTTCCCAGCAGGCGTACAGCACGATGAAGTTGTTGGCGAGCACCAGGCCCGTCATCGACGCCAGGAACAAGCTGACGGCCGCGAAGAAGCGGTGGTAACCGGGATCGCCGTGCATGTAACTTGAGGCGTAGATCGCGATCCACGACCCGATGAACGTGACGGTGACGAGCATGACGGCGGTGAGCGCATCGAGCCGAAGCGAGAGTTTGACGTCGACGTCGCCGGCCTGGAACCAGGTGAGCGAGCGCCAGACGACGTTGTCGTGCCCGCTCTGGACGGCGGTCATGGCCAGGACGGAGAGTCCGCAGGCGGCGACGGCGCCGACGATGCAGGGGACATGGCTCCAGCCGCGCAGGAACTTCTTGCCGAAGACGGCGATGATCGCGCTGCCCAGCAGGGGCAGGAACGGGATCAGCCAGAGGTAGCTCTGCGGATCGTCAAACATGACTGGTCTCGTGCGGTTGTTTGGGTTCCACACCGGAGGGGGTGAGCTTGGGCATGGGCGCCGGGGCGATCGGCAGATCCGGCTCGGGGTCGAGGATCGGATCGACGGTCGGTTCGCGGAGATCTTGCCAGACGCTGACGTCGAGCGTGCGGCGACTTCGGTACAGGACGAGGATCATGGCCAGGGCGATCGCCGCCTCGCACGCAGCGACGGTTAGGATGAACATCACCAGCGCCTGCCCGCCCAGATGGCCGCGAAAGCGGGAGAACGCCAGCAGGTTGATCGAGACCCCCTGCAGCATCAGCTCGGCGGAGAGAAACATGATGATCATGTTACGCCGCGTGAGAAAGCCGATCATGCCGAGGACGAAGAGCAGGGCGCCGACGATCAGGTAATTTTCCAGAGCGAGCGAACTCATTTCAGATCCTCCGTGCTGCGCCGGCCGGCGATCACGATGGCGCCGATGGTGGCGACCAGAAGCAACACCCCGGCCAGCTCGAACGCCAGCAGGTATTCCGTGAACATCATTTTGCCGATGGCGCGAACGTTCTCGCGCGGCAGCACGGCATTCACCTGGTTGGCCGACGTCCCCTCCTCCGGCACGAGCAAGGGATGCAGCCGCAACAGACCCGAGAGACTGTTCGCATGGTCGTGGATCTTCTCGAGCTTGCGCTGCTTTTGAGATTCGTCCAGCTCGAGCCCGGAATCGCTCAACTCGGTGCGGAGGTTAACGAGGAAGTTCTGCAAGACTTTGTTCTTGCTAAATTCTTCTTGTTTGCCGAACTGTTCGTCGATGGCGTCGGCGAGCTTGAGCGCGGCCGGGAAATCGACGTCTTCCAATTTCGGCGTCCGGGAGAGGGCGTGAAGTTTCTGAGCGGCGTCGTAGGCGTCGCGGTTGAAGGGCTTGTCGAAGGTCCGGTCGTAAACGCCGACGAGCGCGATGAGCAGCACGAACCCCGCGAGGACGGCGAGGAACGGCTCGCGCGAAAGGAGGTCGGCGTTGCTGACGCCCGCTTGCTGAGCCAGCATGATGACGAAGAGGAAGGTCACGACGATGGCGCCCGCGTAGATGATGATCGTCGCCGCCATGAGCAGCGGGGCGGCCAGGAGCAGGAACAAGCCGCACGAGGCGAGGATGACCAGCGCGAACGACAGAGCCGCGTACACGGGATTGCTCTGCACAATCATGAGTGTGGCGCCGAGCACGGCGAGTCCCGCGAAGACGTAAAAGAGCACGATTTCCGGGAGCGGTCCGACCCGATTGATCCACCACAGACCCGCGAGCGCCAGCGCCGCGCCCCCCAGAAGTCCGCCGGCGACGGGGGAGATGCGCCGCGCGCGCGGCAACAGGAGCAAGAGCGCCGCGGCCCCCAGGAGCACGGGGACCAGCACGGCCCAGTGATCGCGCAGGATCGCGTCGACCGAGAGCGAAACGGGCCTGGCTTGTGCGAAGAGCGAGGTCATTTCAGCTCCACGTTCGGTTCGGAGGCGCACGACAGCGGGCCGGCGTGCGTACGCACCGGATCTTTGCCCATCTTCACCGTCTCATCGAAGACACTTAAGAGCTTTTCCTTGTCGTACATCATCTCTTCGCGGGAGAGGCCCGTGAGGTCGAACATCGACGTCAACTCAATGGCGTCGCAGGGACAGGCCTGTTCGCACATGCCGCAGGAGATGCAGCGGAGTTCGTCGATGACGAAGACTTCGGGATACTTCTCGCGGTCTTTCCAGGGCGAAGGGGCGGCGACGATGTCGATGCAGTGGGCCGGGCACGCGGTCGAGCACATGTAGCAGGCGACGCACTTGACGCGTCCTTGTTCGTCGCGGTTGAGCCGATGCACGCCCCGGTAGTTCGCGGGGAGTTCCGGCCGTTCTTCGGGGAACTGCTGCGTCACCGAGGGTTTGAACATGTGCTTGACGGTCGTCACCATGCCGTCGAAGATGGCCGGCAGGTAAAGACGGTCCAGGAGCCCCAGGGTCGGGGTCTTCACCCAGACGACGTCGGAATCGGCGATGGCCATGAGAATCTCCTTACGACTTCACGAGTTCGCGGACCGGCAGTTTGAACGGCACGGCCTTGATCATGCCGATGAGTAAAAACGTCACGAGCGACCCTGGGAGCAAGATCCAGAGCGACAGCCCGAATTCCTTGACGAACATCACGCCGACGAGGTTGACCAGCGCCAGGGGGATCATGACCTTCCACGCCAGGTTCATGAGTTGATCGAAGCGGAAGCGCGGAATGGTCCAGCGGATCACCATGTAGAAGAGGATCATGAGCGTCACTTTGACGGTGAAGACGGCGAGCTTGAGGAACCAGGGCGAATCCCCCTCGGCGATCCAGGGGAAGTGCCAGCCGCCGAAAAAGAGGATGACCATGAGGAAGCTGGTGGTGATCATGTGGCAATATTCGCCCAGGAAGAAGAGGGCGAGCTTCATGGCGTTGTATTCGGTGTGGTAGCCGCCGATGAGTTCCTGTTCGCATTCGGGGAGATCGAACGGCAGCCGATTGCACTCGGCGAACGCGGAGGTCATGAAGATGACGAAGGCGAGCGGTTGGATCGCGATGAACCAGACGCCGGTCGCCTGTTTCCAGATAACGGTTTCGAGGTTGAGCGAGCCGGTGAGGAGGACGACGCCGAGAACGGAGAGCCCCAGCGGAATTTCGTAGCTGATGATCTGGGCGCTGGAGCGGAGGGCGCCGAGGATGGAGTACTTGTTATTGGCGGACCAGCCGCCGAGGATGATGCCGTAAACGGCGAGGCTGGAGACGGCGAAGATGAAGAGAATGCCAATATCGACGTTCTTGGCGATGATGAACTGATAGCCGCTGGCATAGTTGGCGGAGCCGATCGGATCGGTGGGTCCGAAGGGGACGACGGCGAAGGCGAGGAAGGCGGTGACGAGGGCGATGCAGGGGGCGAGGAGGAAGATGAACTTATCGACGTACTTGGGGATGATGTCTTCTTTGAGGAGGAACTTGAGGCCGTCGGCGAGCACCTGGAGGAGTCCGAAGGGCCCGACGCGATTGGGGCCGATGCGATCCTGCATGTAGGCGCAGACTTTGCGTTCGACGAAAACGAGGAAGCCGCAGGTGCCCTGAAGGATGCCGAAGACGGCGAGGATGGTGAGGAGGACGGGCCAATTTTCGGTGACGTATGCGATCATATGGAGTCGGTATAAAATTTCGCTGGTTAAAAACAAGCCCCGGGGTGAGGTACTCCGAACCCCGGGGATTACTCCTTGCGGACGCGATATCCCCGGGGTTCGGAGTACCTCACCCCGGGGCTTCATGAATTTACTTGAGCCGGACGCCGTGTTCGCCGAGGTTACCCTGGCCGATGGCGGCGAAGGCGGGGACTTCCTTGGCGAGTTCCGCGCGAAGGGTCTGGGCGTGGAGCAGGCCGCGCCGTTCCAGGAGGTCGGCGAAGATTTGGCCGTCGGTTCGGCCGATGGAACCGGGCCTCACCGCGTAGTGAATCGCCTGGCACAGCCCCGCGTGGTTCACGAACGCGCCGTCCTTTTCCGCAAATGTCGAAGCCGGCAACACGTAGTCGGCGAGCGCGGAGACGTTCGACGGCAGCAGATCCTGCACGATCAGCGTGCCGACTTTCTGCAACGGCGCCAACATTTGCTCGTTCGCCCACGGCCCGACCCGCGGCGAATACCCGGCCGTCAGGTACAAGCCTTGCAACTCGCCCGCTTCCGCATCGCGAACGGCTCGTTCGAAGGGGAGCACTTCGCCCTGGAAATGTTGCAGGATCATCTCGACGCCGCGCCGGTTCGGCGCCTTCTCCGCACGGATCGTGAACGTGATCGGCGGGATCGGTTTGCCGTTACGGTCCTGCGGATACTGGTCGTCCTGACCGATCACGGGGACGTGGCCCAGATACAAGCGAGCCTTGCCCGAAAAATCGCGCATCATCTTCGCGAGTAGATACGCCTCTTCGCACGTCAGCCAGGGCGAGATCACCGCCCCCAGGGCGTTCGGCTTTCGCTTGCCGATCTCTTTCAGCTCCGAGCGAATCATGGGGAGCACCTTCTCCCACGCGCTCGCTTCTTGCCCCTGCTTCGTCTTGACGATCGGCTGCTGAAGCCGCTCCTTGGCGTTCACATACGAATAATCGAAACGCCCCTCGTCGCACATGAAGTATCCTTGCGCCTGCGGGTTCTCGCGCGGACGCAGACGATAGACGATGTCTTTGTTGTAATCGACCGTGATGCTGCAACCGGTGCTGCAGCCCGGGCACACGCTCTCCTTCTCCTTGAGAAACCACACCCGCTGCTTATAAAGAAAATCCTTACTGCACAAGGCGCCCACCGGGCACAGGTCGACGACGTTGCCGGCGAGTTTGTTGTTCACCGGCTCGCCCGGGAAGATGTCGATCTCCGCGTGATGCCCCCGGCTAATCACCTGCAGTTCGCTGGTACCGGAGATCTCGCGGGTGAAGCGGACGCAGCGCGAGCACATGATGCAGCGATCCGCGAACAGCGTGATCTGCTCGCCAATGTAATCCTTGTTGGGCGGAAGATTCTTCTCGTCGATCATTCGGCTATTGGCGCGGCCGTGCTCGAACGTGTAATCCTGCAGTTTGCACTCGCCCGCCTTGTCGCACACGGGGCAGTCGAGCGGATGGTTCAGCAGCAGCGATTCGAGCGTCTGCTGCTGCGCCCACTTCGCTCTCTCGCTGTTGGTGAACATCACCGTGCCGTCCTTGGCGGGCGTCTGGCAGGCGGGGACGACGCGCGGCTGCATGGCGATCGTTCCGTCGGGTTTCTTCTCGCCGACCTCGACCAGGCACATCCGGCAGCTGGCGACCACGCTGAGCGACGGATGCCAGCAGTAATGCGGGATCTCGACGTCCACCTTGGCCGCGGCCTGCACGAGATTGATCTTCTCGCTGCCGATATCGACCGCTTTGTCATTCACGAACACGACAGCCATGAAAATCACCTTCCGCCCAAAAGCCCAGGGGTGAGGTACTCCGAACCCCTGGGATTCGTCTTGCAAGCGTTGATCCCAGGGGTTCGGAGTACCTCACCCTGGGCTTTGCTGGCGCTATTGCCGCTTCAGTTCCAGATACGTCCAGTGCGTGTTCTCCACGGTCGAGAACGAGTTCGGCCGCTCCTTCACGCCTTCCGAACGGCTATTGAGGCAAATTCGCCAAGTTCCGTCCTTCAACTCGTAAATCCCTTCGAACAGGCGATTGCCCTCGCCCTTCAAATCGAGCGACTTGGGCGTGATCTCGGCGCCCAGATCGACGATCGCGAACTCCGTCTTGACGTTCAGCGTCAGCTTCTTTCCCTTCACGTCGAGCAGGATATTCTGCTTGTCGACCCCCTCGATGTTGTTTCCCAAATACGTCAGTGCGACCACGTGCCACTTGCCTTGCAAGCCTTCGAGATCTTTCTCCGCCGGGCTCTGCGCGTGGCCGAGACCGGCTCCAAGCAAACCGACCAAACAGACGACGATTCGAGCCATGGCGAACCTCCCTATTTGCTCATGAGTTTGATGAACGCATCCTCTTCGATTTCCTGAACGCTGTTGTTGACCGCGACCCAACGTTTACCGTTGCCGTCGGCGAAAGCCTCGTAGGCGATTACTTTCGAATCGACGTCGTCGCGGCGCAAATTCCAGTGGACGACGATCTCGTTGTTGGCGATCGCCTGGACGAATTCGGGGGGATACGTCGCGAGCAAATCCTGGAGCTTGCTCGGGGACTTGCCCTTGTCGAAAGCGTAGGCGGCGTAGTCCAAGCCCAGAGCGCGGAGCCATTGCTGGACTTTGAGACGTTCCTTGAAGCGCGAGATGCCGATCTTGGGCACGAACGCCGGCTTGGACTGCGGGTCGCCGCCGGCTTGCGTTCCCAGGACACGCGGCGTGCGGTTGAAGGTCTCCTCGTCCATCTCGAGGAACTTTCGGTCCCCCATGATGACGGCGCGTTTGGACTTCGTCGCCTCGGTCTCGTACGCCAGCACGGTGTTGGAAACTCCGTCCGGGACTTTGTTGAGATCCATGCCGCCGAAGGGGACGACGATCCACTTCTTTTCCTCCACCAACTCGACGACGCGTGCGTCGCCCGCCAGCTGCATTTCGCCCAGATCCTTGGGCCCTCGGCTATGCTTGTCGCTAAACATGGCGTATCCGTTCGCGATCTTCGTGAGGATTTCCTTGGCCTCGTTCAGTTCGATCGTCCGCGGCTTGCTCCGGCCTTTCTCCAGCTTTTCCTGCTCCGCCTTTTCGACGTTCTGTCGCGCCTTGGGGGTGAAGATCACGTAGACGATGATGAGCAAAATCAGCGTGACGACGCCGACGATGCTGCCGCCGATGAGGGCTGCGTTGTTCTGCTTTTTTTTGCCCTTGCGCGGCTCGAGTTCCTCGCCCTCGTCGTCGTCGATACTCAGCGGTACGGGGACGAGCACGGGGCTTTTGCAATGCATGCAGGCGACGCGCTTGCCGGCCCACTTCTCGTTGAGCGAGAGCTGCTTGCGGCACTTCGGACATTGGATCGCGATGGCCATGCTCGTCTCTCTTAGTGAGCCCCCACCATCTGTAACGAAGCCGCCCGGCTCTTTTCGCCGGTACGGATGAACGATTCGAGTTCGGGCCGAAACTTCGCCAGGGCGTTCTTGATCGGCCAGCCGGCGCCGTCCGCCAATCCGCAGATCGTGGTCCCCGGCATGATGCCGATCGACTTTGAAACGTCTTCCAAAATCTTCAAATCCTCGAGTCGGCCCTGTCCGCGCCGCAGCCGATCCATGATCTTCCACATCCAGCCCGTCCCCTCCCGGCACGGCGTACATTGGCCGCACGACTCATGGGCGAAGAACCGCGTGATGTTGAAGAGGACGTCCGGGATCGTCGTCTGATCGTCGAAGATCGTCACCGCCGCGGTGCCGAGGCCGAGACAGCCGACGCGACCGGGGCCGTTGAAGTCGAGCGGCGTGTCGAACTCCGCTTCGGTCATGATGCCCATGCTGATGCCGCCGGGAATCGCTCCCTTGGCCTTGCGACCCTTCCACACGCCGCCGCCGTGCTTCTCGACGAGTTCGCGGACCGTCACGCCCAGCGGCAGTTCGACGCAGCAGGGCGTGTTGACGTGTCCCGAGATGCAGTAGAGCTTCGGCCCGTAGCTGCCGGCGTCGCGCGGATTCTTCGGATCCGGGGCGATGCCGATCGACTTGAACCAGTCGACGCCGCGATCGACAATGTGCGTGACGCAGGCGAGCGTCTCGACGTTATTAACGATGGTCGGCTTGCGGAAGGCGCCCTCGATGGCCGGGAACGGCGGCTTGATGCGCGGCCAACCGCGTTTGCCTTCGAGAGATTCGATCAGCCCCGTCTCTTCGCCGCAGATGTACGCGCCGGCGCCGCGATGCAGGAAGATGTCGCAGGAGAAATCCTTGCCGAGGATGTTTTTACCGAGCAGATTGTTCGCATAGAGTTCGTCGATGGCCCGCTGCAGATTGCGATACGCCTTGCCGTACTCGTAGCGCAGGTAGAAGTAAGCCCGTGAGGACTTGATGGCATAGCAGGCGATGAGGATCCCTTCGAGCACCTGATGCGGATCCTCTTCCATGAGGATGCGGTTGTTGAAGGTACAGGGTTCGGATTCGTCGGCGTTGATGCAGAGGTAGATCGGGCCCGGATGGTCCTTGGGGAGGAAGGTCCACTTGAGGCCGCAGGGGAAGCCCGCGCCGCCGCGGCCGCGCAGGCCGGAGGTCTTGACGAGATCGACGACCTGAGCGGGGGCCATGTCGTTGAGCGCTTTGGCGAACGCGGAATAGCCGCCGTCGGCGCGGTAGGCGTCCAGGAAGGGGTCGGCCTTCTTCTGGATGCGTTTCAGGAGGACGGGTTCGAATTCTGCCATAATCACAATTTCCTATTAGCGCGACAATTCGCCCACGAGCGCGTCGGCCATCTCGGTCGTCACGTTGTGGCGATGCTCATCGTTGATCATCACCGCCGGGGCTCCCTCGCACGCCCCCAGACATTCCGCGAACTCGAGCGTGATCTTGCCGTCCTTCGTCTTGCCGCCGGGCTGCACGCCGAGCTTGTGGCAAAAGTGGTTGAGCAGTTCCTCGCCGCCGCGCAGGTCGCACGCCAAACTTCGGCACACCCAGAGACGCGTCTCCGCGAGGGGATTATGTTCTTCGCGGAAGAACTCGTAAAAGGTCATGGTGTCGTGCACCTGGGCGGGCGCCAGGTCGAGCATGGCCGCGATTTCCTTGATCGCCTCGCGCGGCACGCAGCGCAGCTCATCGTGCACCAGATGCAGCGCCGGCAGCGTGACCGCCTGCTTGCTCGGATAGCGCGGGATGTACGCTTCGATCTTCTTCCGCAAGGCTTCACTGAGGAATGCCATATCGGCCCCCAAAGCCCAGGGGTGAGGTACTCCGAACCCCTGGGATCAACGCTTGCAAGCACAACTCCCAGGGGTTCGGAGTACCTCACCCACTGGGCTTACTTTCTATCGATCCAGTTCCGCCGCGATGATGTTCAAACTCCCGAGCACCGCCACCACGTCGCTGAGCTGATGTCCCTCCATCAACTGGGGGAACAACGCGAAGTGGATGAACGACGGCGGCCGCGTCCGCGCCCGGTATGCACTTCCCGTCCCGTCGCTCACCACGTAGAAGCCCAGCTCGCCGTTGGGCGACTCGATGCAGCCGTAGACTTCGTCGATCGGCGGATTCCATTGCCGATTCGGCATCACCAGCTCGAAGTGATGGATCAGGCTCTCGATGCTCCGGTAGACCGACATCTGCTCCGGCAGAATCGCCTTGCTCTCGGTATCGACGCTGATCGGGCCCGACGGCAGGTTTTCGATCGCGGCATCGATGATCTTGAGCGATTCGAGCATCTCGGCCATGCGAACTTGATAGCGGGCGTAGCAATCGCCTTCGGTGGCGCAAATGACCTTGAACGAACTCGCCAGGTCTTTGTACGCCAGGTACGGCTCGTCTTTGCGGAGATCGCGGACGACGCCGCTGGCGCGGGCGATGGGGCCGGTGCTGCTCGTGCTGATCGCCATCTCTTTGGACAGAACGCCGATGCCTTGCGTCCGTTCGAGGAAGATGCGGTTGCGGTTGAGCAGTCGCGACATGTCGGCATGCGTTTTGGGGAAGTTTTTGACGAAGTCGCGGACCTGGCGAATGAAGTCGTTATCGACGTCGAACGCCAGGCCGCCAACGCGCGTGTAGCTCGGATGAAACCGCTGGCCCGAGACCGTCTCGTAAATGTCGTAGATAACTTCGCGCTGGTAGAAACCGTAGAGGAACGCGGTGAACGCCCCGAGATCGAGTGCGACGGCGCCGCACGAGAGCAAGTGATCGCTGATGCGCGCGAGTTCGCCGAGGATGGTGCGGACGTACTTGCATCTCGGGGTTATCTCGATGTTCATCAGCTTTTCGACGACGTGATGCCAGGCAATCTCGTTGGCGATCGGCGAGATGTAGTTCATCCGGTCGACGATGGTGACATACTGATTGAAGTCGAGATCTTCGCCGAGCTTTTCGAAGCCGCTGTGCAGGAAGCCGATATCGGGGACGGCCTTGACGACGTTCTCGCCGTCGAGGGTGAGAATGAGCCGTAGCGTGGTATGGGTGGCCGGATGCTGGGGACCGAAGTTGAGCGTCCAGAGGAAATCCTTCTGGGACTCGGTTTCCCCGGACATCGGCGTCAGCGTGTAGGCTTGTTCGACAGGCATAAGTAAAAGGATGAAGGAGGATGGATGAAGGATGAATAACCCGCTCCGCCTCGCCGTCACCGTTCTCCTTTTCTTCCTCTGTGTTCTCTGTGGACTCCGTGGCTCGACTCTAACTTTCCGCCCGCGTGATGATCGGGAAATTATGGCGTTCGCCGCGGCCGCGCAGCGGGTAATCCTTGCGCAGAGGGAAGCTCGTAAAGGCGTCCGGCATCAGGATTCGGCGTAGATCGGGATGCCCCTCGAACTCAATGCCGTACATGTCGTAGACTTCGCGTTCCATCCAGTCGGCGCCCTTCCATAAGGGATACGCCGAGGGGACGGTCAGTTCCGGCTCGTTGAGGAACGTCTTGACGAAGACGCGTTGGCCCGTCGCCAGGTTGAGCAGGCCGTAGATCAGGCCGAAGCGGTCGCGGGCGTCAGGGTATTTCAGGTAGTCGGCGGCGGTGACCTCGAAGAGGAAATCGAAACCATGCTCGGCCTTAAGGCATTCGAGCATCTTGTAGACGTTGTGCGGCTTCACGATAATCCGGCGATTATCGCGGAACTCCGACGTCGTGAAACTGTCGGAGCCGAACTTTTCGCGGAGCTTCACGGTCAGGAGTTCGAACGACATGTACGGCCTCGTAATCGGAGAATTTAGCCACAGAGGACACAGAGAAAAAAGCTCGGTAATCGCGGAGTCATTCTGAGGTATTTCTTTCTCTGAGTCCTCTGTGGCTAATCTTTTTCCTTAATTCAGGCTGATGCGGCGCGACTTCGAGAACTCGCCCGGCGCCGTCACGACGTTGCCCGGCAGAATGTCCGCGTTGACTTTCGGGCCCTGATGGATCGTGCGCAGGGCGAACTCTTTGCCGCTGAAGGTGCCGGTCTTGGTGATCTTTTCCTGCAGATCCATGACCGCCTGGAGCAGCTGTTCGGGCCGCGGCGGACAGCCCGGCACGTACATATCGACGGGGATGAAGCGATCGACGCCTTGCACGACGGCGTAAGTATCGAAGACGCCGCCGCTCGAGGCACAGGCACCCATCGAAATGCACCACTTGGGCTCTGGCATCTGCAGCCAGATGCGCTGGAGGACCGGGAGCATCTTCATGACGACGCGGCCGGCGACGATCATGAGATCGCACTGCCGCGGGCTGAAACGCATGACCTCGGCGCCGAAGCGGGCGATGTCGTGCTTGGACGCGCCGGTCGCCATCAGTTCGATGCCGCAGCAGGCGGTGGCGAAGGGCATGGGCCAAAGGCTGTTGGAGCGGACCCAGTTTGCTAATTTGTCGAGCGTCGTGAGTGCGACGCCTTCGGGCAAGTCTAACGCCATTTGAAGACCCCCTTCCGCCAATCGTAAATGTACGCGACCAGCAGCAGCACGATAAACACCAGGACCGAGAAGAAGACCGGTTTCGCCAGGACCGCGGGGAGGTCGGGTCCCTCGGCCGGGTAGGCAACGACCGCCCACGGGTAGAGGAAGAGGAGTTCGACGTCGAAGACCAGGAACATGATGGCGACGAGGTAGAACTTGATGTCGAAGCGTTGCCGGGCGTCGCCGATGGGGTCCATGCCCGATTCGTAGGTCATGAGCTTGACGGCGGTATCGCGGCGCGGGCCGATGGTGTGGGCCGCGATCAGCACGGTGATCACGAAACCGATGAGGACGGCGAGGTAGATGAAGATCGGGTAGTAGGTTTCGAGCGAGAATTCTTCCTGCATATCCCACCCTCCCCGCGGCGATTTGTGATTCTTTTCACAAAGGTGACGGGGTAATTATAGAAGCGAGTCGGAAAGGGGCCACATCGGGCCGGGAAATCGTGCAATGCGGCGAACGGGGGCAGACTTGTCCCCTCAAGCGGAAGTGAGCCAAAATGTGAACGGGCGTACGTGGAGAACACGGCGACGGTTCAAAAACGCGGGCCGTGCAAGAGAACTGACGAATCGCCAGGATCAGTCCTACCGAGGAAAACACGGGAAACGAGCAAATTTCCTGCAATTATTCCACCGTGCCTTCAGTGCCTTGTTCCTCTCTTCGGCTGCGATCCCATGCGAAGCGGGCAATCTGGCGAAGGTTTGCCGATTGTACGCAGGGCTCCTGCAGTGCCGACGGTAGGGGACGACGTTTTGCCGAAGATGCGGACGGTAGCGGTTCGATGAGAAGTGTGGAAGATGACGGTCGCACGGACTGCACCGGTTTTCCGCAAGGAGTGACGCCCATGAATCGGCAAGGCTGGATTGGCGTGATATTGGCGGGGCTGCTGGGCATCGGCGACGCGGCAGCGCAACCCGGGGGCGTGCGTCTGGGGGCGCCCAGCGAAGCGGAGTCGGCGCCCGAGCGGTTGCCCTTCAAGGCGCCGCCCCCGCCCCCACCTGCCCTGGTGATCGTCAACTCGAGGGCCGTTCACATCCCCACCACAATTCCGCCACGCGAGATCGTCTTTCAGCGCCCTGCCAGCGAAAATGCCGTCGTTCCCGCGGGGGGCTTCCAACCCGTGGAAACCGACCCACCGGGCGTACTCACCCAAGACGCCGGGTTCGTCCCCACGCAAAGTCAGTTCTGGTTCGGAGCCGAGTATCTCTTCTGGCAAGCCCGGGGCATGTACGTCCCGGCGCTCGTCACCCAGGCCCCGGCTGGAGCCAGCGGCACGGATGTCGGCGGACTCAGCAACCCCGCCACTTCCATCCTCTTCGGCGACGACCGGATCTTGACCGACTTCCGCTCCGGGCTCAGTCTCCGCACCGGCTGCTGGTTCGACGTCTGCCAAAACGTCGGCATCGACGCGTCCGCCTTTTGGCTCGGCCGGCAAAGCGAAAACTTCACCGCCTCTTCGGATGGCAACCCCGGACTATTCCGCCCCTTCTACACGGATGCCGGAACCTCGCAATCGGAACTCGTCGCCTTCCTCGATCCCAACGTCATCGGCGGCGGCGTCCTCTTCCCCGTCGTCGCCGGTGCCGTCACGGTCAACGCCACCACCGACCTGGCGGGCTGGGACGTCAACCTCCGCAGCAACTTCCGCCGCGACGACGTCTGCCGGGTCGACTTCCTCTTCGGTTACCGCTACCTCCGCCTTCGCGACACCCTGGGCATCCGTGAAGACCTTGTCACGACCAGCGTGCTGCCCGAGGATCCGCCCCTCGGCACCACCTTCACCATCAACGACCATTTCGAAACCACCAACGAATTTCACGGCGCCCAGATCGGCCTCACCGGCGAAGTGCGCGGCGAACGCTGGTTCCTCAACTGGGTCACCAAGATCGCCTTCGGCAACACCCACCGCGAGACCCTCATCAACGGCCAAACCATCGTCGCCGTCCCCGGCATCGGCTCCGCGACCTACGACGGCGGCTTGCTCGCCCAGCAGACCAACATCGGCCGATACCTGAACGACGACTTCGCAGTCACTCCCGAAGTCGGGCTCTCGGTCGGCTGCTTCGTGACGTCCAACCTACGCATATTCGGCGGATACAACTTTCTTTACTGGAGCCGAGTCGGCCGGGCGGGCGATCAAATCGACTTGACGTTGTCGCAGATTCCGCCCACGCCGCCGCAGGGTTTAGGCCGGCCGTCGTACCCCAACGCGATGACCGATTTCTGGGCTCACGGCGTCAAAGCGGGCGTGGAGCTGAAGTACTAAGGAACGCCGCCGTCAGAGCCGCCGGGAAATCGACTCGCCAACGCCCATGGCGAGCGATACGATAGCCGGAGCAAAGGACACGACATGAAAACCAAAACCGCCTTCGCCGATCTCTACACCTACCTCTGGGCTGGCCTCACCGTGGTCAGCCGATTGGCGTTCAACTTCTTCGGGATGTTCAACTTCGCGCCGGTCGGTCCCGTCAGCATGTTCGGCGGCGCCCGCATCTCGCTGCTCAAGGCGGTCCTGGTCGCGCTCGGCATGATGGTCGTCAGCGACTTGCTGCTGTGGCTCATGTTCCAGGACTCGAACTACTCGCCCCTCCACAAGACAAGGCCCGTAATCTACACGGCCTACATCATTTCGGCTATCTTGGGCCGAACGCTGGTGGGCGAATCGCGTTCGCCTCTGCGGATCGGCGGCGCAGCGCTGCTCGCGGAAACGCAGTTCTTCCTGATCACGAACTACGCAACTTGGGCGCGCGGCGTCGATTACCCCGACACGCTGGCCGGATTGCTCGCCGCTTACGTTGCGGGGTTGGCGTTCGCGAAGTGGGGCATCGGCATCTTGTTCAATCTCGGCTTCTCCGCGTTCTTGTTCGCTGTGTACGAACCGCTCGCCAGGCTCGTCGTCATCCCGGAACCCGAAAACGAGACGGCTCTCGCCAAGTAGGAGACGCGTCATGAAGTTTGCCGCGGTCATCGAGTACATCACGGACAAAGCCAAGATCGGCGAAATCCGACCTGTCCATCGGCAGTATCTCGCCACGCTCAAGGAACGCGGACAGCTCGCCGTCAGCGGACCGTTCATGGACGATTTCGGCGCCCTCATCGTCTACGAGGCGGCGACGAAAGAGGAAGCCGAGACGCTGCTGAGGGGCGACCCCTTCCACGCCGGCGGCGTCTTCGTCCGCTGGGACATCCGGCCCTGGAACACCGTGATCGCCAACCGCTCCTTGTTCCCGGAATAGAGCTTAACGCTTTGCCGAACTCGAGATGTCGAAGTGGCGAAAAAGCTCTCGACCAAGATTGAGAAGCAAATCGGCAAGGCGGGCTTGCCGACGGAAGGCGCGGTCCCCTTCGACCCGAGACTCGCTACCAATAAGGACGGCAAAGAGATCATCATGAAGGACGCGGTGGCCCTGGGCCCCAAGAAGGGCAAGAGAGGCTATGTTGACGCCGACGGTAGAATCTGGGTGAAGGACAGGGCTCACGCGGGCGATCCCGATCATTGGGATGTGCAAGTGAATGGCGGCGAAGAATACTTCCGAGTCGATCTCTCGGGCAACTTGCTGACTTAGGCCGAATTGAGAGCAGGCGATGGCGACGACACCACATTTCCGCTCGAATACGGCAAAAGCCTCGAGCTTCGGGCTCTTGGCAAATGGATCGTCCGGGCCATGGGACGTTGCCATTGACGAAGCGACTTCCGGACCGGATCGCTGGTACGCGCAAATCGAAGGGCCCGCCGCCGCTTTCTATTTCGAGATTCCTTCACTCGAGGTCGTCGGCAGAATGGTTCACTTTTTAGCGGCCAGTTCGGAGCCGACTCTCCACGAATCGCCCGACTCCCTCGTTCTCAGCAAGGACAAGAAGGCGCCGATCGCTCTGGTACGAGACGACGAACACGCGGATCGTTTCTTTCTAGTGGTCGGCGCCGCGGATAATCCCGTCGCTCGATTCGCCCTTGCGGGCGCCGACGTCTCCAATATCTCTCGGGCTTTAGAACAGATCCTGGAAGATCTGGATGAGTGAAAGAGACGCCATGAAGCCATCGCGCGTTCGCTTTCAGGTGCTCACCCTTCTCTGCAGTCTTGCGTTCATTTTCTACCTCGATCGCCTGTGTATCGGCCAGGCCGTCACCGCCATCTCGAGCGAGTTCGGATTCAACTCCAATCGGGAGATGAGCTACGTCCAGATCGCCTTCACCATCGCCTACGGAATTTTCGAGATTCCGACCGGGCGGTGGGGCGACCGTTACGGCTCCAAACGCGTCCTCTTTCGCATCGTGATCTGGTTCTCCATTTTCACGGCCCTCACCGGCGCCAGCGTCGGCTTCTGGAGCATCTTGATCATTCGCTTCCTGTTCGGCGCCGGCGAGGCGGGGGCGTACCCGAACGTCGCGCGCATGGTGACGCGCTGGTTTCCCCTCAGCGAACGAGGCCGGGCGCGCGGCGCCTTTCTCGCCTCCTCCCTCTTCGGCGGCGCCGCCGCGCCTCTGCTTAGCGGCATCATCATTCACTACCTCGGCTGGCGCTGGATGTTCGCCCTCTTCGGCGCCGTCGGCGTCGCCTGGGCGATCGCCTTCTACCGACTCTACTACGAAAGCCCCGCCGAGCATCCCGGCGTCAACGAAGCGGAACTCCAGCACATCACCGCGAACTCGACCGCCGCCGAATCGCACCATCACCCCATCCCCTGGCGCCAGGTCGTCAGGCATCCGGGAATCTGGATCCTCGCCCTCATCATCTCGCTCAGCTCGTTCTACACCTACCTCTTCTTCTCCTGGTATCCGACCTATCTCAAGGTCGCCAAGAATCTGAACGAGATCGAATCGGGGACGCTGACGTCGATGATCCTCCTCGGCGCGGGCTTCGGCGTCCTCCTGGGGGGTTGGGTGACCGACCGGATTCAGCGCCGCGCCCGTAACATCCCGCTCATGCAGCGACTGTACTGCACGACCACGTTCTGCATCGCCGCCGGGCTACTCAGCGCGGGGATCCTGGTGGACAACGTCGTTCTGTCCGCGTCGCTGATCAGTCTTTCGTGCCTGGCGATGCTGAGCCAACAATCGATTCTGTGGGAGAATATCTTTCGCGTGAGCGGCAAGCACCTGGGCGCCATGTTCGGACTGATGAACGGCCTGGGGGGCTTCGGCGCCGTCGGGTCGCAGTTCTTTTTCGCCTGGTACAGCGACCTTCTGAAGGCCCAGGGCCGAACCGCGTTCGAGGATTACCGCCCCGCGTTCGCCGTCTACGTCGGCGCCCTATTACTGGGGAGCGTCTGCTGGCTCTTCCTGGACACGTCGCGTACCGTGAGCGGCGAGGCCAACGATGCGCGCTGAATTCGAGGACGTCTGGGTGCTGACCGGGCCCACCGGTTCCGGCAAGACCCGGCTCGCACTTCAGTGGGCCGAGTCGGCGGACGCCGAGATCGTCTCGATGGATTCGATGGCCCTTTACCGCGGCATGGACGTCGGTACCGCCAAGCCCACGCCCGAGGAACGCGCCCGGGTTCCGCATCATCTGCTCGACGTGCTCGATCCGTGGGAATCCTCGAGCGTCGCCTGGTGGCTGAAAGAGGCTGCGCGGGTCTGCGCCGAGATTCGCGGCCGGGGGAAACGGATCTTGTTCGTAGGCGGAACGCCGCTCTATCTCAAGGGGATGATCTTCGGCATGTTCGAGGGCCCCTCGGCCGACGACGCGCTCCGGGCTCGACTGCTCAAAGAATCGCCCGAGACGCTGCATCGCCGGCTGTCAACGGTCGATCCGGTCGCGGCGCAGCGACTGCATCCCAACGACGTCCGGCGCACGGTGCGCGCGCTGGAGGTCTTCGAACTGACGGGCCGGCCCATCAGCGCCTGGCAACAGCAATGGCCCGCACAGGCGTTGCCTCCGGACGAGAAGCGCATCGTGTGGCTCGACTTGCCGCGCGCCGTGCTGCACGAGCGCATCGCCCAGCGCGTGGAAGCGATGTTCGCGCACGGCTGGATCGAGGAGGTGCAGCGACTGCGGGCGCTGCCGAAGCCGCTGAGCCGGGAAGCGAGCCAGGCGCTGGGTTACCCGGAAATCGGGGACTATCTCGACGGGCGTACGGATTTGGCGGGGGCGAAGGAGCGCGTGCTATTTCGTACGCGTCAGTTCGCCAAACGTCAAATCACGTGGTTTCGCCGCCTGCCTGGATGTTTCCCGAGCACTGGGGAATTGACAGGGCCGCTTTGGCATCGCACAATGAGTGAGGGATAGACATGGCGGACCGCGTCTATATCGAGACCACCATCGTGAGCTACCTGACGGGGCGGCGGAGCAACCACTTGGTCACCGCTGCTCGTCAGCACCTAACGCACGAGTGGTGGGATCTATCGAGATCGAGTTTCGAGCTTTGCACGGCGGTGCTCGCGCTGGATGAAGCGGGAAAAGGCGATGTGCAGGCGGCGGAGGAGCGCCTGCGAATGTTAAAGTCGATGTTACTGCTGCAAACAACGAAAGATGCCGAACTCCTGGCAAAGGCGCTGGTTCGAGAAAAAGCCTTGCCGAAAAAAGCCGAGGCTGATGCACTGCATATCGCAGTGGCGGCAGAACAAGAAATCCCGTACCTGCTGACTTGGAATTGCCGACATTTGAATAATGCGATCATGCGACCTGTTATCGAAGCGGTTTGTGAAAGCCTTGGGTACGTCGCCCCGATTGTCTGTACGCCCGAGCAACTCATGAGGTGATCCAATGGAAGATCCAATCCTAGACGAGCTTCGACGCATTCGCGAGGAACAGGCGGCGAGCTTCAATTACGATATCTCAGCTATTTACAACGATCTTAAGGATAAAGAGAAACGCAGCGGACTCACCTTTGTGAATCTTTCCAAAAAACGAAGAGCACCTGTGTCTGTCCTTCCTGCCGACCTCGGTACCGACATTACGTCTGGGCTTGCTGATTCTCCGCCGTACGCTAAATGATCTGCTGCAACATCCGAACCAAAGGCGATCTGTTATGACGCGAGGCTTGGTCACCTTCCAGGTTTTGGAGGGAATCGATAAAGGCCGCATTTTTCGCGATCTGCCGACCCCGGTCACGCTGGGCCGGGAAGAGGGGAATCTGCTGCGCCTGAACGACGAACGCGTGAGCCGATTCCACGCCAAGGTGCAAGTCGACAACGAGGACTATATTCTCACGGACCTCGAAAGCACTAACGGCACCCGCGTCAACGGCCTCACCGTGCAGATCCGCCGACTGCGCATGGGCGACCGCATCTCGCTGGGCCGATCGACGCTCATCTTCGGCTCCAGCGACGACATCGCCGCCCGGCTTGACTCCTGCTCGCAGCAGCCCCTGAGCGAAATGGTCGGCAAAGTGAGCGATGATAATCGCACCGTCCAGGCCAACACCGTTTCGGGCGAAATCGACGCCAACTGCGATTTCGAGCTAAACGACGCCGACAAGATCCGTTCGACGCGCAATGCCCTGTTCATCGGTTCGCACGCGTTGCCGCCGTTGCCGATGAAGCTCAATCCCTCGCAAGCGGCCCGGCTCGCGGAGATCCTCGATTTCCTGCATAAGGGAATCACCGACGCGACGGAGTACATTCAGGCCAACGAGGAAGGAACGGAAGTGCTCTTGCAGCTGGGCGATTGGCAGCGGATCCTGGCCGTGCAGATGTTGCTGGCGCGCTACCTGCGTCTGATCGGCGAACCTCCGGAGACGATCCAGGAGTAGCTTCGCCGTTAAGCCGCCCCATCCTGACGGCGCGAACAGGGGCAGGAACGGGCCTCCCGTTACCGCAACCCGTTTCCAGTCTTTGCCGTCCGAAGCGCAACGCTCGCCTTGCGGAAATGGCAGGGACACGTGCGCTGTTGATGCCGTCAGGAATAATTGCGAGTTCGCGGGGGCAGGTTCTTTCGGGCCAGACGATCTACCTCAGGGCGGTCCGTATATACTACACTCGGCTGAAATTGAGGCGTTTGCGATTTCTTTCCGAGAAGCGTAAGCGACGAGCCTGCGAGAATCGTCGCTTACGCTTCCGGCTCGGAAATTCT